>CAMDFT010000108.1 GCA_945897795.1 Limnohabitans sp. Rim8 | reverse complement strand
ACCCCCACCGCCTTGGCCGCGCCGGTGCTGCTGGGGATGATGTTTTCCAAAATGCCACGCCCGCCGCGCCAGTCCTTGTTGCTGGGGCCATCCACGGTTTTTTGCGTGGCGGTGGTGGCGTGCACAGTGGTCATCAAACCGCGCTTGATACCCCATTTGTCATGCAGCACTTTGGCCAAGGGGGCCAAAGCGTTGGTGGTGCAGCTGGCGTTGCTGATGATGGCTTGTCCTGCATAGCTGGGGTGGTTCACACCAAAAACAAACATGGGCGTGTCGTCTTTTGAAGGGGCCGAAATCACAACCTTCTTGGCCCCCGCGGTCAAGTGTTTGCCAGCACCTTCTTTGTCGAGGAACAAGCCTGTGGCTTCGATCACCACGTCCGCGCCCACCTCGTTCCATTTCAAATTCGCGGGATCGCGCTCTTGCGTCAGGCGAATTCGTTGGCCGTTCACGATCAGGGTGTTGCCTTCAACCGCCACGTCGCCGTCAAAGCGGCCATGCACGCTGTCGTATTGCAGCATGTAAGCCAGGTATTCGGGTTCCAGCAAATCGTTGATGGCCACCACCTCCACGTCCTGGAAGTTTTGCACCGCTGCGCGGAACACCATGCGGCCGATGCGGCCAAATCCGTTGATGCCAATTTTTGTGGTCATGAATTTTCCTCTTCATTCAAAACAGTTCAAAGGCGTGTGCCACGCCCATCGCCCACGGGGTGGGCTCCTACACGGTCACAGCAGTGCTGAAAAATCGTCGATCACGCGGTCGGGCGCACAGGTGTGCACCGACTCGCCCATGTTGTAGCCATAGGGCAGCAACCAAACTGGCACCCCGGCGTTGCGGGCGGTAGCCGCGTCAATCGACGAATCACCCACGAACAGCGCGTCAGTCGCCTTGAGCTGCCAACGCGCCAGGCAATCGACCACGCTGGTCGGGTCGGGTTTCTTGACGGGGAACGTGTCGCCGCTGATCACCACATCAAACGCCGCATGCAGGTCGTGCACGCGCAACACGGTGTCGGTATAGCGGCCTTCTTTGTTGGTCACCACCGCCAGCTTGCAGCCGCGTGCGCGCAATGCGGCCAATACTTCGCGCACCTGCGGGTACAGGTGGCTGCGCGTGCCGCAGCGGGCCTGATAATAGCGGTCAAAAATCGGCAGCGCCTGCTTCAGGTCAGAGCCTTGGCGCACGGCTTCAACCGTGGTCTCGGTCACGCTGGCCAAGGCCTGAATCAGCAGCTCTTTGGTGCCGTGTCCAATCCAGTCATTGACCTGGGTTTGCGACACCTCGGGCCAGTCGAAATAGCGCAAGGTGTCGTTCACCGCATCGGCGATTTCGGGGGCGGTTTCGACCAAGGTGCCATCCAGGTCGAAAAAATAAGCTTTTTTGTGTGACGTCATGACGAGCCTTCAGTTGTCAGAGGGGACGATGTGTTCAGGCAAGGCCTGCGCCTGGCGGTGCTGGTGGCGGTGCACCAGCGTGCGCACGGCCTCGCACACACGCTCGCGGGTGATGCCAAAGTGGGCGTACAGCGCCGGGGCCGGAGCCGACTCGCCAAAGCTGGCGATGCCAATCACCATGCCCGTGCGGCCCACGTATTTGCGCCAGAAGTCTGGGTGCGCCGCCTCCACCGCCACCGTGGGCAAACCCAAGGGCAACACGCCGTCTTGGTAAGCATCGCTTTGCCGGTCAAACACGTTGGTGCAGGGCATGGACACCACCCGCGTGGCCAAGCCTTGGGTGGCCAGGTCCGCTTGTGCTTGCATGGCCAGCGAGGTTTCAGAGCCTGTGGCCACGATGATGGCTTGCGCGCCCGGCATGTCGCTCAAGATGTAACCACCGTGGCGCACCTTGTCGGCATCGGCCACGCTGCTGAGCAGCTGGGGCAGGTTCTGGCGCGACAAAGCCAAGGCGCTGGGTCCATCGCGCCGCTCCACCGCACAGGCCCAAGCCACAGCGGTCTCCAGCCCGTCGGCCGGACGCCACACGTCCAGGCCCGGAATGATGCGCAAGCTGGGCACATGCTCCACGCTTTGGTGCGTGGGGCCGTCTTCGCCCAGACCAATCGAGTCGTGCGTGAAGACATGGATCACGCGTTTTTTCATGAGCGCCGACATGCGGATGGCGTTGCGCGAATAATCCGAAAACGTCAGGAAGGTGCCGCCATAGGGAATGAAACCACCATGCAGCGCCATGCCGTTCATGATGGCGGCCATGCCGAACTCTCGCACGCCATACGACAGGTGGTTGCCCCAGGTGTCGCGGCCGGCCTTGGTACAGCCTTTGAAGTTGGTCAGGTTCGAGCCGGTGAGGTCGGCGCTTCCGCCAAAAAACTCGGGCAACAAGGGGGCCAACACATCCAGCGCGTTTTGGCTGGCTTTGCGGGTGGCCACCGCATCGGGCTTGGCCACAATGGCGGCCAGCGCCTGGGCCAGACCTTGGGTGTAAGCAGCGCTCAAATCGCCACGCATGCGGCGCTCGAACTCGGCGGCATCTTGCGGGTACAGATTTTTGTAGTCAGCAAACAACTGGTCCCACTGGGCTTGCGCGGCCACGCCACGTGCGGTGGCGTCCCAGGCCTGGCGCACATCGTCCGGGATCTCAAAGGGTGCGTGTGGCCAGTTCAAGGCTTCGCGGGTGGCCGCAATTTCGGCAGCGCCCAGCGCAGCGCCATGCACATCGTGGGTGCCCGCCTTGTTGGGCGAGCCCATGCCGATCACGGTTTTGCAGCAAATCAGGGTTGGGCGGCCGTTGGCTTGTTGCGCCTGCGCCTTGGCCGCTTCGATGGCGGCATGCACGGCTTGCGGGTCGTGACCATCCACCGCAGGGATCACGTTCCAGCCATAGGCCTCAAAACGCTTGGGCGTGTCGTCGGTGAACCAGCCTTCCACATGGCCGTCGATCGAGATGCCATTGTCGTCGTACAGCGCCACCAACTTGGACAGGCGCAGGGTGCCGGCCAGCGAACAGGCTTCATGGCTGATGCCTTCCATCAGGCAGCCATCGCCCAAGAACACATAGGTCATGTGGTCCACGATGTCCAGACGACGTCCATCCTCTTCGCAGTTGAACTCTTGTGCCAACATTTTTTCGGCCAGCGCCATGCCTACCGCGTTGGTGATGCCCTGGCCCAAAGGGCCGGTGGTGGTTTCCACACCCGGGGTGATGTCGACCTCGGGGTGACCCGGGGTTTTGCTGTGCAGTTGGCGGAACTTTTTCAGCTCGGCCATGGGCAGGTCGTAACCGGTCAGGTGCAGCAAGGCATAGATCAACATCGAACCGTGACCGTTGGACAGCACAAAGCGGTCGCGGTTGGCCCATTGTGGGTTGACGGGGTTGTGCTGCAGGTGGCGGTTCCACAGCACTTCGGCAATGTCGGCCATGCCCATGGGGGCGCCAGGGTGACCAGATTTGGCGGCTTCCACCGCATCCACGGCCAGCATGCGCACGGCGTTGGCCATGCGCTGGGCCATATCGGGTGTGGGGTGCGGGGTGCTCAAAGGTGTGCTCATGTGTGTGCTCCTGCTCAAGCCTGACCCAGCGCCCGTTTGCGGCGCTCCATCATGCGCCAGACAAAGGGCGTGAAGATCAGTTGCATAGCGATTTCCATCTTGCCGCCAGGAACCACGATGGTATTGGCACGGCTCATCCAGGAGTCATTGATCATGCTCAACAGGTACTGAAAATCGATGCCCTTGGGGTTGGCAAAGCGGATCACCACCATGCTCTCGTCGGCCGACGGGATGTCGCGCGAGATGAAGGGGTTGGAGGTGTCCACCATGGGCACGCGTTGGAAGTTGACATGCGTGTGCTCAAACTGCGGCACGATGTAGTTCACATAGTCGGGCATGCGGCGAAGAATAGTATCGGTCACCGCCTCGGTGCTGTAGCCGCGCTGGTGTTTGTCGCGCCAGAGTTTTTGAATCCACTCCAGGTTGATGACCGGCACCACACCCACCCGCAAATCAGGGTATTGCGCGATGTTGTGCTCGGACGTGACCACCGCGCCGTGCAGGCCTTCGTAAAACAGCATGTCGGTGTCTTGTGGCAAGGCTTCCCAGGGCGTGAAGGTGCCTGACTCTTGCTTGTAAGGGGCTGCTTCTTCGGCGTTGTGCAGGTATTTGCGCGACTGACCCTGCCCAGTTTGGCTGTAATCGCGAAAGAGCTTTTCAATATCACCAAACAGGTTGTTGTCAGAGCCAAAGTGGCTGAAGTTCTTGTTGCCCTGCGTTTCGGCATCGGCCTGACGGATCTTCATTTCCTTGCGGTCATAGCGGTGAAAGCTGTCGCCTTCGATGATGGCCGCCTTCACGCCTTCGCGGCGGAAAATGTTCGAAAAAGTGCGCGTCACAGTGGACGTGCCCGCGCCGCTGGAGCCGGTGATGGCAATGATGGGGTGGCGTTCAGACATGGAGATCTCCTTGTAGTTTTGAAATTCGGTGCTTGCCCTGAGGGCGGCTCAATCGCGGAACAAGCTGCGCTCGGCAAACAGCGGGGCAAAGCTGTCTTGTTTGGGGGGCTCGGCGTGGTAACGCTCGATGCGCTCGACCTCGTTTTTGGAGCCAAACACCAAGCCAATGCGCTGGTGCAAGCTGGTGGGCTGCACGCTCAGCATGGGCACTTGACCGGTGCTGGCGCGGCCACCGGCTTGCTCCATGATGAAGCCGACCGGGTTGGCCTCGTACAACAAGCGCAAGCGGCCGGGCTTGCTCGGGTCTTTGGTGTCGCGGGGGTACATGAACACGCCGCCACGCATCAAGATGCGGTGGGCCTCGGCCACCATGGAGGCGATCCAGCGCATGTTGAAGTCCTTGCCACGCGGGCCGGTTTTGCCCGCCAGGCATTCGTCCACATAGCGCTTGACCGGGGCTTCCCAAAAGCGGCTGTTGGAGGCGTTAATGGCGAATTCCTGCGTGTCTTCGGGCACGCGCAACTCGGGGTGGGTCAGCATGAACTCGCCCATCACCGGGTCGAGCGTGAAACCGGCCACACCATTGCCCACGCTCAGCACCAGCATGGTGGTGGGGCCGTACAAGGCATAACCGGCGGCAATCTGGCGGGTACCCGGCTGGAAGAAATCGGCCTCGGTCAAGGGCCCGCCCTCGGCGGTGGCGTCGGGCGCACGCAGCACACTGAAAATGCTGCCCACCGACACGTTCACGTCGATGTTGCTGGAGCCATCCAGCGGGTCAAACACCAGCAGGTATTTGCCACGGGGGTGTTGCGGCGGAATGTCGTAGGGCAAATCCATCTCTTCAGACGCCATGCCCGCCAGGTGACCACCCCACTCGTTCATGCGGATGAACAGTTCGTTGCTGACCACATCGAGTTTTTTCTGGGTTTCACCCTGCACGTTGATGCTGCCGCCTGCGTCGGCCGCATGGTTGCCATACATGTCGGCCAATGCGCCATAGGCCACCGATTTGGCAATGGCTTTGCAAGCCATGGCCACATCCAGAATCAAGGCGTTGAAGTCGCCACTGGCGTCCGGAAATCGCCGGCGCTCTTCGATCAGGTACTGCGTCAGCGTGGGGGTGGTGCGGGGGCTCAAGGACATGGGGCAAACACTCTCTGAAGTTTTTTAAAAAGTAGCGAATCGAAATCGGGCTCAGGACAAAGCGGCTTGCTTGAGCGCTTGCATCACGCCCCGGTAGCCGCCGTCGGCATCGGGCGCACCAAACACCGCACTGCCCGCCACACAGGTGTCGGCACCGGCGGCCACGATCTGGGCGATGTTGTCGGTCTTCACGCCGCCATCCACTTCCAGCACGATGGACTGGCCACCCCGGGCCACATGGGTGTTGATGCGCTGGCGCGCCGCTTGCAGCTTGGGCAAAGTGGAGGCGATGAACTTTTGGCCACCAAAGCCGGGGTTCACACTCATGAGCAGCACCACATCCAGGCGGTCCATCACATGGTCCATCCACTCCAGCGGGGTGGCGGGGTTGAACACCAGGCCGGCCTTGCAGCCGTGGTCGCGGATCATTTGCAAGGTGCGGTCCACATGGCGGCTGGCCTCGGGGTGGAAGGTGATGATGTTGGCACCGGCCTTGGCAAACAAGGGCACCAGCGCATCCACAGGCTCGACCATCAAATGCACATCGATCGGAATCTGCACATGCGGGCGAATGGCTTCGCACACCAGCGGGCCAATGGTGAGGTTGGGCACGTAATGGTTGTCCATCACGTCAAAGTGCACCCAATCGGCGCCTGCGGCTTCGATGGCACGGACTTCTTCGCCCAAACGGGCAAAGTCGGCGGACAAGATGGACGGGGCGATGCGGACGGGGTTCATGCGGAGACCTTGATGGATGAATGCCATTCGCGCAGTTGGGCCACGCCCACGCCTTGCAAGTTAGGCAGGATGCGCAGTGCGCCAGAAAAATCGTGTTCGGCCGTGAAATCGTTGGGGGTGATGACCGTTGGCAGACCTGCAGCCATGGCGGCGCGCAGGCCGTTCTCGGAATCCTCAAACGCCAGGCAATGCTCAGGCGCAAGCCCTAGGCGAGACAGGGTTTGCTGGTAGACCATCGGGTCGGGTTTTTTACGCGGGGCGGTCGAGGCATCTTCGATCACCGAAAAATTCTGCATCCAGTCCGGCCCGATGGCCTGGCGCAGCAAGGCCGCGATGTTCACGGGTGAGGTGGTGGTGGCAATGGCCAGATTGAGCCCTGCCGCACTGGCGGCCGACAGCAGCGCCAGCACGCCCGGACGCATGTGGACCGAGCCGTCTTGCACCGCTTGCTCGTAAGCGGCGGTTTTGATCTCGTGCAGATGGTCAATCGTCTCCTGCATGCCCGCGCCAGTGATGTCCTTGGGCTGGGTCTCCAGGGTCTGCCAAAACGCCTTGATGCGCTCTTTGCCGCCTGAGACGGCTAACAAGCGGGTGTACAGCGGCACATCCCAGTGCCAATCCAGGCCCACCTCGGAGAAGGCACGGTTGAACGCCGCCAAATGGGCCATTTCGGTGTCGGCCAAGGTGCCGTCGACATCAAAGATCAGTGCTTTCAACATGGGGTGCAGCCCTTCGTGAGGAAGAAGGGCTCCACTTTAAGAAGGTCTGGGGCTCAGGACAATTCAATATTGGCAATTGGTTAATTAAGTAAAAGCTTAATACACAAAGGCGAATACTGGGCACCAGAGCCCATCGCACGCCTGGCCACAGCAGCAAATCCGACCCAAGGCCGCAAGCCGATCCTCCGCCATCGGCCTGTCTGCCCCATACTTTGCAAGCCAACCCCATCGCTAGAATGAGCCTGCAAACCTGCCCAGCCCACCAGAGCACCCCATGAACACCCTGCCTGTTGACGACCCTTTGCGCGTTGCGCTGCACAACGAGGTCCATGCCCGCCCCAGCGCCCGTATCCGTTTGCCAGCCTTCATCGTCTTGGTGGGTGTGTTCAACAACGGGGTCAGCCGCGAGCAGGAATGGGAGCACCTTAAGCGCCTGCAACCCGATTTGATGCTCGTGGAGATGCAAGGCAACTTTGTGCGTTTGCGCCTGGGGGCCTACACCCTCAAATGGGAGCGGCACACCGAATTCACCCGCTACTCGCTGGTCCAGCCACTGCCGCAAGACGCAGGCCTGGACGCCCAAGACCCGGAACTGCTGTCTTTCCTGGCCTTGCCCGACGGTTGGCTGGCCGCCATTCCCGGGCGCACCTTTGCTGCGGTCAAGCTCATCATGCTGCACGACGACCTGAGCGACCCGCAGCAATCCTTGCGCAAAGCGCGGCATTGGTTTGGCGAACACACGGTGGTGGCCTCGCGCATGGGCAACCCCGCGCACTCGCTGGTGGTGACCGACTTCCATTTGCGACCCAGCGGCTTTGAGCGCATCTTGGTGCTGGCCCCTGAAGCCACCAGCGACACGCGCGGTGGCCGCATCTCGCAACGCTTGCTGGAACTGGAAACCTACCGCCTGATGGCCCTGCGCGGCTTGCCCGTGGCCAAAGCCGTGGGCGCGCAACTGGGGCTGGCCGAGCGCGAATTGGCCGACATCACGGCCGCCTTGCAAAACAAGGCCGCGCAAGACCAGACCATGCTTGACCGCCTGATCGGTCTGGCCGCCTCGGTCGAACTCATCACCGCCGAGCATTCCTTTCGCTTTGCCGCCACCGCCGCCTACGACAAGCTGGTGCGCGAGCGCATTGCCGAGCTGCGCGAGTCGCCCATCAGCGGCACGCAGACCATCGG
>CAMDFT010000107.1 GCA_945897795.1 Limnohabitans sp. Rim8 | reverse complement strand
GTGCGGCACAGGTAGTGGAAGGCCTCGAGTGCTTCTTTGTCGGTGATGCCCACGTACTCGGCGCGACCGATGTCTTTGAGGAAGGCATGCTCGGGGCCGACGCCGGGGTAGTCCAGACCGGCGCTCACGCTGTGCGTTTCGGTGATCTGGCCGTTGTCGTCTTGCAGGATATAAGTGCGGTTGCCGTGCAGCACGCCGGGGCTTCCCATCTGCAGCGAGCACGAGTGCTTGCCCGAATCCATGCCTTCGCCTGCGGCTTCCACGCCGATCAGGCGGGTGTTCTCATGCGAAATGTAGGGGTAGAAGATGCCCATGGCGTTGCTGCCACCACCCACGCAGGCCAGTACCGCATCGGGTTGCTGTTCTGCCATTTGCAGGCTCTTGAACATCTCGGGCATTTGCGTGAGGCACTCTTCGCCGATCACGCTCTGGAAGTCGCGCACCATCATGGGGTAGGGGTGCGGGCCCGCCACGGTGCCGATGATGTAGAAGGTGTTGTCCACGTTGGCCACCCAGTCGCGCATGGCTTCATTCAGGGCATCTTTCAGGGTTTTGCTGCCCGACTCAACCGGCACCACGGTCGCGCCCAGAAGCTTCATGCGGTAGACGTTGGGGCTTTGGCGTTTGATGTCTTCGCTGCCCATGTAGACCACGCACTCCAAACCATAGCGGGCGCAGATGGTGGCCGTGGCCACACCGTGCTGGCCCGCGCCGGTTTCGGCAATGATGCGCGGCTTGCCCATGCGCTTGGCGAGCATGGCCTGGCCGATGGTGTTGTTGATCTTGTGCGCGCCGGTGTGGTTGAGGTCTTCGCGCTTCAAGAAAATCTGCGCGCCGCCCATCTCGCGGCTCATGCGGGCTGCGTGGTAAACCGGCGAAGGACGGCCCACAAAGTGCGCCAGCTCGGACTTGAATTCGGCGATGAATTCGGGGTCGTGCTGGTATTTTGCGTAAGCGGCTTTGAGTTCGTTGATGGCGTGCGTCAGGGTTTCGCTGACAAAGCTGCCACCATAAATGCCGAAATGGCCCTTGATGTCGGGTTGTTGGTAGTCGTACATGGCAATGGGGGCCGGGGGTCAACCCGGAAAAAATTCAAAGGAGGTCAGCATCGGCCGCTCGCACGGCGGCCACGAATTGCTGGATTTTTTCGGCATCTTTCAGGCCCTTGCCTGCTTCGATGCCCGAGCTCACGTCAACGGCCAGTGACAGGCCGTGTGAGCGCAGTGTCCGAATGCCATCGGCCACGTTTGCAGGTGTGAGTCCACCAGACAAAACGAGGTGAGCATTGACGTTTGGTGGCAGCAGTGACCAATTGAATGTTTTCCCACCCCCGCCGTATCCGTCGACATGAGCGTCGAGCAAGAGGGCTTGGGCAGCGTGGTGAATTTCATAGAATTCTAGCAAGTCGAAGTCCTGGACTTCGGACAGGGGAATTCTGGCCGCTTTGAGGTGCAGGCGGCCTGTGAGCAGCGACATGGCTTCGCAAAACTCGGGGGACTCATCGCCATGAAACTGCAACAAAGCACCTGGCACGGCTGCGCAAGCCGCCTCGATGCGCTCGGGCGTCTCGTTGACGAAGAGCAGCACGGGCGTCACAAAAGCGGGCAGAAGGCGGGCCAGCTCGGCCGCGCGTTCGATGCTCACGCTGCGGGGGCTGGGTGGGTAGAGCACAAAACCAATGGCGTCGGCACCCAAGGCGCAGGCGGCCAACACATCGGCCTCGCGGGTGAAACCACACATCTTGATGCGCGTGCGTTGCTGCGGGGCGGTGCTGATCAGCGCCGTCTTGGGCATGTTGCTCAGCGGGCTCATGGCAACCAATCAAAAGCAGGGGTGGTGTCGGGCAGGTCCCATTCGGGGCTGTAGATCGGGCCCGCAAAGTAAAGGCCATCGGGGGAAAATGTGGGCGCTGCGGCATCGCGGCTTTTGGCCAGCAGCACCTCGCGCATCCAGTCGGGCAACTGGTTGCCCTGACCGATCGTCACCAGGCAGCCCATGATGTTTCGGATCATGTGGTGCAAAAAAGCGTTGCCTTCGAACTCAAAGCGCCAATAAGCGCCATGCCGGGAAATGCGGATGTGCCGCAGCGTTTTGACCGGCGACAGCGCTTGGCAGCTGCTGGCCCGAAAGGATGAAAAATCGTGCTCGCCCAGCAGGTGCTGGCTGGCTTGCTGCATCGGCGCCTCGGCCAGTGGGCGGTACACCCAGCCCACGCGACCCGCCTCCAGGCTGGGGCGCACGATCGAGTCGAGCAGCACATAGATGTAGCGCCTGCCTGTGGCGCTGGCGCGGCAATGGAAGGTATCGGGCACGACTTGGGCCCACTGCACGGCGATGTCATAGGGCAAGTACCGGTTGGTGCCGCGAACCCAAGACTGCGAATCGCGCTGCAGTTCGGTGTCAAAGTGCACCACCTGCATCAGGCCATGCACGCCGGCATCGGTGCGGCCTGCGCACAAGGTGCTGACCCTTGGCACATCGGCGAACTGCGCCAGGGCTTTTTCAAGCTTGTCTTGAACCGTCAAGCCCGTGCTTTGGCTTTGCCAGCCTTGGTAAGCCGTGCCCAAATAGCAGACGCCCAAGGCCAACCTCACTTTATTTGGCCAAGCATCTGCATGGCGCGGGCCTTGATGTCGCCATGGGTTGACGAAACGACGGACAGGATCAACGCACGGGCCAGGTCGTTGTCACCCTTTGCCAGCAGTTGCGCAGCAAGGTTGAGCTTGCTTTGTTCGGTTTCATCGGCGGTGGGCTGAGGAACTGGCGCGGCCGCTTGCAGTGGCGCTGGGTTTATAAGCTGAGACACCAACGGTGCATCATTTGCTTGGGCCTGAAGGTTCAGGTCGATCGAACGCAATTGATCGGGAATGCTGACTTGGCTTGATCCTTCACCCATGACCGGGCCCATGCCAGGGTTGGGAACATCATCGTAGGAGGGGGCATAAATGGACTCGGGTTTGGCCGAGTTTTTTCTGATCCAAAAGGCCACAAAGAATAAAGCGGCCAGAAAAGCGGCAGCCCAGGCCCAAAGTTGCTTGTTTTCAGTCAGGTCTTTGAGGTTCGTGCCCGATAAACTCGTCAGTTGAGACATCTTCTCAGACATGCCTGCATCAGGCGTTGGCGTTGCCGTTGCCGCCGCTGAGGAGGTTGTCATGGACGTGGTTAGGTTGTTGGGCACAGAAGAGTTTTTGGCCAAGGCCTCCAGATCCTTCAGGTTTTTGCTCAAGGCGGCCAGTTGGTCCGATGTGTCTTTGGCTTCGCGGTCTCTGGCTATTTTGGTTTCTGCAGCAGTCGAAGCCACGCTCGACTTGGACAAAGTCAGTTTGTCTTGCTGAGGGGCAGTAGTTTCCGTTTTTCCAGACTCTGTCGTGACCTTGCCAGACATGACGCGACTTTTTTTGCTGTCCACCAAGAAGGGTGACTCAGCCAAATGTCTGGCATATTCAGCAAACTCAATCGACTGAGCCATCACGGTTTTTCGTGCTTCTGCGCGGGGAATTTGAGTGGCTTCTTCGGCTTCAGGTATGCGCAACACAGCACCCGCCTTGACCATGTTCACGTTGCCCTGGATGAATGCATCGGGGTTGGCCTCAAGCATGGCCAACATCATTTGGTCCAGAGAGACGTTGGGCCCCAAAAACTGCAGGGCCAGTCGTGATGCAGTGTCGCCTGTCCTGACTTTGACGGTTTTGCTCCCCTTCAGGGAATTTTGACCCATGACTTTGGGGCTGGCTTGAACGGCTGGTGCTTTCAGATTCGATGCGGGGGGACGGTTGGATTCGTTCGCTCTGGCATCCGTGGTGGGTGCCTGCGCATTGTCGACAGGGGCAAAGCGATAGACCGGAATTTGCTTGTCGTTGAGCTCTACACTGGTGGCGTTCAGCGGATTGGCTGTCTCGTTGGTTCTGAAAGGGGTTACCAACGGGTTGATGGGCGCTGGCTCCTGGCTGATGACCGGCAAGGCAAGCACGCGGTTATTGGTTGGAGGCGGGGGGGGCGTGTTCGCACTGGCCACCCGTTCGCTGACCGAGGTCATCAATAAGGCGTAGTTTTTGATCAGTTTGCCTGAGGAGGATTGTGTTTCCAGGATCAAGTCGATGAAGTTTTCCTGAATCGGCACTCGGCCATTCAGCACAATGAACAGGGCGCCATTGGGTCGGGTTTGCAAGCTGGCCTTGACCCCGTTCAGCGCTGGGTTGAATTCCATGCCCGCTTGAGCGAAAGCGCCAGGGGGGGCCAACTGCGCACGAAATGTGCGCAATTCGTCGGTGGAGGCCTGGGTCACTTCTATTTCGGCTTGCAGGGGCTCACCAATGGCCGAAAGAATTTGAAGCCGACCCAAATCCAGAGCCATCGCGGGCAAAACGCATGCTGAAAAAACCAAAGGACTCAGAGCTTTCATCATGAGATTTTTTGATTTTTGGCGGTTGGATTGACCCATGGATATCCTGGAAAACTGTGGTTGTTTGAAGCTTGATCAGGCATCCAGCAAGATGCGCAGCATGCGACGCAGAGGCTCTGCTGCCCCCCAAAGCAATTGATCACCAATCGTGAAGGCACCAATATACTCCGGTCCCATGGCCAACTTGCGAACACGCCCCACGGGGATGGTCATGGTGCCGGTGACGGCAACAGGTGTCAAATCTTTGATAGTCGCTTCGCGGGTATTGGGAATCACTTTGACCCAATTGTTGTCCGCAGCGATCATGGCTTCGATGTCGGCCACGGGTATGTCTTTTTTCAGCTTGAAAGTCAGGGCTTGGCTGTGGCAGCGCATCGCGCCCACGCGCACGCAAAAACCGTCTACGGGGATGGCTGCAGAGTTGAAACCCTCGCCCAGCCCCAAGATTTTGTTGGTTTCTGCCATGCCTTTCCATTCTTCTTTGGATGTGCCCCAACCGGGTTCATCCTGGTTTTTTCCGATACCCAGGTCCTTGTCGATCCAGGGGATCAAGGAGCCGCCCAGTGGCACGCCAAAGTTGGCGGTCTCGGATGCTGTCAAGGCGCGTTGTTTGGCCACCACCAAGCGGTCAATTTCCAGAATCGCGCTCTTCGGGTCGTCCAGCAGGGCTTTGACTTCGGCGTTCAGGGTACCGTATTGGGTCAGCAGCTCGCGCATGTGTTGCGCGCCGCCGCCCGAGGCCGCCTGGTAGGTCTGGGTGCTCATCCACTCGACCAGACCGGCTTTGTACAAAGCGCCCACGCCCATCAGCATGCACGACACGGTGCAGTTGCCGCCCACCCAGTTGTTGCCACCGTGGGCCAGGGCGTTTTTGATCACGGGCATGTTGACCGGATCGAGGATGATCACGGCGTCTTTTTCCATGCGCAGGGTCGATGCGGCGTCGATCCAATGGCCATTCCAGCCCGCAGCGCGCAGTTTGGGAAAGACCTCAGAGGTGTAGTCACCGCCCTGGGCGGTGATGATGATCTCGCAGCGCTTGAGCTGCTCGAGGTTGAAGGCGTCTTGCAGCGTGGTTTCGTTCTTGGCCATCGAGGGGGATTTGCCACCCGCGTTCGATGTGGAGAAGAACAAGGGCTCAATCAGGTCAAAGTCTTTTTCCTGAATCATGCGGTCCATCAGAACCGAGCCGACCATGCCGCGCCAGCCGACCAAACCTACTAACTTGCTCATTTCAACGCCCTTTCAGTTTTTAAAACAGTGTCAGACCAGACTGTTTGCCCGGCTCGTCTGGCCGGGGGGCGCACGACGAACCAGGCTGGATCAGCCCTTAATGGTCGTGGTTTTTGTGGTGGTTGCACGCACGCCAACCGCTGCCGTGGTGGCAGAAGCAGAGTTCAGGTTGAACAGGCGGGCGTGGAACATGGCCGAAATTGTAATGGATGCTGCCTGAGGTATTTCTGACAGCACCCGTGCTGTCGGCAGTAAATAGAACTGTCCGGTTTGGTAGCAAGTTAATTGTCCGCTTTTCTTGCTTGCACTCATGAGCTGCTTTTATGCAAGTAAGCGGTCCGTCTCTTGACTGGCTTCATGCGGCCAGTCTTTGCTCCTTTCCTGAGTCTTGGTGCTGCTGCCCCTTGGCGTCATAACAAGCGAGCCTGCGCGGCCCATGAAACACAGCCAGCGTTGCATCCACATACCGATGCACCCTCAAGCGCGTATGCACATAGTGATACCTGAACTCGTCCGCCGGGATCTGTAGCTGCAGTCCTTCAAAGCTCACGCAGTTGTCGTTGTCTGCCGTGCGCTCGTGCTGCTCACACAAAATATCGGGAAGATTGCCGCTGATGAACGGCACATACGCTGTCCCCTCGCAGCGGCTGGCCACCCCAAACTCTCGGTTGTGCTCTGGGCGATACACCTCCTCCAGATAACGGTTTGCCGCCTGGATGTCTGTGATGCCCGCTCGCGCCAACTCTTGTGGCAAACGGCCCTGATGCGTTTGAAAGGCTCGCTCGCTGCGCCCGCGCGCCTGAGGCGAGTAGGCTGCAATGTGACCAATCCCCAGTTGCTTGAGGGCCCGCCCAAGCTGTGTGAGGTTGACTTTGTCGACTTTTCCACCCGCCTTGGGCGTGGTGAAGTAATGCGCCCCTCGATCGGTGTACAGGCTTGCAAATAGCCCATAACGGGCGATCGTTTGACCGATCCCGTGAAAGCTGGAGGCGCTGCCTTCTTGCTCACAAAAGAACATGGACGTGTGCTCGCCCGTTGCATCGTCCATCGTGACCACCAAATCCCACACCGATTGCTCAACCCAGCGGTGCGTGCTGGCATCTTGGTGGATCATCATCCCCGCCAGCGGCGCCCTATCGCGCTTGATGCGGTGCTTGCCACGCGCCTTGTGAACTTTGGCCGCCCCCGCTCCTTGGAGCACGCTTTTGAGCCAGCTGTAGCTGCGCACACCTTTGAATTCGGCCTTGTATTTGCTGTGAAAATGGCTCAGATTCCAGCCTGCAAAACTGGTTTTGTACAGCGTAACCACCTGGTCCACCTCGGCCGCGCTGGCTCGGCGCTTGGAGATCTGGCTCAATCTCCTGTCCAACAGCCCTTGCAGCCCGTCCGCTTCGTAACGCTGGACGTGACGGCGAAAACTGCGCTCGCATTGGCCCAGCAGCTCAGCGGCCTCACTCTGAGTCAGTCTGCCTTCACTCCAGCCGACATATGCATGTTCGAATCTCATCTTCCGGTTCTCCTGCATGTAGCGAGTCCGGCTGATCGGTGCGTCTTGCATCGCACTCCCCAAACCGGACAGATTACTTGCTAAAAACCGGACAACCTATTTGTTCCCGACATTTCCGGCGCTTCTTTCGCTCAATCTTCCGTGACCATCTACGGTCGTTTGGATGTTGGCATGAACAACCAAAAGACAACAGTCTCAGAAACTGGTGCGCCAACTGCGTTCTTTAAAGCCAACAACCTTGTCAACGAAGATGGTTTGTCCACAGGCATGCTGGGCTTCAAAGGTACTGAAGACCTCGGCGGTGGTTTGAAGGCCAATTTCGTTCACGAAATGGACTTGGACATGGATGTGGGCGCTCTGGGTGTTACTGCTGGTCGTGACTCAACTTTGGGTTTGTCTGGTGGTTTCGGTGAAGTTCGCTTGGGTCGTTCCTACACGCCTTTGTTCAGCACGGTTGGCGCATCTGACGTGTTCGGCACAACGGGTGCTGGCACTGTGAACCAGCTTGGCATGGCAGCAACTGGTGCTCGTGTTTCCAATGCATTTTTCTATACAACCCCCAGCTTCTCGGGGCTGACTGTTAGATTGATGGCTGCTCAAAACAATGCACAATCTAATGCATCAGTTGGCAGTGCTGGTAAATCATCGGCTCAAGGCTTTTACATCAACTACACATCTGGTCCTTTGATGTTGGCAGCCGCTAGCGGAACTGAAAAAGGTATGGCCATTGACCGCGTGGGTCTTATTGAGGCCGCAACAGCGGCAGCGGCAACTGCTGCTGGTACGGCTGCTGCTGCTGCTAACGCAAAATACACAGGTTCTGCTTTGACTGGTACGTATGATTTGGGTGTTGCCAAAATCTTCGCTGGTTTTACAACTTTCAAAGATGACAACGACACCACAGCTGCTGGCGGTGAAGTTACGACCAAAGAGACAAACTTGGGCGTTGCTGTGCCAATGGGTGCTATGACTTTGATGGCTGGCGTTGGTACTAACAAACTTTCTACTGCTGGTGTTGCTCTGTCAGCGAAAGGTAACGACGTTGCAGTGGGAGCCACTTATGCTTTGAGTAAGCGTACAACTGCCTACGTGTTAGTGCAACATCCTTTCTGTAATTTCCCCGAGCATTGAACCTGGCAGTTCTCGGTTCTGGGAATTTTTTAAACAGGCCCCGCCAGGCCGCCGGAGGCCCCCCCACCGGGACTCACGACAGAAAGAAATATCATGGCCCAACGAA
>CAMDFT010000106.1 GCA_945897795.1 Limnohabitans sp. Rim8 | reverse complement strand
GGGGTCCAATTCCTATGCCAGCACAAGCCGCATTGAGCGAAGCTGACGCCAAGACACTGGCCACCTGGATTTTGGCCGGTGCCAAGTAATTGCAAGCCCTCGCGGGCTTGATCAAAACCGAATGATTTAGAAAGCTCGATTGGTACTCGTGGCTTTTTTTTGCCGCTCAAGGGTTTGCCTTTGAGCGGCTTTTTTGATGGGAGACTTGAATGAACACCCGAAACAAGACCGTGATGGTCTTTATGAGTTCCTTTTTTGCAACACTTGCCCATGCGCAGCCAGCAATCTTCAAAGAGGCTGACTACAAATTGGGCGAAAAATTGATCGCCGAAAGCAAGTGCGTGGCCTGCCATGTCTCCAAAGTTGGTGGCAATGGCAGTGCCATTTACAAACCGCAGGGCCGTATCAACAACGCTTCCTTGCTGCGCGGCATGGTGGAGCAATGCAACACGGAGCTTAATCTGGGCATGTTTCCAGAGGACGTGACTTCGGTCGCAGCGGTGCTCAACCGCGATCACTACAAATTCAAATGAGGCCTTAAGGGCGCGCCTTGTGGGCGCCTGACTGATACCTTACCCCATAGGGTATAGGGTATGTGCCAATACCTTATTTTTCTCAGAGCAGGATGATGGACTTCAATCCAGCGCGACACATGTTGTGTCGTGCTGGATTTCCATCCATGCATGACCTCAGGAGAAAAAACAATGCGCAAATCCTTCACATGGCTGAAATGGGCCGTTTTGGCCAGCTCGATCTGGTTGACCGGCTGCGGCACCATCAGCACCATGGGCAAACTCGAAACCGGCGCGGCGGCCGAAGCTGGCCGCATGTGGGACCGCTGGGTCGAAGGCGAGGGCGACATTGCCGTGGCCACCACCTGGGAGCGCAAAGTCAAGAAGGGCGTGACCGCTCAAGAGGTCGAGCAAGTGCTCAAGCAAGTCGCCACCGAGCGCAACATGCGCGATGTGGGCACCTTGCCGTTGTCCAAAGAACTCGAAGCCCGTTCGGGCAAAAAAGAAAAGCTGCTGACGGTGTATTCGTTTTGCTCGCCCTTGACGGCCCGCAAGATGGTGGACTTCAGCCCGCACATGGCCGCTTACCTGCCTTGCCGCATTTCCATGGTGGAAAAAGAAGACGGCCTGTGGCTCTACACCCTCAACATGGACATGATGGTCAAGATGGGCCGCAAGCTGCCCTCGCCCCTGAAGGAAGAGGCCCAAGCCGTGCGCGACACCATCTGGGAAATGATGGAACGCGGCAGCAAGGGTGAGTTTTAAACGGTCAACACCAGGAGACAAACATGAAAAAAATAAACACTTTGCGCGCGACGGTGGTGGCGGCTGTTTTGGCCACCGCGTCGGCTGCTTGGGCGACCGACGGTTATTTCCCACACGGCTTTGGCATGAAATCCAAAGGCATGGGCGGTGCCTCCGTGGCTGTGACGGACAACGCATTTGCCGGCATTAACAACCCAGCTGCATCTGTGTGGGCGGGTAAGCGCGCCGAAATCGGCGTGGACATCTTCATGCCCAAACGCAGCGCAGCACGCTCAGCTCCGGGTTTTGGCGGCATGCTTGAAGGCGATGTGAAAAGCGATGGCAGTGCCTTCGCGATCCCTGAATTTGCCTACAACACCCAGATCGATGACAAGATGAGCTGGGGCGTCACGGTCTATGGCAATGGCGGCATGAACACCGAATACGAAGGTGGCAATGTCATGTGCATGAATCCCAATAACGGCCAGCCCTACCAGGGCAACCTGTTGTGCGGCCAGGGCAAGCTCGGTGTGGATTTGATGCAGCTGATCATCGCGCCCACTTTTGCCTACAAACTCGACGCGCACCACTCGGTGGGTGTGTCACCGCTCTTGGTGGTGCAGCAATTCAAGGCCACGGGCCTGGATGCTTTTGCGGGTTTTTCCATGGCGCCCACCAAGGTTAGTAACACCGGAACAGACCGCAGCACGGGCGTGGGTGTTCGATTGGGTTACTTGGGCCAGTTGAGCAACACCTTGAAGTTGGGAGCGACGTATTCCCCCAAGACCAAGATGGGCAAATTCGACGAGTACGCCGGTTTGTTTGCTGGCGCAGGTTCGTTCGATATCCCTGAAAACTATGCCTTGGGCGTCAATGTCCAAGTCACGCCAGCCGTGTCGGTGGCAGCAGATTATTCGCGCATCAAGTACAGCGGCGTGACCTCTATTGGCAACCCCATGAGCAACTTGATGGCGGGCAACCCAATGGGCTCGCCCAATGGCCCCGGATTTGGATGGTCTGACGTCAGCGTGATCAAGCTGGGTGTGCAGTGGCAAGCCACGCCCACCATGGTGTTGCGCGTGGGTTACAACCAAAGTACCAATCCGGTCAAACCCGAAAATGTGACCTTCAACATCCTGGCACCCGGTGTGATCAAGCAGCATTACACCGTGGGTGGCACCTATGCCTTGTCCAAGGATTCGGAATTCACCTGGGCTTACATGTACGCCCCCAAGAACACGGTCACCGGTCCTTCGATGTACAACGGCATGATGCCTGGGGCTTCGGGCATCACAGAAACCATACGCATGTCCCAGCAATCGTTGGGTGTGCAGTACGGCTGGAAATTCTGAAAATAAGCCTCCTAAAAGCATCTGATCAGGGTTTCTCCTGATCAGATGCGTGCGTCGGTGTAATCCCTGATTCAGATTCATCGCTTATCGTATATATTCGAACATCCGAATATATGAACCTAATGGTAAGGGCAGCATGACAGTGGACCAGGATGAGGTATTTGACAAAGCGGCAGACCTGTTTGCCGTGATGTCAACACCCATTCGGCTTCGCATCATCAGCGCGCTTTGCCAGGGTGAAAAAAACGTGGGTCAATTGCTCGAGAACATCGGCGTGGCCCAGCCCAACATGTCGCAGCACCTGAACATCCTGTTCAGGTCGGGTGTGTTGGGCAAGCGCCGTCAAGGCGCTCAGGTGTTTTATCGGATTGCAGACGACACTGCAGCGAAGGTTTGCCGAGCGGTTTGCACGCAGGTGGCCATCGGTGTGGATGTGAATGATCAAACCAACAAGGAGTTTGTGTGAACGCAGACAACATCAATTCAGGAAGGGTGCAAAAAGCACCTGAAAACTTCCTGACCCCAACGGGCATCAAGGAGGTCTTTGCCGAAGGCAAAAAAGGTCGCCGTGATTTCATCCGCAATGCCTTTGCAGCCGCTGCTGCAGGCGCCGCTGCCCCCATGGCCATGGCCCAGGGCAACCCGGTGCCCGTTGAAGGTGGCGACCCCAACATCCTGAACCTGCCTGAGCACGCCGTGGGCTTGGGTCAAGGCGTGGCCGTTGAAGGTTATGGCAAGCCGTCCAAGTTCGAAGCGAACTTGCAACGCCGTCAAAGCCCTGGCCTGACCCAAACCACACAAGCTTCGGTGTCGTTTGCACCCCTGCAGTCCTTGTTCGGTATCGTCACGCCCAGCGGTTTGCACTTTGAGCGTCACCACCAAGGTTGGTGGGATATCGACCCGTCCAAGCACCGTTTCATGATCAACGGCATGGTCAAAAAGAACATGGTGTTCACCATGGACGAGATCATGCGTTTGCCTTCGGTGTCGCGTTTCCACTTCATTGAGTGTGGCGCCAACAGCGCTACCGAGTGGGGCAATGTGGCTGTGCCCACCGTGCAATACACCCACGGCATGTTGTCTTGCAGCGAGTTCACGGGCGTGCCCTTGATCACCTTGCTCGAGTTGGCTGGTGCTGACTTGAAAAACGGCAAGTTTGTGCTGGCCGAAGGTGGTGACGGTTCCTCCATGACCCGAACCATCCCCATGAGCCTGATCACTTCAGGTGAAGTCATCGTGGCCTATGGCCAGAACGGTGAAATGCTCCGCCCCGAAAACGGCTACCCCCTGCGCTTGGTGGTGCCTGGCGTGCAAGGCGTCAGCTGGGTCAAGTACCTGCGCCGCGTCGAAGTGGGTGACAAGCCCTTCGCCGCTAAAGACGAAGCGATTCACTACATTGATTTGCAACCCGGTGGCATGCACCGCCAGTACACCAACTTGCAAGAAATCAAGAGCGTGGTGACCACGCCCTCGGGTGGTCAAGTCTTGTTGGACAAAGGCTTCTACAACATCACCGGTCTGGCCTGGTCGGGCAAAGGCAAGGTCAAGCGCGTGGATGTGTCCACCGATGGCGGGCGCAACTGGCGTCAGGCACGCTTGGAGACCCCGGTTTTGTCCAAAGCCTTGACCCGTTTCAACCTGGATTGGGTCTGGGACGGCAAGCCTGCCATCATCCAAAGTCGCGCGCAAGATGACACCGGTCATGTGCAGCCCACATATCAGCAAGTGCGTGCCGTGCGCGGTACGCGCTCGATCTATCACAACAATGCCATCCAGTCGTGGTTGGTCCAGGAAAACGGTGAGGTGAAAAATGTCCAGGTTTCGTAATGCCGTTTTGACGGTTGCGCTCTTGGCAGTGGCTGGTATGGCCGCTGCACAAGGCACCAAATACCCAGGCGTCGGCCGCGATGCCACACCTAAAGAAGTGGCCAAGTGGGACATCGATGTGCGCCCCGACTTCAAGGGCCTGCCTGCAGGTTCAGGCTCGGTCGCCAAAGGCCAGGATGTTTGGGAGGGCAAGTGTGCTCACTGCCACGGCGTGTTTGGTGAGTCCGGTGAAGTGTTCAGCCCGCTGATTGGCGGCACCACTGCTGAAGACATCAAGACTGGGCGTGTCGCTAATTTGAACCGCTCTGACTATCCGGGACGTACCACCATCATGAAGGTGGCGACGGTGTCGACTCTGTGGGATTACATCAACCGTGCCATGCCTTGGACCAACCCCAAGACATTGACCACGGAAGAGGTCTATGCCGTCACCGCGTTCTTGCTGAACTTGGCCAACATCGTGCCTGACAACTATGTGTTGTCGGACAAGAACATCGCAGAAGTGCAAGCACGCATGCCCAACCGCAATGGCATGAGCACAGCCCATGCGATGTGGCCTGGCAATGAGTTTGGTGGCGTCAAAAAGCCCGATACCGCCAACAAGCTGTGCATGAAAGACTGCACGCCCGAGCCCAAAGTCGCTTCGTTCCTGCCTGACTTTGCGCGCAATGCCCATGGCAATTTGCAAGAGCAAAACCGCATTGTCGGCCCCCAGCGCGGTGCCGACACGACGCGCCCTGAGCCCAAAGCTGGAATGCCTGTGGCCGCAGCAGCGCCAGTGGCCGCGGCCAAGCCAGAAAACAACGAAGCCAAAGCAGCGATTGCGCTTTTGAACAAGCACAGTTGCACCGCTTGCCATGGTGTAGACAAGAAAATTGTGGGCCCAGGCTTCAACGAAATTGCAAAAAAACAAGCCGGTAAGACCGACTATATTTTGAGCAAAATCAAGGCGGGTGGTGTGGGCGTTTATGGTCAAATCCCCATGCCCGCGCAATCCCTGCCTGAGGCTGACGCCAAGCAAATTGCCGAATGGATTTCCAAGGGGGCCAGCAAGTAATTCGGGGTTATCCCCGTTGCACTGCTGAACCTGTTTCTATAGCATCACTCAATCATCAAGGAGATATCAGATGCAAAACCGTCGCGAGACACTCAAGCAAAGCGCTGTTGTGGCTGGCCTGTTGGCCACTGCGGGTTTCCCACAGTTCGCCCACGCGGCTTTCAACAAAGCCGCATTCGAAGCCAAGTCGGTGCAAGACTCCGCCAAAGCCGCTGGTGCCACCAGCATGGCTGAAAGCAAAGACGTGACCATCACCGGTCCAGACATCGCCGAAAACGGCGCTGTGGTGCCTTTGGGTGCCAGCACAGCGTTGCCTGGCGTCAAGCATTTGCTGATCATGGTCGAAAAGAACCCAGCAGCACTTGTGGCCATGTTCCATGTGACCGATGCCGTTGACGCCAACTTCACAACCCGCGCCAAGATGGGCCAGTCTTCTGATGTCTACGCTGTGGCCATCATGAACGACGGCAAAGCCTTGTGGGCCAAGAAAGAAGTCAAGGTCACTTTGGGCGGTTGCGGCGGCTAAGCCCCGTCATACATCCCTCACACATTGATTCACTGAAAGATTTAGGAGAGAAAAATGGCAGATCCAATGCGCATCCGTGCCCAGGCCTCTGGCGACAAAGCAACCGTTCGTGTGCTCATGAGCCACGAGATGGAATCCGGCCAGCGTAAAGACGCTTCCGGCAAAACTGTTCCCGCCTGGTTCATCCAGGAAGTGACAGCCAAACTCAACGGTAAAGACGTGTTCTCCGCCGAGTGGGGCCCCGCTGTGTCTAAAAACCCTTTCCTGCAATTCAACGTCAAAGGCGCCAAAGCCGGTGACAAAATTGCAGTGACTTGGAAAGACAACAAGGGTGATACCCGCACCGACGAAGCCACCGTTTCGTGATCGTGCGATGACAGAGCAAAGGGTGAAGTCACAACTTCACCCTTTTCGCGTTTTAAAAATACCAACAGAGGTGACAATGAACAAAGCATCAAGTTTGGCCGTGGCAACAGCACTGGCCCTGAGTACCATGCCTGCTCTGGCCCAAAAGACCGCCAGCCAAGGCATTGACGAATACCGCGCCATGCTGCAAGACGGCAACCCCGCTGAACTGTTTGAAGCCAAAGGCGAAGACCTCTGGAAAAAAGCCCGCGGACCCAAAAACGCCAGTCTCGAAAAATGCGATCTGGGCAAAGGCCCGGGCGTGGTCAAAGGTGTTTTTGTGGAGTTGCCCAAATACTTTGCAGACACCCAGCGCATGCAGGACTTGGAGTCCCGCTTGGTGACCTGCATGGAAACCCTGCAAGGTTTCAACGCTGCCGAAATCTCCAAGACCGCATTTGGTCGCGGCGAGATGGCCAATGTGACCGCCTTGGCCACCTGGATTGCCGCCGAGTCCAAAGGTCAACGATTTAACCTGTCACAAGCGCATGCTCAGGAAAAAACCTTCTACGAAGTGGGCAAACGCCTGTTCTTCCAACGTGGCGGTCCACATGACTTTTCCTGCGCCTCCTGTCACGGCGAAGAAGGCAAACGCATTCGCTTGCAAGACCTGCCCATCTTGACCAAGAACCCCGGTGACGGTGTTGGTTTTGCCGCATGGCCCGCATACCGCGTCTCCAACGGCCAGATGTGGAGCATGCAACTGCGCCTGAACGATTGCTACCGCCAGCAGCGTTTTCCGTATCCTGGTTTTGGCAGCGACGCGACCATCGCCCTGTCCACCTATTTGGGTGTGAATGCCAAGGGTGCAGCTTCCGTTGCTCCGGCCATCAAGCGCTGATCTGAACAGGAGAACCTCATGAACAAAAAGACCCAACTCGTATTGGCCAGTTTGTCTGCCGCTTTGGTGGCTGCAGGCTGTGCATCCGGCCCTTCTGTGGCCGAACTGAATGACCTGACCGACAAAATCGTCAAGGCGTCTTTCCGTGACCAAAGCCATGTGAAAGTCGAGCGCATCACCGCCACCGACGAAACCAACCGCGTTTGCAGTGAAGCCGATGTGGCTGGCAAACCCTTGGACGAAAAAACCGCCAAGCGCATCGAAGAAGCCAACCTCAAAGCCATCAAGTGGCCATCGGATGGCAAATTCATCGGTGACTGGAAAGAAGGCGAAAAAATCGCACAAAGTGGTCGTGGCCTGACTTGGAGCGATAAAGCCGATGCCATCAACGGCGGCAATTGCTATAACTGCCACCAGATGGACAAGAAAGAAATTTCTTACGGGACCATTGGCCCCAGCCTTTACAACTACGGCAAGATTCGCGGCGTGGCCAACCCCAACGATCCGGCCAGCAAGGCCATCGTGGAATACACCTGGGGCAAGATCTGGAACGCCAAAGCCTACAACGCCTGCTCCAACATGCCTCGCGCGGGCCACATGGGCATCTTGAATGAGACCCAAGTTCGCCACATCGTGGGCCTGTTGCTGGATCCTAAATCGCCCGTTAACCAGTAAGCTCTAAAAAACCCGGCTGGTCCGGGTTTTTTAGCCCCCTATATATCAGTGGTTGCAAATATGAATCTCTCCAAACGCGAATTTATCCAAGTCATGGGCGCCGGCACGATGGCTGGCTTGAGCATGGGCACATTTGCCGAAGCCAGTGCGGCCACGGCTGCCAATGGCTTGTACGACATCCCCAAGTTCGGCAATGTCTCCTTTCTGCACATGACCGATTGCCATGCGCAGCTCAAGCCGATTTATTTCCGCGAGCCCAGCATCAATTTGGGCATTGGATCCATGCAGGGCAACCTGCCGCATTTGGTGGGTGAGCATTTGCTGCAAGTGGCCAAGATCCGTCCGGGTACAGCCGAAGCACATGCGCTGACTTTTCTAGACTACGAAAAAGCCGCCAAGCGCTATGGCAAGGTCGGTGGTTTTGCCCACCTGGCCACGCTGGTCAAGCGCATGAAGGCCAGCCGCCCTGGCGCTTTGTTGCTCGACGGTGGCGACACCTGGCAAGGCTCGGGCACCAGCTTGTGGACCAACGGCCAAGACATGGTCGACGCCTGCAAACTGCTGGGTGTGGACGTGATGACGGGCCACTGGGAATT
>CAMDFT010000105.1 GCA_945897795.1 Limnohabitans sp. Rim8 | reverse complement strand
AAAGAGGGCGTGGTCAAGGAGGTGACGATTCTGTCTGGGCCTAGCGTGTTTCACGCATCAGTCAGAGCGGCGATGCTGCAATACAAGTGCACAGCCGAATCCGGAGAAATCACCGCGACCCAGGAGTTTGTGTTCAAGAATGAGTGATGAACTGCAAATGTTTCTCTGAATTTCAGCAAGATGACCCTAACGCAGGCCGATGCCATTCGGCTTGCGGTTCGGGCACCCCTGTTCTTTAGGCTGAAAGTGGACCACCACCAGGCACGAATTGCCGTCGAACACCAACGACCTTTTTATACGATCCGGAACCGGCTATCTTCTGATCAAGCTGGAGGCATCGCCCGTCAACAAACGTCCGCCACGGGCCATCAAAAGCACGGCATAAGGCTGCACCAAAGCTCCGGGATGGTTCACCCTCCAAGGATCCAGTCAACACACGGCACCCGCCAGTGGCACGCTCAAGGCGGGCTCGGCCAGCGCCGAGAACAAGGGTGTAAATAGCCATCGTGGAAAGATAGTGTTCAAGTGTGAGTTGCAGCGCCTAAACCAGCCCATCGTGTGGGCCCTTGTTTAAACTCGCGTCATGAATCCCATGACCACCGACACCCTGCAGCAAGCCCTGTCCGACCTGTTTGCCCCTTGGGTGCAGGCGCTGAACCTGAAGGTCGAGCGCTTTGACGCCGACAGCGTGACCCTGCGACTGCCGCAAAGCGACCAGTTGTCGCGGGTGGGCGGCATGCTGTGCGGGCAGGCCATGATGGCCGCAGCCGACACGGCCATGGTGCTGGCGCTGATCAGCCACTTTGGGCAGTTCCGGCCCTGCAGCACGGTGCAGTTGTCGAGCAGCTTCATGAAACCCCTGTCGGGCCAGGACGCGCTGGTCACCGCCCGGGTGCTGCGAGCGGGCAAAGCCATGGCCTTTGGCGAAATTGACCTGAGCGGGGCCGATGACGGCAAGAGCGTTTTCCGGGCCAGCACCACCTATGCCCTGATGTGAGCCGGGTTGTCAGCGGCCCGACAGCCTTGCTTGGCTACAATATTGCCATTCTTATTCTGAGGTCTCCCATGTCCAATCACAACGACGCACACACTTCTGACGACCCCGTGGAAAACGTGGTCAAGCACATTCCTTTGGTCATTCCGGCCGCGGGCGCCGTGCTGATTTTCCTGCTGGCTTTCATTGCCGTGGTCATGGCCTGAGGCCCCGGCCCAGTCGGGTGCCCCGCCCTGGCGGCACCCTCCAAGCCCAACCCGCAACAGCGCGCGCTTTGCGGGTTTTATTTTGTCCGTACCGGCATGATGTGCAGTGCCTCTGGTGCGATTTGCAGCTGAACCCAACCCCCCGAGCCAACCTGCAAACGCTGCAGCAGGCGGCTGGTCAGGTTCAGGGTGATGGTTTGGCTGGGCAAGGCTTGCGGCCTGAGCGTGCACAAACTGATTTCACCCAGCGACAAAACCTCCAGCAACTGGCAACGCAAACGGGTGTGACCTAGCGGCGCAATGCTGGGCGCCTCGCCATCGGCCATCACGTCCACCTGTTCCCCGTTCAGCACCCAAGTCACCTGGGTGCCGTCGTCGATCTTGTTCTTGTCGAACACCGCTAAGTCCAGACCGGTGTCTGATGACGCCGCATCGGTCCAGCGCAAGCGCCCCCAGCCAGCGTGGTCCTTGAAAAAGCGGCCCTCAAAATGGTTTTGAATGCCCACCAGTTCGGCCACCCGGGCGTTGCGCGGACTGGCAAACACGCGGGCGGGCTCGCCCGTTTGCAGGGTCTGGCCCGCGTCCACGATCACCACCCGGTCGGCCAGGCGGCGGGCTTCTGCCAAGTCGTGCGTGACCAGCAGCATGGGCACCGACACCTTTTGGCGCAAGGCGGCCAACTCGCGGTACAGCGTCTGGCGTGTGGGCGCGTCCACCGCAGAAAACGGCTCGTCCAGCAGCAAGACGCCGGGCAAGGCTTGGGGTGTTGGGGTGGCGTCCGCTGTGGGCCTGGGCATCACACGCACCAGCGCCCGCGCCAGCGCCACGCGCTGCTGCTGACCGCCCGACAGTTGCGAGGGCCTGCGCTGACTCAGGGTGGCCAGCCCCAAGCGGGCCAGCAAAGTCTGCACGTCGGCGCTCGACCAACCCGGCCCAGCGGCCAGGGCCACATTGGCTTGCGCCGTCATGTGCGGAAACAGCGCGTAATGCTGGAACACCAGACCCGCCCGGCGCTGCTGCGGGCTGAGCTGCACGCCCGCTGCCGTGTCCAACCAAGCCTGGCCTGCCACCCGGATGTGGCCCTGCACATCGGCTGGCGTCCACAGCCCGGCAATGGCGCGCAGCATGCTGGTTTTGCCACTGCCCGACGGGCCGACCAGGGCCACCAACTCGCCCGCGCCGCAGTCAAATTCAGCCTCCAGCCGGATCGGGCTGGCCGAGCGCAGTTGCACTTGCAAGCCTTGCATCAGCGCTCCTGCAGGGCGCGGCCGCGTTGGCCCACCCGGTCAAAGGCCAACACCAGCGTGAGCGCCAGCAAAGACACACCCACCAGCGCCAGCGCCATCACATGGGCCGACTTCAAATCCATGCCCTGCACCTTGTCGTACAGCGACACCGACAGGGTGCGCGTCTCGCCTTCGATGTTGCCGCCCACCATGAGCACCACACCAAACTCACCCAAAGTGTGCGCCACGGTGAGGGCCATGCCCGCCAGCAAACCGGGCCAGGCCAGGGGCAATTCGATGCGCCAAAACGTCTGCCATGTGGACAGGCCTGAGACCCAAGCCGCCTCGCGCAGGCTGTGGGGCACCGCCGCAAAGGCGCGTTGAATCGGTTGCACCATGAATGGCAAGTTGACCAGCACGCTCACCAGCAACAGGCCTTCGAGGGTGAACACCAGCCGAATGCCCGAAGCTGCAAGCCACGCCCCCAAGGCGCTGCCTTGACCAAAGGCCACCAAGAAGTAAAACCCGATCACGGTGGGGGGCAGCAGCAAAGGCAGCAGCAGCAAAGCCTCGACCACCGGCCGCCCGGCCCAAGCGGTCACGGCCAGCCAGCGGGCCAGCGCCAAGCCCACCGGCAGCAAAGCCAAGGTGGTCAGAGCCGCCAGGGTCAGTGAAACGTGAAGGGCAGACCAATCCATGGTGTGAGGTTTGAAGGCAGAGCTGAAAAATGAGGTGGTGGGCTGGATTATTGCGGCAAGGCGTAGCCGTGCCGCACAAACACCGCCTGGGCTGCCGGGCTGAGCAAAAACCGGTGCCAATCTGCCGCCGCCGCACCCGCGCCCTTGAGCAGCACAATGCGCTGGTGCAAAGGGGCGTGCAGGTCAGCGGGCAGCGGCAAGACCTGCAAGCTCTGAGCGATCTCGGGGGCTTGGGCGAGGGCCAAAGCCGTGATGCCCGCTTGCGCTGCGCCCGTGGCCACAAACTGGGTGGCCTGGCCGATGTGGTCGCCCAGCACTTTCTGGTGTGCAGGCAACGGCCCGACACCTGCACGCTGCAAAGCCTCCAAAGCCGCCACGCCATAGGGGGCCAGCGCCGGGTTGGCGATGGCGAATTTGTCGCCCGGCTTCATCGCACGCACCACGGCTGCCAAGCCTTGGGCCAGCGGCAGTGCTGAATTTTTAGGCACGACCAGCGCCAGTCGGCCCGTGGCGTAACGCTGTCCGGCGTCCACCGTGCGCCCAGCTTTGGCCAATTCGGCCACCCACACCTCGTCGGCCGAGATGAATTGCGCCACCGGCAAGCCCTGCAAGATCTGCCGTGCCAGGTTGCCCGATGCCCCCAAATTCACATCCACCTGAACGCCTGTTTGTTGCCTGTATAGGCTCGCCAAGTCAGCCAGTACAAACTTCAAGTTGCTGGCGGCGGCGATTTTGATGCGCACTGGGCTCTGTGCCTGCGCCGCCCATGGGGCGAGACACGCGGCCGCCAAGACCAACAACAGCCCAAAGCGCCGCAGGGGAGTGAAACCCGACCCCACAGTGCCACGCATAACGTCATGCTTCTTTTGCATAGTTTTAAAGAGGTTTTCAGCCCACCTGACAGGCACAAAACAAGCAGTCTCCCTAAAATCGAGGCCCGCTGGTTACACAGCCGTTACATCCAGTTTTTGAAACGGCCAAAGCCTTCAGTATCTCAGCACCCCAGCCGTTTTTTCAAAGCCCCTGCGCAGAGGTTTTGAAAAAACGATTTTTAAACTTGGAGCCTCCCATGAACTCACCTGTGATGCAGGGCCTGAACCTCAACACGCCCACCTACGTCAAAAACGCCAAACTGATCGCCTGGGTCGCCGAAATGGCCGCCCTGTGCAAGCCCGCCAACATTTATTGGTGTGACGGCTCCCAAGAAGAGTACGACCGCCTGTGCGCCGAACTGGTCGCGGCCGGCACCTTCAAAAAGCTCAACCCGGCCAAGCGCGCCAACTCTTTCTTGGCTTGCTCCGACCCGTCGGACGTGGCCCGCGTGGAAGACCGCACTTACATCTGCTCGGCCCAAAAAGAAGACGCAGGCCCGACCAACAACTGGATGGAACCCGCGCAAATGCGCGCCACGCTGCACCCGCTGTTTGACGGCTGCATGGCCGGTCGCACCCTGTACGTGGTGCCTTTTTCGATGGGCCCGCTGGGCTCGCACATCAGCCACATCGGCATAGAGCTGAGCGACAGCGCCTACGTGGTGGTGAACCAGAAGATCATGACCCGCATGGGCAAAGCGGTGTTCGACGTGCTGGGCACCGACGGCGAATTTGTGCCTTGCATGCACACCGTGGGCGCGCCTTTGGCCGCAGGTCAAAAGGACACCACATCCTGGCCTTGCAACCCCAGCACCAAGTACATCGTGCACTACCCCGAGACCCGCGAAATCTGGTCTTATGGTTCGGGCTACGGCGGCAACGCGCTGCTGGGCAAGAAGTGCTTTGCGCTGCGCATCGCGTCCAACATGGGCCGCGAGCAGGGCTGGTTGGCCGAACATATGCTCATCTTGGGCGTGACCAACCCGCAAGGCAAAAAGTACCACGTGGCAGCGGCCTTCCCCAGCGCCTGCGGCAAGACCAACTTCTCGATGCTGGTGCCGCCAGCAGCGTTTGACGGCTGGAAAGTCACCACCATTGGTGACGACATCGCCTGGGTCAAGCCCCACACCGACGGCAAGATGGTCGCCATCAACCCCGAAGCCGGTTACTTTGGCGTCGCCCCTGGCACCAACATGAAGACCAACCCCAACTGCATGCTGAGCCTGCACAAGGACGTGATCTTCACCAACGTCGCCCTCACGGACGACGGCGACGTGTGGTGGGAAGGCATGGAAAAAGACACCGGCAAGCTGCCCGACCATTTGATCGACTGGCAAGGCAAGGACTGGACACCCCAGATCGCCAAAGAGACCGGCGCCAAAGCCGCTCACCCCAATGCCCGCTTCACCGTGGCTGCGACCAACAACCCCGCACTCGACCCCGCTTGGGACGACGCTGCAGGTGTGCCCATCGACGCCTTCATGTTCGGCGGCCGCCGCTCGACCACCGTGCCACTGGTCACCGAAGCGCGCAGCTGGACCGAAGGTGTGTACATGGCCGCGACCATGGGCTCGGAGACGACTGCCGCCGCCTTTGGTGCACAAGGCGTGGTGCGCCGCGATCCGTTCGCCATGCTGCCGTTTTGTGGCTACAACATGAGCGACTACTTTCAGCACTGGTTGGACACTGGCGCCAAAGCGCAAGCCGCTGGCCACAAGTTGCCCGCCATGTACTGCGTGAACTGGTTCCGCAAGGGCGAAGACGGCGCGTTCGTCTGGCCCGGCTACGGTGACAACATGCGCGTGCTCAAGTGGATGATCGACCGCCTAGAAGGCAATGCCCAGGGCGAAGAGACCATGTTCGGCATCGTGCCCACTTACAGCGAAATCAACTGGAGCGGCATCGCGTTCAGCGCTGAGCAATTCAAGTCCGTCACCAGCATCGACCCCGCCGCCTGGCAAGCCGAGTTCAAGCTGCACGACGAGCTCTTTGCGCAGCTGAGCTACCACCTGCCCCAGGCCTTGCTGGACACCAAAGCTGCCCTGCAGTCGCGTCTGGCTTAAAAATCAGGTTCTGCGCCCCTCCGGCGTCTGAGTCGCCAACCGCCCCGGCCACCACAAACCGGGGCGGTTTTTTTTGGCCTGCACAATCGATGCCATGTCTTTATTGAATACCCCTGAATCCCGCATCCGCATCGCCTCGTGGTTGATGTGGGTCACACCGGCCTTATGGTCGGTCAATTACATCGTGGCACGCAGCGCAATCGGCGTGGTGGAGCCCCACATGTTGGCCTTGGGCCGGTGGGCTTTGGCGGGGGCGATCCTGGCGTTTATTGCACGCAGTGAACTGTGGCGCGAGCGGCACAGCACGCTGCGCGATGCGGGCCGCTACTTGGTATTGGGGGCCTTGGGCATGTTGATTTGTGGAGCCTGGGTTTACCAAGGCGCACAAACCACCTCGGCCATGAACATTGCGCTCATTTACGCCGCCTCACCTGTGATCATCGCCGTGGCCGCTGTGTGGTGGCTGGGAGAGCGGTTTTCGGCGCGCCAGAGCGTCGGCGTGGTGATCGCCATGGCGGGCGTGTTCCATGTGGTGGTCAAAGGCCAGTGGCTGGCCCTGGGCCAAGTGCAATGGGTTGCCGGTGACGGCTGGATCGTGCTGGCCATGGTGTCGTGGGCTGCTTATGCCTTGCTGCAAAAAAAGTGGCCTACCCCACTGGGTTCCACGGCGCGTTTGGCTGCCATTTGCATGGGCGGCCTGTTGGTCTTGTTGCCCTTTGCCGCTTGGGAATTCGTTCAAACCGACACACCCGCTTGGACCTCGCAGGCCACGCTGCTGGTGGTGGCAGCGGGTTTGTTGCCGGGCATTGGGGCGTATTGGGCCTATGGCTTTTGCCAAAAGGTGTTGGGCGCCAGCCGGGTCGCCGCCAGTTTGTACCTGGGGCCTTTGTATGGGGGCCTGGCCGCTTGGCTGGTGCTGGGTGAAGCCATGGGCTGGCACCACCTGATGGGCGCGACGCTGATCTTGCCCGGCATTTATTTGGCGTCTCGGCCTTCGGCTTGAAGCGGCCAACGGGGGCCCGCCCCTTTTGCATGAAAAAAAGGCCTCCGCAAGGAGGCCTTTGGTTGTGGGGGTCACGCAGGCCCCTGGGATTCGGGCTTCAGATGTAGTACATGCGGTCGCGCACCAATCGGGCAGCGCGGCGGGTCATCAGGTTTTCCAGGTCACGGGCCGGGCCTGTGTCTTCGCTGGCGCGGTCCATGGCCACTTGCAGCTCGCTCATCAATCGTGGATCGGACTGGGCCATGGCCCACAAACGCTCATCGGCGCGGCCGCGGGCCACATGGGCCGACCAGGCGTCCAGCCCGGTCATCAGGTTTTGCGCCAAGAGGCGCGTCAGGCCGCGCAGCAAAACAATGGCCAACACGGCCACGGCCCACAGCGCCAGCCAAGCGGCCACCACATGGGATTCGGCCCAGCCGTCGATCAGCTGATCGACACCGACGACCAGTGCGGCCACCCCTGCGGCAAGCAACAGGTTGGCCAGGGTTTTGCTGGAGGTGCTGGGGGCGGCTTGGGCCGCAGGGGCGGCGGTCATGGTGCCCAGAATGGATTTGACGGTGGTGTTCATTTTGTGTTCCCTTGATTCGGTTTTGTTTCCTTTGGCAATCTAAATCTACAAAACCATATCCAGAATCATAGGGTTTTTACCAATGTCGTTCAACTTTATCTTCATAATGCCCATCATTCATAATGGTGATAGTTGAAGACCTCTGTATGCCCAGCGCCATCCCCCACTCTTTTCGCACCCTCGACCTGAATTTGCTGCGGGTGTTTGACGAGGTCATGGCCGAGCGCAGCCTGACCCGCGCCGCGCACAACTTGTCACTCACCCAGCCGGCCGTGAGCAATGCCTTGCGCCGGTTGCGCGAGGCCTTGGGCGATGAGCTGGTGCGACGCCACGGCCACGGCATCGAGCCCACACCCCGGGCACTGGCCCTGTGGCCCAGCGTGCGCGAGGCCTTGCGCCAATTGCAGGCGGCCATCGTGCCCAGCGCTTTCGAGCCCCAGCAAGCCAACAGCACCTTTGTGCTGGCCATGGCCGACGCCACCGCCGCCGAACTCATGGGCGGGCTGGCCCGCCAGCTGGAGTTGCAGGCCCCCGGCGTGTCCTTGCGCGTGCTGCCCCTGACCACGCGCGACCCACGCAAGATGCTGAGCGAAGACAGCGCCGACATCGCCTTGGGTTACTTTCCGGCGGTGCTGGCCGACCTGACGGCACGCGCCCAATCGGGCGAAGCCATTCCCTTTGAACACCAGCGCCTGTATTCGGGCGAATACGTGTGTGTGATGCGCAAGGGCCACCCGCTGGCCAAGCGGCCCATCAGCTTGCAGGCCTATTGCGCGGCCCGGCACTTGCTGGTCAGTTTTTCCGGACGGGCCTACGGTTTTGTCGACGAAGCCCTGGCCACCATCGGGCAGCAAAGGCGCATTGTGCTCACGGTGAACCAGTTTTTCACGGCGGGGCGGGTGGTGGTGAACTCCGATTTGCTCACGGTGCTGCCACGCCA
>CAMDFT010000104.1 GCA_945897795.1 Limnohabitans sp. Rim8 | reverse complement strand
AACAAAAAGGTGTAGCCATCAGGCGCGGCACGCGCCACGCTGGCCGCACCGATGTTGCCACCGGCGCCGGGCTGGTTCTCAATCACGACGGGTTGCTTGAGGCTGGCCTGGATTTTTTCGGTCGCTGTGCGCATGACCAGGTCACTGGGGCCGCCTGGAGGAAAGGGAATGATGACTTTGATGGGGCGCTGCGGCCAGGCTTGGGCCAGGGCGCTGCTGCTGACAGCCAAAGCCACCAAAACCGATGCGGTCCAGCCCAGGTGGCGAAAACTCAGGGATGCAATCATGTGTAACTCCTGACAAATTGAAAGGCGTCAGCCTAGCAGACCGACAAACACGTTTTGCACGTCGTCGTTGTTGTCGATGGCGCCCAAGAAGGCTTCGACTTCTTCGAGTTGTTCGGCGCTCAGGTTGGCCGGGTCGACCGGGTTTTTGGGTTTGTAGCCCAGCTTGGCCGACACCACGGTAAAGCCGTGTTCGGGCAGGGCGCGGCTGACCAGGTCCAGGTCGGTCGCTTCGGTGATGAACACCGTCACGCCGTCTTCGTCGGCGGGCTCAAAGTCTTGTGCTCCGGCCTCGATGGCGGCCAGTTCAGCGTCGGCACCAGCTTGGGCAGGTTCGGCTTCGATGAAACCCACATGGTCAAAGTCCCACGACACCGAGCCCGAGGTGCCTTGTTGGCCTTTGCGAAACAGCACGCGCATCTCTGACGCGCTGCGGTTCACGTTGTCGGTCAGCACCTCGATCATCACGGGCACCTGGTGTGGCGCGAAGCCTTCGTAGATCACGCGCTCAAAGCTGACCGCATCGCCCAGCAGGCCCGCGCCTTTTTTGATCGCGCGCTCTAGCGTTTCTTTGGGCATGGACACTTTGCGCGCCTGCTCGACCACCAGACGCAGGCGCGAGTTGGCCGACGGGTCAGCGCCGTTGCGGGCCGCGATCATGATGTCCTTGGCCAAGCGGCCAAACAATTTGCCGCGGGCGTCAGCTGCTTGTGCTTTGCCTTTGGCTTTCCATTGCGCGCCCATGGTGTCTTCCTTGTCTTGGGATCAAAGCGGAGAGTTTAAGCGCTCGCCCGTCGCAAACCTTGGCCAACAAGGGTCTCAAAGGTCACAGGGGCGCGGGCCTGGCAGGTCAATAATGGCCGATCAGACACAACGCTGCCCATGAACCACCCTGCCTTGCCTTTGTTTTCCGGTTTTGCCCACCACCTGCTGGAGGTCCGCCCTGGCGTGTCGATTTCGGCCATGGTGGGCGGCCAGGGTCCCGGCTTGTTGCTGCTGCACGGTCATCCGCAAACCCTGGCCATCTGGCACAAGGTGGCCCCCACGCTGGCGCAGCATTTCACCGTGGTGGCGGCCGACTTGCGTGGCTATGGCGATTCGTCCAAACCCGAAGGGGGGCCAGACCACGCGGCTTACGCCAAACGCAGCATGGCGCAAGACCAGTTGCGCCTGATGCAGCAGCTGGGCTTTGAGCGCTTTGCGGTGTTGGCGCACGACCGGGGTGCGCGTGTGGCGCACCGGCTGGCCATGGACCATTCGCAAGCGGTCAGCCGCATGGCCCTGCTCGACATCGCGCCCACCTTGGCCATGTACGCGCAAACCACCGAGGCCTTCGCACGCGCCTATTGGCACTGGTTCTTTTTGATTCAGCCGCAGCCCCTGCCCGAGCGATTGATTGCGGCCGACCCGGCGGCCTATGTGACCGATGTCATGGGCAAGCGCAGTGCCGGGCTGGCGCCGTTCGATGCGCGCGCCTTGGCCGAATACCAGCGCTGCCTGGCCCTGCCCGGTGCCGCGCATGGCCTGTGCGAAGACTACCGTGCATCGGCGGGCATTGACCTGGTGCACGACCGAGAGGACATCGCGCAAGGCCGGCGGCTGGAGATCCCACTGCAGGTGCTGTGGGGCGCGCAGGGCGTGGTGCAGCGTTGTTTTGATCCGCTCCAGGAATGGCAAAAAGTGGCCACCCAGGTCAGCGGCGAGGCCTTGCCCTGCGGCCACTACATCGCCGAAGAAGCTCCGGATGCCCTGCTGGCCAAGGCCTTGCCGTTTCTGCGAGGGCTGGCGGCATGAGCCAGCACAACCGACGCGGCATCGTCACCATGACCGGGGCCATGGTGTTTTTTGTGGTCAACGACGCCTTGGTCAAATGGGTCAGCGCCGATCTGTCTACGCCGCAACTGATCTTTGTGCGCGGCGTGATGACCACGGCGCTGCTGTTGGTCCTGGCCGGATGGATGGGCCAGTTGCAGCACTGGCGCACCACGCTCACGCGCTCGGTGCCAGCTCGCGCCGTGCTTGACAGCCTGGCGTCCTTCACTTACCTCACGGCGGTGTTTCACATCCCTTTGGGCAACGCCACAGCCATCAATCTCGCAGGCCCCTTGTTCCTGACCCTGATGGCGGTGTTCTTTTTGCACGAGCGGGTCACACCGGGCCGCTGGGGGCTGATCTTGCTGGGCTTTGCAGGCGTGCTGCTGGTGGTGCAGCCGCGCATGGGGGACTTCAATGGCTATGCCGTGCTGTGCTTGTTTGCGGCGGTGTTGCACGCCGGGCGCGATTTTCTGACGCGCCTGGTGCCCGCGCAAGTGCCTTCGCTTTTGATCACCTTGTCCACCGCGGTCATGGTCACTTTGATGGCGGGTGTTTGGAGTGTGTTCGAACCCTGGAAGCCCATGACCACACATCACCTGTGGCTGCTTTTTGGCGCCTCGTTGTGTTTGGCAGCGGGCTACCACCTGCTGACGCTCAGCATGCGGCTGGGCGACATGAGCGTGATTGGGCCATTCCGCTACAGCGGCTTGTTGGTGGCGTTGGTGCTGGGCTACTGGATGTGGGGCGATGTGCCCAACACTTGGGCCTGGTGCGGGATTGCGCTGGTGGTGGCCGCGGGGCTGGGGCTGCTGCAGGCGGAGCGCAGGCGCAAGCAGGCCTTGCTGGTGCGAGAAACTTGAAGACCCTGATGGGGCGGCAAACCTGAAACCCCAGCACATCCATGCATCCAGGTACACAAGCCATCGCCCACGGGGTGGGCTCCTACAGGGAGGTGCCCGGTTTTGTAGGAGCCCACCCCGTGGGCGATAGGGCGCGGCACGCGCCATGGCATCAAGTCAGCGGCTGGCCTTGTCCAGCGCCTGGTCAATGTCCCACAAGATGTCGTCCAAGTTCTCCAATCCCACCGAGATGCGCACCATGTCCGGCGGCACGCCTGCTGCCAGTTGCTGCGCTTCGTCAAGCTGGCGGTGCGTGGTGCTGGCCGGGTGGCTGATCAGGGTGCGGGTGTCGCCGATGTTGACCAAGTGGCTCATGAACTGGGCCGACTCGATGAAGGTCACGCCTTGCGCCAAATCGCCTTTCACCCCAAACGCCAACAGGCCCGAGGCCCCGCGCATCTGGCGTTGCATCAGCGCGTGCTGCGGGTGCTCGGGCAGGCCGGGGTAATTGACCCAGGCCACTCGCGGGTCGGCCTGCAAAAACTTTGCCACGCCCAAGGCGTTGTCGCAGTGCTTTTGCATCCGCAGCGGCAGGGTTTCAACGCCCTGCAAAATCTGCCAAGCGCTCATGGGGCTGAGCGCCGCGCCAAACACGCGCAGGCTTTCCATGCGGCAGCGCATGGTGAAACCAAAGTCGCCAAAGGTCTCGTAAAACTTCACACCGTGGTAACCCTTGGACGGCTCGGTCATGCCCGGAAACTTGCCGTTGTCCCACGGGAATTTGCCACCCTCTACCACCACGCCACCCAAGGTGGTGCCGTGGCCCGCCAGGTATTTGGTGGCCGAATGCACCACGATGTCGGCCCCCAATGCGAGCGGATTGCACAGCAGCGGGCTGGGCACGGTGTTGTCGATGATGAGCGGCACGCCATGCGCGTGGGCCACCTCGGCCACGGCTGCGATGTCCAGCACCACCATGCTCGGGTTGCCCAAGCTTTCGGCGTACACCGCCCGCGTATTGGGGCGCATGGCGGCGGCAAAGGCTTCGGGTTGGGTCGCGTCCACAAACGTGGTCTCGATGCCGAACTTGGCCAGGCTAACGGCCAGCATGGTGACCGAGCCGCCATACAAAGCCCCAGCGGCCACCACATGGTCGCCCGATTGCAAGATGGTCATCAGCGCCATGGTTTCGGCCGCCATGCCCGAGGCGCTGGCCACCCCGGCGCGCCCGCCTTCGAGTGCGGCCACGCGTTCTTCGAGCACCGCCACCGTGGGGTTGCTCAGGCGCGAATACACATTGCCAAAGGTCTGCAGGTTGAACAGCGATGCCGCGTGCTCAGCGCTGTCAAACACAAAGCTGCTGGTTTGGTAAATGGGCAGGGCGCGTGCGCCCGTGGCCGCATCGGGAATCTGCCCGGCGTGGATGGCCAGGGTCTCGGGGTGGAATTGGCGGTCGGTCATGGTCTTTTTATACCAGTCGCCGCGCCGAGATGATGCCGGTGTTCACGCCCACCCAGTTCAGCCCGCCAAAAAGCCGGGCGTGCTCGATCTTCACGCAGCGGTTGCTCACTGAATCCAGCCCGGCTTGCCGTGCCAAGGCATCGGCCTCAGGATTGGCCACGCCCAGTTGTTGCCACAGGCACTTGGCGCCGATCTGCACCGCTTGCTCGGCAATCGGCAACACGTCTTCGGCGCGGCGAAACACATCGACCATGTCTACCTTAAAAGGGATGTCACCCAAGCTGGCATAACAGGTCTCGCCCAGCACGGGCGTGCCCGCATAGCGCGGGTTAACAGGCACGATTTTGAAGCCGTGCGACTGCATGTACTTGGCCGCGAAGTAGCTGGGCCGGTGCCATTCGGCCGACAGACCCACCACCGCGATGGTGGTGCACGTTTTAAGAATGCGCCGCAGCGCCTGCAAATCGTTGTGCATGAAAGTCCTTTTCCCGTTCAATACTGCGCCAAGCCACTGCGCTTCATCTGCTGCGAGGCCCAGGTGGCGCACAGCGACAACACCCCGCACACGGCCATCACGCCCAGGTAATGACCGCTGTGGTCAAACACCGCACCGGCCAGCACCGGCCCGAGTAAATTGCCCACAGCCGCGCCACTGTAAAGTACCCCCACCACGCTGGCCACCGATTTGCCGCCAAAGTAATCCATGCAAATCGCCGGCAAAAGCGACACGATGGCGCCATAGCTCAACCCAAACCACAGCGCAAAAATCACCAGCAACACCTGCCCCCCGGCAGCCCCCCACAGCACATACGATGCGCCCATGGACAGCTGCATCAGCACCAGGGTTTGCGCCCGCCCCAGCCGGTCGGCCACCAGGCCAATGGCAAAGCGCCCGACCAGACTGCCCACGCCAATCAGGCCCACTAGGCCCACCGCAAACGCTTCGCCCAAACCCAAATCGCGGGCCGAGGCCGAGACATGGGCAAAGGGGGTGAACATCACCGGTGAAGCCAGCACGACGGCCAGGTAAAGCCAACGGAACGTGGGAGTGCGAAGGGTTTCGCGCAAACTCAGGCCGGATGCCGAGCCGCCTGCACCCGTGGCATGGGCCGCCGGAGCGCGCCTCAGCAAAGCTGCTGCCAGCAAACCCAACACCAACACGCACAGCGCCAACACTTGAATCGCTTCGCGCCAAGGCATCGGGCCAATGGCCATGGCCACCAACACCGGCACCAACAAGGTGCCCGCACCTACGCCCGAGCTGGCGATGCCCCCGGCCAATCCGCGCCGGGTGGTGAACCAAGGCTGCACGCTGGCAATGGACGGGGTGTAGACGAGCGCAATGCCCAGGCCCACCAGCAAGCCGTAGCTCACGTACACCGCCTGCAAGGACGTGGCCCAGCTGGTGGTCAGCAAGCCCAAGGCGATGAGTGCCATGCCGGCCGAGCACACGATGCGCGGCCCGAACCGGTCGGCCAACATGCCGCCGCCTGCGCCCAACACAAAATAAACAAAGCCCGACAGGCCAAAAATCCAGGACACATCGGCCCGCTGCGCCGAGAACTCGACGGCAAACGATTCAAAAAACGCCGCGAACGAGTACGACACGCCGAAGATCAAGGCCAGGCACACAAAAGTGGCCCAAACCACCACCCAGGCATAGGGGGTTTCTTTCATGGTGTCTCCGGTGTTCGCATGTTGCAAAGCATTGTGCCTTGCACGGGAATGGGGCACCCCAGGGGTCCCAAAGCCTGTGTCACACTGGCGATCATGGATCCTTCACTCGAACAAGCCCGCCAAGCCTTTGTGGCGGGCATCGAACAGTTTGAACGCCACGACTTCGAGGCGGCGGCCGGTTTTTTTGAACAGGCTTTGCAGCACGCACCGGGCAGACCCTCGGTGTTGGTGAACCTGGGTGTGAGCTGCGTGCATCTGGGCCGCTTCGAGCGGGCCGACGAGTGTCTGCGCCAAGCCTTGGACGCTGACGACTCGCAAACCGATGCCTGGATGGCCTGGGGCGTGACGCAACTGGCCTTGGGTAACTGGCCGCAAGCCTTGCACTGCCACGACAAAGCGCGTGCCTTGGGGGCCGACGGGGCTGAATTTTGTTTGCGTTGGGGCCAATGTTTGGCGCATCAAGGGCGCTTGCCACAAGCCTTACAAGCCTTTGAACAGGCTTTGGCGCATGACCCCGATTTGGCCGAAGCCTGGAGCCAGCTGGCCCATCTGCATCGTGACATGGGCCAGACCGCGCAGGCGATCGCGGGTTACCAGCGGGCGATGCAGCTGGGGGCCGACCCTGAGCTGCACCGCTACTACTTGGCTGCCCTCAGCCCGGAGCAGCCCATGGTGAATGCGCCAGCAGCGTATGTGGAAAGACTGTTTGACCAGTACGCCGATGACTTTGAGGCGCACCTGGTGGGCCAGTTGGGCTATCAGGGGCATCGCGTGTTGCTGGAGCACCTGCCCGTCCCCCCGGACACGCGGTTTGAGCGGGTTTGGGATTTGGGCTGTGGCACCGGCTTGTGTGGCAGCCTGATCCGCCCCCGAGCCGACCATTTGAGCGGGGTGGATCTGTCGTCGGCCATGGTCGTCAAGGCCCGTGCGCTCGGGGTGTACGACAGCCTGCAGGCCCAGGAGTTGGTTGATTTTTTGAAGCAAGGCGCTGACCAGGCCGACCTGGTGCTGGCCGCTGACGTGTTCATTTATGTGGGCCAATTGGAGGCTGTGTTTGAGGTCCTGAGCCCCCGCATGCAGCCGGGCGGCTTGCTGGCTTTCACCGTGGAAGAGGCCGACCCCGGCCTGGCCGTACAGCTGCACAGCACGCTGCGATATGCGCACGCCCTGACTTATCTGCAAGGGCTGGCCGCCCAGCATGGCTGGCAATGGGCCCGCGTGCACCGCGCCCCTTTGCGGCTGGACCAAGCGCAGCCCCTCATGGGCGCTTATGTTTACCTGCAAAAGACCTGATGGGGCATGCGCCCACCGTCCGAGCGAGGGAAGGTCTAGGCTGCTCAGCGGTGGTAGGCCAGGCCCAGCGCGACGCCCCCAAACAAATCGCCCTCGACCAAGGGCACGCCGACAAACTCGGCTTGCAAGGCGTGTTGGAAGGTGCGCAAGGCAGACGAGCCGCCCGTCAGGTAGATGGCATCCAAAGACGCATCGCTCAGGCCGGCCCGTTGCACGCATTCACGCGCACAGGCCACGGTGCGGGTCAGCAGTTCGCGCAAGTGCAGCTGCATGTCCTCCAGGCCCAACCGAACTTGCAGGTTTTTTTCGATCACGGCCAAGTTCATCGACGTGTCCGCCAACTGCACCGAGCAGCGAATCTTGGCCTGCTCCACCTCGTGCGCCATCAGGTGGCCGTGGCGCTCGCACAGGACCTGCATCAGGCGTTCGTGCAGGCGCGGGTCGCTGTAGTTGCTGAGCAGGGTTTTGGCGTGGGCGATGGCTCTGGGTTGGTATTGCCAGTGAATCAGGTGCCAAGTGGCCAGATCAAAAAACACGCGGCTGGGCACTTCGCGCTGCTCGGGCCCCAAGTGCCTGTAGCCCAGCAGCGGCATGATTTGCGCCAGGTTCAATTGCCGGTCGTAATCGGTGCCGCCAATGTGCACACCCGAGGTGGCCAAAATGTCCGCACTGCGATCGGCTTGTTGCCTGCGGTCTGGCCCCAGGCGCACCACGGTGAAGTCCGAGGTGCCGCCCCCTAAGTCCACCACCAGCACGGTGCTTTCTTTCGTCAGGCGTTGTTCGTAGTCCAGCGCGGCCGCAATCGGCTCCAGCTGAAACGACACCTCGTCAAAACCCACCGACCGCACGGCTTGGCGCAGCGAGGCTTCGGCCTGCGCATCGCGCTCAGGGTCATCGTCCACAAAGTGCACGGGCCGGCCCACCACCACGCGGCGAGGCGCACTGCCCAAGTTCTGCGCAGCGCGTTCGCGCAGGGTGGCCAAAAAGGTGCCGATGATGTCCTGAAAACTGATCTGCTGGTGCCCGATTTGTGTGGTTTCCAACAGCAGCGGGCTGCCCAGCAGACTTTTGAGTGAGCGCATCAAACGGCCCTCGGTGCCTTCCAGATAGTGTTTGAGAGCATCCCGCCCAAAGTGGGTGCGGTTGTCCTCGGCGTTGTAGAACACGGCCGTGGGCATGGCCAGAGCCTCTGCTTCCAGGGGCACCAGCCGGGCGACGCCCTGCTGGCCGAGCCAGGCCATGGCCGAGTTGGAGGTGCCGAAATCGATGCCGAGTGTGCCGACGGGGGAAGACATCATGGATGGGGGCTGTCAATCAGAAGGGCGCAAGCCCGGGCGTGGGACACATGCCTTGAGTCGGCATGTTTTAAGGACCGGGCATTTTGCCACCAAGTGCGTGAATGTCCCTCCACCCGCAAAGATGAAAGCGTGCGCAGGCGCTATCGCGCTTGTCGAAGCGTCACAATCACAAAA
>CAMDFT010000103.1 GCA_945897795.1 Limnohabitans sp. Rim8 | reverse complement strand
GGTCATTTATGTACGCGGTCATAAAAACCGGTGGCAAACAGTATCGTGTTGTCGCTGGCGAAAAAATTAAAGTAGAACAGATTGCTGCGGACGTTGGCCAGGAAATCGTGATTGATCAAGTTCTCGCAGTCGGCAACGGCGCAGACCTGAAGATCGGCACGCCCCTGGTGTCCGGCGCAACCGTCACAGTCACAGTGTTGGCTCATGGCAAGCACGACAAAGTGCACATTTTTAAAATGCGTCGTCGCAAGCACTATCAGAAACGTCAGGGTCACCGCCAGCAGTTCACCGAACTGCAAATTGGCGTGATCGCTGCCTGAGGAGAATAGGTCATGGCACAGAAAAAAGGCGGCGGCTCTACGCGCAACGGTCGTGATTCCAAGCCAAAAATGCTCGGCGTCAAGGCTTTCGGTGGTGAACTGATCAGCGCTGGCTCGATCATCGTTCGTCAACGTGGCACCAAGTTCCATGCAGGCAACAATGTCGGCATCGGCAAAGACCACACTTTGTTTGCCCTGGTGGACGGCCATGTGTCGTTCTCTACAAAAGGCGAACTGAGCAAGCACATGGTCAACGTGACGCCGGCTGTTTAAGCCCGTTGCGCCCATGGCGAAGAGGAGCCCCGCAAGCCGGGGCTTTTCGCATTCTGGCCCGCTGACCTTTTGATCTCGGGCCCACCGCTACACTGGATACCCCATGAAGTTCGTTGACGAAGCCTATATTGACATCTCCGCAGGTGACGGTGGGAACGGCTGCGTCTCGTTCCGCCATGAAAAGTACAAAGAATTCGGTGGCCCCAACGGGGGCGATGGTGGCCGAGGCGGGCATGTGTTCGCTTTTGCCGACATCAACCTGAACACCTTGGTCGATTACCGTTACTCGCGCAGGCACGATGCCAAACGTGGGCAGCACGGCATGGGCTCCGACATGTTCGGCGCTGCTGGCGACGATGTCACCCTCAAAATGCCCGTGGGCACCATCATCACCGACGCCGAAACCGGCGAAGTGCTGTATGAATTGCTGGAGCCGGGTGAAACCATCATGATCGCCAAAGGCGGCGACGGTGGCTTTGGCAACATGCGCTTCAAAAGCGCGATCAACCGCGCCCCGCGCCAAAAAACACCCGGCTGGCTCGGTGAGAAGAAAGAGCTCAAGCTCGAATTGAAAGTGTTGGCCGATGTCGGTCTGCTGGGCATGCCCAATGCGGGCAAGTCCACCTTCATCGCCGCCGTCTCCAACGCCCGCCCCAAAATCGCCGATTACCCCTTCACGACCTTGCACCCCAACTTGGGTGTGGTCCGCGTGGGCCCTGAGCAAAGCTTTGTGGTGGCCGACGTGCCCGGCTTGATCGAAGGCGCTTCGGAAGGCGCAGGCTTGGGCCATTTGTTTTTACGCCATTTGCAGCGCACCCGTTTGCTCTTGCATGTGGTCGACTTTGCGCCATTTGACGAGAACGTCGATCCGGTGCAACAGGCCAAGGCCATCGTGGCGGAGCTTAAAAAATACGATCCGGGCCTGTACAACAAGCCCCGCTGGTTGGTTCTGAACAAGCTGGACATGGTGCCGACCGAGGAGCGCGAAGCGCGGGTGAAGGATTTCATCAAACGCATGCGCTACAAAGGGCCGGTTTTCCAGATCTCGGCCTTGACCCGCGAAGGTTGCGAGCCGCTGATCAAGGAAATCTACAAACACATCCGTGCCCAGCAAATCATCGAGCAGGGCATTGTGGAGATTGACCCCCGCTTCACCGAGCAGGACAAGCCGCAAGAGCCGGATGCCGATGACCCGCGTTTCAAGCCGATGCCGTCTGATGCGGATTGATTCGGCGGCGTGCGCCTAAATTTGTCCTTTTTTCTTCTCGCCCAGTAAACCCCCAGCATGACTTTTGCCGCCGTATCTACCCTGTTGCGCGATGCGCGCCGAATCGTCGTCAAAGTCGGCTCCAGCCTGGTGACGAACGAAGGGCGTGGCCTGGACGAGTGTGCGATTGGCGAATGGTGCCGCCAAATGGCGCTGCTGAGCAGCCAAGGCAAAGAAGTGGTCATGGTCTCCAGTGGTGCGATTGCCGAGGGCATGAAGCGCCTGGGCTGGACCACTCGCCCGAGCGAAGTGCCCGCTTTGCAAGCGGCGGCTGCCGTGGGCCAGATGGGCCTGGCGCAGATGTACGAAACCAAATTGCGTGAGAACGGCATGGGCAGCGCCCAGGTACTGCTCACGCACGCTGACTTGGCCGACCGTGAGCGTTACCTCAATGCCCGCTCGACCTTGCTCACTTTGCTCCAGCACCGCGTGCTGCCTGTGATCAATGAAAACGACACGGTGGTCAACGACGAGATCAAATTTGGCGACAACGACACCTTGGGTGCCCTGGTGGCCAACCTGATCGAAGCCGACTTGCTGATCATCCTGACCGACCAAAAAGGCCTGTACACCGCCGACCCGCGCAAAGACGCGTCGGCCACTTTTGTGCATGAAGCTCATGCCGGTGATCCGGCCCTGGAAGCCATGGCGGGCGGTGCGGGCTCGAGCATTGGGCGGGGTGGCATGATCACCAAAATCCTGGCGGCCAAACGGGCGGCTGGTTCGGGCGCGTCCACCGTGATCGCCTGGGGGCGCGAGCCCGATGCCTTGCTGCGCTTGTGCCAGGGCGACAACATGGGCACCCTGCTGGTGGCCCAGACGGCCAAACAGCAAGCCCGTAAACAATGGATGGCCGACCACCTGCAGCTGCGCGGCTCGGTCACCGTGGATGCCGGTGCAGCGCACAAAGTGCTGACCGAAGGCAAGAGCCTGCTGCCGATTGGCATGACGGGCGTCGCGGGTGATTTTTCACGCGGCGATGTGATCGCCATCCGGGATGAGCAAGGTGCAGAAATTGCCAGAGGCCTGGCCAACTACGCCAGCGCTGAAGCCCGCTTGCTGTGCCGCAAGCCCTCGCACGAATATGAGGCCTTGCTGGGTTACACCGCCGAGCCCGAGATGGTGCACCGGGACAACATGATCCTGAGCCGCTGAAGCCAAGGGAGCCTGAAAGCAGCCGCTGCAGGGTGGGTCAGCCTTGCGGGTTCGGGTCGAAGCTGGCGCCCGGGGGCAGTTCCATGTGCAGGGGAAGCTGCATCTCGCCATGATCATGGTCCACGCCGAGATCTCGCGGGCCGCGGCTGCCGCCACGCAGATAGCGGTTTTGCCGCTCTTGCCGGGGCAAGTAGCGGGCCAACTCCGTCAGCGCCATTTCGTACACGCCGCGCTTGAACTCCACCACCACATCGAGCGGCACCCAGTAGTCGTTCCAACGCCAAGCATCAAACTCTGGGTGGTCGGTGGCGCGCAGGTTCAAGTGGTGGTCGTGCGTGACCATCTGCAGCAAGAACCAGATTTGTTTCTGGCCTTTGTAAAAGCCGCGAGCATCCCGTCGGATAAAGCGGTCCGGCACCTCATAACGCAACCAGTCACGGGTTCGGGCAACGATGCGCACATGCTCCGGGTGGAGCCCCACTTCTTCGTGCAGTTCGCGGAACATGGCCTGTTCGGGGCTTTCACCCCGGTCAATGCCACCCTGCGGAAACTGCCAGCTGTGGGTGCGGATGCGCTTGCCCCAGAAAACCTGGTTTCTCTGGTTGAGCAGAATGATGCCGACGTTGGGCCTAAAGCCTTCACGGTCAAGCATAATCAACCTCAAATTTTTAAATTGTGTCCATTATGCACGCCGCACCAGCGCTCGCTCTTGGATGTTTCCCTGATGTCCTTGTCAATTAGTCAGCCGCGATGAAAGCCTCCCAGTTCCTCATTTCCACCCTCAAAGAAGCCCCAGCCGACGCTGAAGTGGTCAGTCACAAGCTCATGACCCGGGCCGGCATGATCAAGAAGCTGGGCGCAGGCATCTACAACTACATGCCCATGGGCTTGCGCGTGATCCGCAAGGTCGAAGCCATCGTGCGCGAAGAGATGAACCGCGCCGGAGCGATTGAGATGACCATGCCCGTGGTGCAACCGGCCGAGCTGTGGCAAGAGACCGGCCGCTTTGACAAGATGGGCCCCGAATTGCTGCGCATCAAGGATCGCCACGGCCGCGATTTCGTGATCCAGCCCACCAGCGAAGAGGTGGTGACCGACGTGGTGCGCCAGGAAGTGCGCAGCTACAAGCAACTGCCTAAAAACTTCTACCAAATCCAGACCAAGTTCCGCGACGAGCGCCGCCCGCGTTTTGGCCTGATGCGTGGCCGCGAATTCACCATGAAAGACGCCTACAGCTTTGACCGCGACGTGTCGAGCGCCAAGGCCAGCTACCAGGTGATGGCCGGCGCTTACCGCAAGATTTTCGACCGCTTTGGCCTGACCTACCGCGCCGTGGCCGCCGACAGCGGCGCCATCGGGGGTGACTTGAGCGAAGAGTTCCAGGTGATCGCCGCCACCGGCGAAGACGCCATCGTTTATTGCCCCAGCAGCAGCTACGCCGCCAACATCGAAAAAGCCGAGGCCTTGGCACCTGGCCAGCCCCGGGGCGCGGCCACACAAGCCCAGACGAAGACAGCTACGCCCGGCAAGAGCACCTGCGAAGACGTAGCCGCTTTGCTGAATGTGGCGCTTTCTACCACCGTCAAATCCTTGGTGCTGGCCACCGACACCCTGAACGAGCAGGGCGAAATCGTCAAATCGCAAGTCTGGCTGCTGCTGCTGCGCGGCGACCACGACATGAACGAAGTCAAAGTGGGCAAGTTGCCCGGTATGGAAGGTGGTTTCCGCTTTGCCACGCTGAGCGAAATCGAAGAGCACTTTGGCTGCAAGCCGGGTTACCTGGGCCCCTTGAACCTGAAAAAACCTGTGCACTTGGTGGCCGACCGCGATGTGGCCGTGATGGTCGACTGGATCTGCGGCGCCAACGAAGAAGACTTCCACATCACTGGCGTTAACTGGGGGCGCGACCTGCCCGAGCCCGCCTTGGAGGCCGACATCCGCAACGTGGTGGCGGGCGACAAGTCACCCGACGGCCAAGGTGAGCTGACCATCGAGCGTGGCATCGAAGTGGGCCATGTGTTCTACCTGGGCACCAAATACTCCAAAGCCATGAATGCCACCTTTCTGGACGAGAACGGCAAGCCCCAGTTTCTGGAGATGGGTTGCTACGGCATTGGCATCACTCGCCTGCCCGCCGCTGCCATCGAGCAAAACCACGACGAGCGCGGCATCATCTGGCCCGACGCGATCGCGCCCTTCACCGTGGTGGTCTGCCCCATCGGCATGGACCGCAGTGAAGCGGTCAAGCTTGAGGCCGAACGCATCTATGCCGCCTTGCTGGCCGACGGGGTGGACGTGATCCTGGACGACCGTGGCGAGCGCCCCGGCGCCATGTTCGCCGACTGGGAGTTGATCGGCGTGCCGCACCGCATCACCATTGGTGACAAGGGCCTCAAAGACGGTCTGGTCGAGTACCAGCACCGCCGCGACGCCGAGTCCAGCAAAGTAGCTGTGGCCGACATCCTGGGTCACCTCAAGGGGCGTTTGGCCCTCTGAGCCGCACCCCCAAGGCCCATGACGCGCCCGGTCTTGCCCAGCCGCCGGGCTTGTTTGCTCAGCCTGTGCGGGACCTTGTTGCCCGTCGGGCTGGCCCATGCCGGACGGCAAATCGAAGAGCCTTTGTCGCACGCTGTGCGTTCGGCCCTGAGCGCGGCGGTTGCGGCGGCAGCACCCCCTCAGCCCCTGCTTCCCACCGCCTCTGATCAGCAGGCCTATGCGCAGTGGCAAGCGGCCAGCAGTCAGCGTCTGGTGCGCCACAAAAAAAACCCCACAGAGCGGCAAGAATTCTTGCAAACCCTTTGGTACGAAGCCCGCCGCGCAGGCCTGCCGCTGTCGCTGGTGCTGGGCGTGGTGCAGGTCGAAAGCGCGTTTCGAAAATACGCCATCTCCAGCGCTGGGGCGCGCGGTTACATGCAGGTCATGCCGTTTTGGGCGCGCCTGATTGGCGACGGCGACGACAGCCGCCTGTTCCACATGCAGACCAACCTGCGCTTTGGCTGCGTGATCCTGCGCCACTACCTGGACCAGGAACGGGGCGACACCTTCATGGCACTGGGCCGTTACAACGGCAGCCGTGGGCAGTCGGTTTACCCGCAAACGGTGATGGAGGCGCAGCGCGGGTGGGTGCATCAGGCCGATTGAGGCGCAAAAAAGCCACCCGAAGGTGGCTTTTGCGGGGTTAAGCCCTTGGGTGAGGCGACCGATCAGGCCTGGCCGTTGATGACCTGCTGCAACTCGCCCGACTCGTACATTTCCATCATGATGTCCGAGCCGCCGACGAACTCGCCCTTGACGTAGAGCTGAGGGATGGTGGGCCAGTTGCTGTATTCCTTGATGCCTTGGCGGATTTCGGCGTCGTCCAGCACGTTCACGGTTTTGACCGTCTTGGGGTCCACGCCGCAAGCTTTTAACAGTTGGATGGCGCGGCCCGAAAAACCGCACATGGGAAAGTTGGCGTTTCCTTTCATGAACAGGGTGATCTCGTTGCCTTTGACGATTTCGTCGATGCGTTGCTGGGTGTCGCTCATGTTGTTGCTCCAAGTGGGGTCGGTATCAGACGAGGTGAATTATGTCTCTGATTGAAAGTCTGCCATTTTCGCAGGGATGTTGCTGTCAATTAGGCATCACCGCGCCTGTACAGCGCTCGATCCCGCCCAAATCGCGCCGCGACTGCACCTGCACAAAACCGGCCGTGCGCAGCAGCGCTTGCACCGCGGCAGCCTGGTCCCAGCCATGTTCCAGCAGCAGCCAGCCGCCCGGGGCCAGGCGGCTGGGGGCTTGGGCAATGATTTGGCGGATGTCATCCAGGCCATCGGCACCACTCGTGAGCGCGCTCAGGGGCTCATGGGTCAGGGCGGCCAGGTGCGGGTCGCCTTCGGCCACATAAGGGGGGTTGGAGACGATCAGCTCAAATGGACCCAGCACGGCGTCCATCCAGTGGCTGATCACACACTTCACGGGCAAATTCAGGCGCTGGGCGTTGGCGCTGGCCACGGCCAGGGCGTCTGCACTGGCGTCCACCGCCGTCACCTGCGCAGCAGGGCGGTGGTGCTGCAGGGCCAGCGCCACGGCCCCGCTGCCGGTGCCCAGGTCCAGCACGCGGGTTGGCTGGCCAGAAGGCAGCAATTCCAGCGCCCATTCGACCAGGATTTCCGTGTCGGGGCGCGGGTCCAGCACCCGGGCGTCCACGTTCAGGGTGAGGCCAAAAAAATCTTTGCGCCCAGTGATGTAGGCCACCGGCTCGCCTTGCAGGCGGCGTTGCAGGGCTTGGTCCCAGTTGTGTTGTTGCGCCTCGGTCAACACCTCGGTGTCGTGGGCCAGCAGCCAGGCGCGGTCATGCAGCGGGCAAGCCAGGGCGTTCAGCAAGAGAATTTGAGTGTCCACTCTGGCCAAGCCTCGGGCATAGGCCTCGCGCAGGCATTGGGCCACGCTGGGGCTTGCGTGCGGGTCCATCACGCAGTCGCCCCAATCTCCAGTGCCGCGAGTTGCTCTGCGGCTTCATAAGCCTGCAGCGCATCGACCACGTCTTTCAAATCGCCTTCCATGATGCTGAGCAATTTGTAAAGCGTCAGGTTGATGCGGTGGTCGGTCAGGCGCCCTTGCGGGAAGTTGTAGGTGCGGATGCGGTCCGAGCGGTCGCCGCTGCCGATCAGGCTTTTGCGCTCGGCGGCGTCTTTGGCGGCACGTTCAGATCGGTCTTTTTCCTGAATGCGGGCCGTCAGCACCTTCAGCGCTTGTGCCTTGTTGCTGTGCTGGCTACGGCCGTCTTGGCATTCGGCCACGATGCCGGTGGGCAAGTGGGTGATGCGCACGGCCGAGTCGGTTTTGTTGATGTGCTGTCCGCCCGCACCACTGGCGCGGTAGGTGTCAATGCGCAAGTCGGCAGGGTTGATTTTGATGGCTTCGGCTTCGTCCGGCTCGGCCAGCACAGCCACAGTGCAGGCACTGGTGTGGATGCGACCTTGGGTTTCGGTGGCGGGCACGCGCTGCACCCGGTGGCCACCCGATTCGAACTTGAGTGCGCCGTAAACCTGCTCGCCTTCGATGCGCACCACGACTTCTTTGTAACCGCCCAGCTCGCTGACCGACTCGGACACGATCTCGCAACGCCAGCCTTGGCTTTCGGCAAAGCGCGTGTACATGCGCAGCAAGTCGCCCGCGAACAGGGCCGATTCGTCACCGCCAGTGCCTGCGCGAATTTCCACAAAAGCCGGGCGGGCATCGTCGGGGTCTTTGGGCAACAGCATGCGCTGCAGCTCGGCTTCCAGGCTTTGCAGCTCGGCGCTGGCGCTGGCTGCTTCTTCTTCGGCCATCTCGCGCATGTCTTCATCGTTCAGCAGGGTTTGGGCTGTGGCCAGATCGGCGCTGCGCTGCTGAAATCGGACAAAACGCGAGGCCACAGCGCTGACCTCGGCATGTTCCCGCGAGAGTTTCAGGAACTGCGTCATGTCGGCCATGATGTCTTCGCGGGACAGCAAAAAGTCCAGCTCGGTCAAGCGCAGGGCGTAGCGTTCGAGTTGCTGGATGAGAAAGGGTTTCATGCGGTGCAGAGGGTGAATGGAAGGCGCAACTTGCAAGCGGGGGGGGCTGAGTGGGTGTCGTCGCGAGGGAAGCGTGACGATCCAATGCCTTGGGTCTTGGCAGATTGAAGGGCTGGGCTGCCGCGCTGCGCTCGCAGTGACGGTGAGAGAGGGTATCGCCGTGATCCAATGATCCGGCTCAGGTGAGGGCAGGGGCGCTAACGCTCTTTGCGCAAGAAGACGCGCTGCACAGTTTGAATGGTGTGCTCACGGTTCTCGGAGTCGGACCCGCGCAACTCGGCCAGGGCGCCGTGCAGCATTTTTTGGGTCAGGCCTTTGGACAGGGCCTCCATCACGGCGATCGGATCATCTCCCCGGGCCAACAGCTTGCGTGCACGGGCCATTTCAGCTTCGCGCCAAGCGTCGGCTTGGTTTTGCAGCTGCTGGAT
>CAMDFT010000102.1 GCA_945897795.1 Limnohabitans sp. Rim8 | reverse complement strand
GGTGCAGCGTCGATCTGGTCGTACGCTTTGGCAGCACCGCCGAACTTGGCAGCCAACACGGTGGTGATGGCGGCAGTCAGCGTGGTTTTGCCGTGGTCAACGTGACCGATGGTGCCCACGTTGACGTGGGGCTTGGTCCGTTCAAATTTTTCTTTAGCCATTTTTCAAATCCTTAAAAAGAGCAATGCCCGTGTGTTGGTTTAATGTTTGCATCAGGTTGCTGGATCACTCCGCACGGGCACAGAGTGGCACTTGATCGCAGACAGTTTCTGTTTTAGTCAGAGGTGCCCGAGCAAATTCGCAGGCGAATTTGGTCCGGCACACTGGTTTTTACTTTGCCCTTGAAGCCACAATGGCTTCGGCCACATTGCGAGGGGCTTCAGCGTAGTGCTTGAATTCCATCGTGTAAGTGGCGCGGCCTTGCGACATGGAGCGCAATGTGGTCGAGTAACCGAACATTTCGGACAATGGCACCTCGGCCTTGATGGCTTTGCCGCCACCGACCATGTCGTCCATGCCTTGAACCATACCGCGGCGTGAGGACAGATCGCCCATCACGTTACCGGCGTAGTCTTCTGGCGTTTCGACTTCCACAGCCATCATCGGCTCCAGAATCACGGGCTGGGCTTTGCGGCAACCTTCTTTGAAACCAAAGATGGCGGCCATCTTGAAGGCCATTTCGTTCGAGTCCACATCGTGGTACGAACCGAAGTGCAGGGTAACCTTGACGTCGACAACGGGGTAGCCGGCCAACACGCCTTGTCCCAAAGCCTCGATCACGCCTTTTTCAACCGCAGGGATGTATTCGCGAGGAACCACACCGCCCTTGATGGCGTCAACGAATTCGAAACCCTTGCCTGGCTCTTGAGGCTCAACCTTGAGCACCACGTGGCCGTATTGACCCTTACCACCGGACTGACGCACGAACTTGCCTTCGGCTTCTTCGACGGTTTTGCGGATGGTTTCGCGGTAAGCCACTTGCGGCTTGCCCACGTTGGCTTCCACACCGAATTCACGCTTCATGCGGTCCACGATGATTTCCAGGTGCAATTCGCCCTGGCCACCAATGATGGTCTGGCCTGATTCTTCGTCGGTTTGCACGCGGAAAGAAGGATCTTCTGCGGCCAAACGGGCCAGGGCCATGCCCATTTTTTCTTGATCGGCCTTGGTCTTGGGTTCCACCGCCTGGCGAATCACGGAGTCCGGGAACACCATGCGCTCCAAGGTGATCACAGCGTTGGGATCGCACAAAGTCTCGCCCGTGGTCACGTCTTTCAAGCCCACGCAAGCGGCGATGTCGCCGGCACGGATCTCGTCAACTTCTTCACGGTTGTTGGCGTGCATCTGCACGATACGGCCAATACGTTCTTTCTTGCCGCGCACCGCGTTGTAAACGGTATCGCCCTTTTTCAGAACGCCCGAATAAACACGCACGAATGTCAACTGACCCACAAACGGATCGGTCATCAATTTGAAGGCCAAGGCCGCAAATTTTTCACTGTCGTCCGCTTTGCGTGTGATCTCTTTTTCGTCTTCGTCAAAACCCTTGATGGCTTTCACGTCCAAAGGAGAAGGCATCAACTCAAGCACCGCATCCAGCATGCGCTGAACGCCTTTGTTCTTGAAAGCCGTACCGCACAGCATGGGCTGGATTTCGCTGTTGATGGTGCGAACGCGCAGGCCGTGTGTGATTTCTTCTTCGGTCAAGTCACCTTCTTCGAGGTACTTGTTCATCAACTCTTCAGAGGCTTCAGCTGCCGCTTCTACCATCTTCTCGCGCCACTCTTTGGCCAACTCGACCAAGTCGGCTGGAATTTCTTCGAAGGTGAACTTCATACCCTGGGAAGCTTCGTCCCAGATGATGGCCTTCATCTTGCGCAGGTCCACCACGCCGGTGAAGTTTTCTTCGGCGCCGATGGGGATCACGATCGGCACGGGGTTGGCCTTCAGGCGCAACTTCATTTGCTCGACGACTTTGAAGAAGTTGGCACCCGTACGGTCCATCTTGTTCACAAAGGCCAAACGTGGCACTTTGTACTTGTTGGCCTGACGCCATACGGTTTCCGACTGGGGCTGCACGCCGCCCACAGCGCAGTACACCATGCAAGCGCCGTCCAGCACGCGCATGGAACGCTCAACTTCAATCGTGAAGTCAACGTGGCCGGGGGTGTCAATGATGTTGATGCGGTGGTCTTCGAAAGAGCCGTCCATGCCCTTCCAGAAACAGGTGGTGGCCGCAGAGGTGATCGTGATGCCGCGCTCTTGCTCTTGCTCCATCCAGTCCATGGTGGCAGCACCGTCGTGCACTTCACCAATTTTGTGGTTCACGCCAGTGTAAAAAAGAATACGCTCTGTCGTCGTGGTCTTGCCAGCGTCAATGTGCGCTGAAATACCGATGTTGCGATAGCGCTCGATGGGGGTGATGCGAGCCATATATTTCTCCGATGATGATGTACTAAAGCCCGCCACCCCTTTTGGGGCCAGCGGGCTGGCTTCTGACAGTGTGGGGCTACTTTATGAAGCCCCTGTGAATCAGAAGCGGAAGTGTGAGAAGGCCTTGTTGGCTTCGGCCATGCGGTGAACTTCGTCACGCTTTTTCATGGCACCACCACGGCCTTCGTTGGCCTCGAGCAATTCGTTGGCCAAACGCAGGGCCATCGACTTCTCACCGCGCTTGCGAGCGGCTTCTTTGATCCAGCGCATCGACAGGGCCAAGCGACGAACAGGGCGCACTTCAACAGGCACCTGGTAGTTCGCACCACCCACGCGGCGGGATTTGACTTCCACCATGGGCTTGACGTTGTTGATGGCGATGGAGAACAACTCGACAGGGTCTTTGCCTGTTTTCTTTTCCATGTTTTCGAGGGCACCGTAAATGATGCGCTCGGCCACAGCTTTTTTGCCGCCTTCCATGATCACGTTCATGAACTTGGACAACTCGACATTGCCGAACTTGGGATCCGGCAGGATTTCACGTTTAGGGACTTCGCGACGACGTGGCATATTTCACCTCATATTGCTTCAGTTGGTATCTTTTCAGACACCGCGAGGGTTATTCAAAACCACTCACTTACTCGACCCACCTGGACAATTCCGGGCTTCGGGTCACTTCGCTGGATCACCGCGCCACGCGGGAAACAGCACCGAAAATTTCAACCCGAAAGGGTTTACTTGGCCTTTGGCTTCTTCGCGCCGTACTTGGAGCGAGACTGCTTGCGGTCTTTCACGCCTTGCAGGTCCAAAGAACCGCGGACGATGTGGTAACGCACACCTGGCAAGTCTTTGACACGACCACCACGCACCAGAACCACCGAGTGTTCCTGCAGGTTGTGGCCTTCACCGCCAATGTAGGAGATGACCTCAAAACCGTTGGTCAAGCGCACTTTGGCAACTTTACGCAGAGCGGAGTTAGGCTTTTTAGGCGTTGTGGTGTACACACGGGTGCAGACACCACGACGCTGTGGAGAGTTTTGCATCGCAGGGCTTTTGGACTTGATCGTTTCGACCTCGCGCCCCTGACGCACCAATTGATTGATGGTTGGCATTGTTTGTAACGTCCCTAAACGTTGAATTTTGACAAAAGAAACTTCCCCGCCCCAAAAGCGGAAAAGCCCGCCATTATAACCGCATGGTGAAAGAGTGGCAAGTTATCCACAATTTAACGGGGCTTCGGCGGGCACTGGCGGCTCCAGAAGGTCATTTGATCCAAAGCCTCACCGCGTCCCAGGCACGGCCCAGCACGCCGGCTTGCTCGACCGGCTCCAGCACCTGCAACGGCACTTCAAACAAGGCTTTTTCACCCTGCAATACCTTCAGGCTACCCACAGTCTGTCCTTTGGCAAAAGGCGCGACCAAAGGGTCCGGGCGCACCACCTGGGTTTTGAGCTGCGCAGCGCTGCCTGCGGGGATAGCCACCACCAAGGGGCGCGCCGAGCCGAGCTTGAGCACCGGCTGTTCACCTTTCCACACCGGTGGCATGACCACCGCCTGATTGGCGTCAAAGAGCTTCACCGCATCAAAGGCTGAATAACCCCAGTTGAGCAGCTTCTGGCTCTCATTGGCACGGGCATTTTCACTTTCGGCCCCCAACACCACGCTCAGCAAGCGCCGCGTGCCCACATTGGGCAGTTCGCGTTTGGCCGAAGCCACCAGGCCATAGCCAGCAGACTGGGTGTGCCCGGTTTTGAGGCCATCCACGCTGGCATCGCGAAACAGCAACAAATTGCGGTTGGTGTCATTGGCCGCCGGCGTGCCTTCGTAACGGTACTTTTTGATCGCGTAATAAGGCACATACTCTGGAAAATCGCGCATCAACCGCGTGGCCAGCAAGCCCAAGTCACGGGCGGTGGTGGTGTGGCCAGGGGCCGTCAGGCCTTCGGGGTTTTTGTAAAGCGTGCTGCGCATGCCCAAAAAAACCGCCTGCTCGTTCATCAATTGCACAAAGCGCTCGACGCTGCCCGCCACCCCCTCGGCCAGTGCCACCGTTGCGTCGTTGCCCGACTGGACAATCATGCCTTTGAGCAAGTCCTCTACGGGCACCTTCATTTTGGGGTCGATGAACATGCGCGATCCAGGCATCTTCCAAGCGCGTTCGGACACCGGCAAGCTTTGCTTGAGGTCAATCTTCCGGTTTTTCAGGGCGTCAAAGACCAAATAGGCTGTCATCAGCTTGGTCAGCGAAGCGGGCTCCACCGGCATATCGGGGTTTTTTATCGCCAAAACTTGATTGGCGGTCACGTCCATCAGCAAATAGGCTTTGACCGCCATTTCGGGCGCTTCAGGCATTTGAGCCTGGATGCACCAAGAAGCAGCGGCCAGCCAAGCACCGATCCAAAATTTCGAAAATGCGTTCATGCGCTCGTTTGTCATGTGGAAAGTTTGCCAATCAGGAGGGCCCGAGCCGAGCGGCACAAACTGCCTATCGATCTAAAAAGCAGATTGAACACAAGACCCAGCCATCAGGACCTCAAATGGCGCACCACCAAGGATTTGAGAAGGGGCAATTGTCCGTGAAAGAAGTGTTCACATCCGGGAATCACCGTGATGGGCAGGGATTGAGGTCGGGCCCAGTCCATCACGCTGACCAATGGCACTGTGTCGTCTTGCTCGCCATGCAACACCAGGCAGCGCTCATGCAAGTCAGGGGCCACTGGGGCCACCACAAAACGCGACGCCGCTGTGCCCACCAGCACCAGTCGTTGCGGCGGCCGTTGGTCGCCCAAGGCTTGCACCACATGGCTGGTCACAAAAGCGCCAAAAGAAAACCCGGCCAGTGCCAAAGGGCCCTCTGGTGCCACCTGTGCGATGACCCGGCACATGTCTGCGGCCTCGCCTAAGCCTTCGTTGTAGGTGCCCTCGCTCGCGCCCACGCCCCTGAAATTGAAGCGCACGGCCCGCCAGCCACTTTGCACAAATGCACGCGACAAGGTCTGCACCACTTTGTTGTGCATGGTGCCGCCAAACAAGGGGTGGGGATGGGCAATCACGGCCGTGCCCTGCACCGGGCCTTCTGCAGGCTCATCCAACAAGGCTTCGATGTGCCCTGCCTGGCCTTGCAGACTGAGCGTACGGGTCATGGGGTTCATCAACGTCCCAGGTGCTCGGGGGTCACCAAACGCTGAACCACCTGGCCATTTTTCAAATGCGACTCCACGATCTCATCGATGTCACTCTGGTCCACATAGGTGTACCAAACGCCCTCCGGGTACACCACGGCCACCGGCCCGCCCGAGCAGCGGTCCAGGCAACCGGCCTTGTTGACCCGAACTTCGCCAGGACCGGCCAGGCCGAGTTCTTTCACACGGGTCTTGCAGTGGTCAAAAGCGGCCTGGGCGTTTTGTTGTGCGCAACAGGCCTCGTTGTTTTTCCGCTCATTCAGGCAAAAAAAGATGTGGCGCTTGAAATAGGGGCTGGGGGTTTCGGTGCTCATCCAGCAATTTTAGGCCCCCGATTGAGTGTGAGGATTCAGCCAACTCAGGAAAGGCCTGGCCAGGACAGTCGGCGCACCAGATACGCCAGCAAAACATAGGGCCACAACCAACCCAGCCACTGGATCAACCCATGAAAACGGATGAAGCGCCCCTGCTCCCAAGTCTGCAGGGTCAAGGAAAAATACACATCGGCGGAAGCGCTGTTGAGCAAGCTCAACTGCAGCACCAATGCCGCCAAAGCCAGCACCCAACAAAGGCGGGGGGGACACAGCGCAAGCACCGCCGCCCCCACCAATGCCCAAACCAAACCCATGAAAACCTCGGGGCTGATCCACCCCCAAGCGTGCACGGGGCCATATGTCAATGCGGCCGACAAGGCGCTGGCCAACAAACCCACGGCCAGGCACACCCCGGCCACCACCCAGCGCTGCGGCCTTCGGCGCACGACGCCATACGCCAGCAAGCAGGGCAGCAGCAAACCGATGGCCACACACAAGGTCTCGGTCAAAGGCAGCAAAGGCTGCAGTTCTGCCGTGCGCACGGGCCACCAATCCAGCCAAGGCGTGCCTTGCAACCACTCGATCCAGGTGGTCTCCACGCGCTCAAACACATGACCCAGACCGAAGGGCACGGGGGCCGGAAACATCAAGGCCACGGGCCACAGAGCCAACAAGGCCAGGGTACCAGTGGCCTCGGATTCAAACCAGCGGTCCCTGAAACGACCCCAGCGCTCGGTCAGCCCCGTCCAAGCCAAGCCGCGAGCCACCACGGCCCCAGCCCAAGCACCCCCCACGTTCAAAACCCAATCGAGGTTGGAAGGCACCCGCACAGGCAAGAACATCTGCAGCGACTCCATCGCCAAGGACAAGCACGCGGCCACCAAAGCCGCCAGGGTGACGGCCGGCCAGTGTCGGCGACTGCGGTGCACCGCCAGCGCCAGCAAAAACCCCAAGGGGGCATAGCCCAGCACATTGGAAAACACGTCAAACCCGGTCCAGTAACGTGGCCAGGGTGCTGTCATGAATGACCAGGACAGCAGGCCCTGAAAGCGCCAGTTATCGAACGGGTACAGGCTGGCGTAGACGATCAGGACCGCATACAGCCAAAACAAAGGCCAGGCGGTTGTTTTGCGCCAAGTGGGCTTGCGCATAAGCCTTGCTTGTCAGGCCTTAGAAAGGCTTGACCACCACCAACACGACCGCGGCGAACATCATCAACACAGGCGCTTCGTTGAACCAGCGAAACCAGACGTGGCTGCGCTGCATCTGGCCGTTTTCAAACTTCCGCAAGAGCACACCGCAACTGTGGTGATAACCCAACAAAGCCAACACGATCAGCAGTTTGACATGCATCCAGCCTTGGCCCGGCCCCATGCCTATGCCGTAGTAAAGCCAAAGCCACAGGCCCAGCGCCAAGGCCGGAACGGCCAGGATGGTCATGAAACGATAGAGTTTGCGCGCCATCAGCAGCAGACGCTCGCGCTCGGCGGCCGAGTCGGTAGGCACCATGGCCAGGTTGACATAGATGCGTGGCAAATAGAAAAGGCCCGCAAACCAGCTGGCAATGAAAACGATGTGAAGGGCTTTGATCCAGAGCATGCGTCGAGTGTAGCCAGTGATGTCCGTGCCCAAGGCCTGTTCGCAGGGTAAAAAAAACCCCCGGCCAGAGGCCGGGGGCAGGAAGCCTTTTTGCTGTCACACATCAAGGCGCCCGCTCAGGGAGGAAAAGCGGGAGGCAGCAAGCTGCCCGGTGTGGAATTTATCAAATAACAAAACCAATAACAAGCGCGTGTTTGTTTTTTATGTTGTTTTTGTCATTTGAATGTCGCATGCCGTTCTGAACGCTGGCACTGCCACCTGAGCGACTGCGAGCAGTCGGCAACTTTTGGCATCTGCGGGGACTTCAGGCACAATTTTCAGCATGAACCCTGTCGCCCCCTTCCCCGCCAACCGCCCACGCCGCTTGCGCCGTGACGAATTCACCCGCAATCTGGTGCGTGAGCACCGGGTCACAGCGCACGACCTGATCTACCCGGTCTTTGTGCTGGACGGTCAGAACCAACGCCAGCAAGTGGGCTCCATGCCCGGTGTCGAGCGCCTGAGTCTGGACCTGCTGCTGCCGGTGGCCGAAGACTGCGTCAAGCTGGGCATCCCGGTGATGGCGCTGTTCCCGGTGATCGACGCCAGCCTGAAGGACCCCACAGGCAGCGAAGCCATGAACCCCCATGGCTTGGTGCCGCGCGTGGTGCGTGAGCTGAAAAAGCGCTTCCCCGAGCTGGGCGTGATGACCGATGTGGCGCTCGACCCCTTCACCAGCCACGGCCAGGACGGCCTGCTGGACGAAACCGGCTACATCCTGAACGACGAAACCACCGCCGTGCTGGTGCAGCAAGCCCTGACCCAAGCCGAAGCCGGCGTGGACATGGTCGCGCCCAGCGACATGATGGATGGACGCATCGGCGCGATCCGCCAAGCGCTCGAATCGCGCGGCCTGATCCACACCCGCATCATGGCCTACAGCGCCAAGTACGCCAGTGCCTTCTATGGCCCCTTCCGCGACGCGGTCGGCTCGGCGGGCAACCTGGGAAAAAGCAATAAAAAGGTCTACCAAATGGACCCGGGAAATAGCGACGAGGCCCTGCGCGAAGTGGCCATGGACCTGGCCGAAGGCGCTGACATGGTGATGGTCAAGCCCGGCATGCCGTACCTGGACATCGTGCGCCGCGTCAAAGACGAGTTCAAGGTGCCGACCTTCGCCTATCAGGTGTCGGGCGAATACGCCATGCTCAAAGCGGCCGCACAAAACGGCTGGCTCGACCATGACCTGGTCATGATGGAAAGCCTGCTGGCCTTCAAACGGGCCGGTGCCGACGGCGTGCTGACTTACTTTGCCCGCGACGCTGCACGCTGGATCGCCGCCCATTGAAAGACCCCCACGGGCGATGGGCCCGCCAGATCAGCCCAAATGCTGCTTGAAGAACGCCAGCGTGCGCTCGCGCGCCTGCTGAGCCGAAGGCGCATGCCAAGAACCACGCTGGTCGCAATTGAAGCCGTGATGGGCCGCATAGGTGAACACCTGCACTTTCGGATGTGCATTTTTGAAAG
>CAMDFT010000101.1 GCA_945897795.1 Limnohabitans sp. Rim8 | reverse complement strand
ATCTGGTTCAGGCCCAATCGGTGCGCAATGGGGGCGTAGATCTCGAGCGTTTCGGAAGCGATGCGTCCCCACTTGCTGCGCGGCATGTCGGACATGGTGCGCATGTTGTGGGTGCGGTCGGCCAGCTTGATCAGGATGACGCGCACATCGCGCGCCATGGCCAAAAGCATCTTGCGGAACGACTCGGCCTGGTTTTCCTCGCGCGTGTTGAATTCGAGCTTGTCCAGCTTGGTCAGGCCATCCACCAGTTCGGCCACGGGCGAGCCAAAACGCTCAATCAACTCGATCTTGGTGATGCCGCAATCTTCCATGGCATCGTGCAGCAAGGCAGCGGCCAGCGCCTGGGCGTCGAGTTTCCACTCGGTGCACAAGCCGGCCACCGCGATCGGGTGGGTGATGTAGGGTTCACCGCTTTTGCGCATCTGGCCCAGGTGGGCTTCGTCGGCGTATTTGTAGGCCCGCCGCACCATGTCGGTGTCGGTTTCGCTCAGGTAGCCCAGTTGCGCCTCCAGCACAGCAAAGCTGGCGGCGGCCGCATTGGCAGCCGCTGGGTCCAGCGCTTTGGGGCGACTGGCGCTTGCTTTGGGGGTTTTGGGGACGACGGCACTCATGGCTTCAATGTAACGTAAGCGATTGCCGACTTAGGCGACAGCCAAAAAAAAGCCCCATCACTGGGGCGTTTTGTGGTGGGGCTGTAGATCTGGCTCGGGCCAGACCCAGTCAGCGCTCCAAAATTCAAGTCACGCGCTTGAGCATCTCGATGCCCACTTTGCCCGCAGCAATTTCGCGCAAAGCGGTCACGCCAGGCTTGTTCTTGCTCTCGATGCGGGGGGTGTGGCCCTGGCTCAACATGCGGGCGCGGTAAGTGGCGGCCAAAACCAACTGAAAGCGGTTGGGGATCTTGTCCAGGCAATCTTCAACAGTGATGCGGGCCATGATGTTTTCCTTGAGAATTTCTGTGCTGGGTTCAAGCCATCTTGAGGGCTTGAAAGGTGTCAGGCCGGGCGCGGCGTTGAACGTGGTACTTGAGACGCTGGGCGTGAACCACCGCTTTGAGGTCAAACAGGGCGCGGTCAAATACTTCGTTGATTATAACGAAGTCGAACTCCTTGGCCTGCGCCATCTCCACTGCGGCGTTTTGCAGGCGCAGCTCGATGATCTCGGGGGTGTCCTCGCCCCGGCGCTCCAAGCGCGAGCGCAGCTCTTCCCAGCTGGGCGGCAAGATGAAGATCAGCACCGCGTTGGCGTACATCTTTTGGATCTGAAGAGCGCCTTGGTAATCGATTTCCAAAATCACGTCCGCTCCTTGGGCCATGCGCTCTTCGATCATCTTTTTGGAGGTGCCGTAACGCTGGCCATGCACATGGGCCCATTCGACAAAGGCGTCGCCCAGCACCATGGCGTCAAACTCTTGTGTCGATGCAAAAAAGTACTCGCGGCCGTGCTTTTCCTGGCCGCGTGGGGCGCGGGTGGTGTGTGAGACGGTGGGGTGTACACGCGAATCCAGCTCCATCAAGGCCTTGACCAAGCTCGATTTGCCAGCCCCGCTGGGGGCGGCCACGACAAACAGGTTTCCTGGGTAATCCATGTGGGGGCTCTTTATTCGATGTTCTGGACTTGTTCGCGCATTTGCTCGATCAGCACCTTCATGTCCACCGAGATGCGTGTCATCTCCAGTACGGCCGATTTAGAGCCCAAGGTGTTGGCTTCGCGGTGCAGCTCCTGAATCAGGAAGTCCAGTCGCTTGCCAATGTCGCCGCCTTTGGTGAGCAGGCGGCTGAGTTCGTCCAGGTGTGAGCGCAGGCGGGTCAGCTCTTCGGCCACATCGATGCGGATGGCAAAGGCGGTGGCCTCGGTCAGGGCGCGGTCTTGTGCGGCCTCGGGCAGGTGGCTGCCATCGGCCAGGGCCATGGCGTCTTTCCAGCGCTCCAAAAAGCGCTGGCGTTGCTGCTCGACCAGTTGCGGCACCAGTGGCACGGCCTGTTCGGCCAGGCTGCGCAGCTGTTCAATGTGGCCTTGCAGCATCGTCGTCAGGCGTGCACCCTCTCGGGCTCGGGCTTCGCGCAGGGCGTCGACCGCTTGGGTGGCCAGTTGCATCCAGGCGGCTTCGTCAGGGGCGGCTTGGCCTGAGCTGCCAGCGCTCATGCGCAGCACATCGGCCACGCTCAAGCCTCGGGCACTGGGCAACCAATCTTGTATTTTTTCTTGCAAGGCCGCGATTTTTTGCAGGGCTTGGTGGTTGGGCGCTTGCAGGGCAGCGCCGTCGCCTGCGTCCTGGCTGGCACGCACTTCCACTTTGCCGCGTTTGATCTGCCGGGTGATCAACTCGCGCAGGCCGGGTTCGAGCTGGCGCAGCTCTTCGGGCAGGCGAAAACTCAGGTCGAGGAAGCGGCTGTTGACCGAGCGGATTTCAAGCCCCAGGCGGGCGGTCGGAGCCGCGCTGGCGGGGGCTTCGCCGTCTGCGGGCAGCGGGCTGTGCTGCACGCTGGCGTAGCCGGTCATACTGTAAACTGACATTGAACTGGTTCCTTCGCGCCGCAGGCCGAACACCGGCTTGGGGCAATTGCCTATACCCAATCCCTTGAAGGGCTTGGCAAGGCATGAAACAGGGCATTATCGCAAACTCGCCCAGACCGCTTGCCGACGCCAGCATCACACCACTCGCAAAAGACACACCCATGACATCCACTTCTGTTCGTTCCGGCCGCGCTGCCGACGCTTTGCGCGCTGTGCGCATCACCCGCGGCTACACCATCCACGCCGAAGGCTCGGTGCTGATCGAGTTTGGCCAGACCCGCGTGCTGTGCACCGCCTCGGTTGAAGAAAAAGTGCCAGGCCACAAAAAAGGCAGCGGCGAGGGCTGGGTCACGGCCGAATACGGCATGCTGCCCCGCGCCACCCACACCCGGGGCGACCGCGAAGCCGCACGCGGCAAGCAAAGCGGCCGCACGCAAGAGATCCAGCGCCTGATTGGCCGATCGCTGCGCGCGGTGTTTGACCTTAAAAAGCTGGGCGAGCGCACCATCCACCTCGACTGCGATGTGCTGCAAGCCGACGGTGGTACACGTACCGCCAGCATCACGGGCGCTTTTGTGGCCGCGCAAGACGCCGTCAACTGGTTGATGGCGACTGGCAAATTGACCGAATCGCCGATTCTGGACCGCGTGGCCGCCATCTCGGTGGGCCTGAAAAGCGGCACCGCCTTGCTGGACCTCGATTACCCTGAAGACTCGTCTTGCGACACCGACATGAACGTGGTCATGACCGGTGCGGGCCATTTTGTGGAAGTGCAGGGCACAGCCGAAGGCGTGGCATTTACACGCGCTGAGATGGACGGCATGCTGGCGCTGGCCGAAAAGGGCATCGCCCAGTTGGTGCAGCTGCAAAAGCAGGCGCACGACCAGCCCCAAACCCTGACTTTCAGCGCTTGAACCACTCCCGCACATGAAAATCGTTCTCGCCTCGAACAACGCGGGCAAACTGGCCGAGCTGCAGACCCTGTTGGCGCCGCTGAACATGACGCTGGTGCGCCAGTCCGAGCTGAACATCCCAGAGGCCGCGGAGCCCTTTAAAACCTTTGTTGAAAACGCCTTGGCCAAAGCCCGCCACGCAGCACACCTGAGCGGCTTGCCCGCGCTGGCCGATGATGCCGGCCTGTGTGTGGATGCTTTTGGCGGTCAGCCCGGCGTGGACACGGCTTATTACGCCACCCGTTTTGGCTACCCCAAGGGCGATGACACCAATGTCACCGCTTTGCTGGAGCAAATGCAGGGCATCCAAAGTGCCGAGCAGCGCCGCGCCGCCATGGTCAGCACCCTGGTGGCGGTGCGCAGCGCTGACGACCCGGAGCCGCTGATTGCCGTGGGCCGGGTGGTGGTGCAGATCACGCCCGAGCGCCGGGGCAGCAATGGTTTTGGCTTTGACCCGGTGATGTACTTGCCCGAATTTGGCAAGACCTTTGCCGAGTTGCCCCCCGAGGTGAAAAACGCCAACAGCCACCGGGGCCGCGCTGCGCAAGCCATGCTGGCGCTGATGCGCGAACGCTGGCTGGACAGCGCAGCGCCATGAACCCCATGATGGACCCGGTGCACGCCATGCGCCCCGGCGTGCTGCAACTGAACGCTTTGCCGCCCCTGTCGCTGTATGTGCACCTGCCCTGGTGCATCAAGAAGTGCCCATATTGCGACTTCAACTCGCACGAGTTCCGTGAGGGCGCTGATCCGGTGTCGACGCAAGACGCCTACATCAACGCACTGTTCGCCGATCTGGAAGCCAGTTTGCCGCTGATTTGGGGCCGCAGCATCCAGACCGTGTTTTTGGGCGGCGGCACACCCAGCTTGTTCTCGCCCGAAGCGATTGACCGCTTGATTTCGGGCATTCGTGCCCGTGTTCGTTTGGCGCCTGATGCCGAAATCACCATGGAAGCCAACCCCGGCACCTTTGAAAAAGACCGTTTCAAGGCCTTCCACCAAGCCGGTATCACCCGCTTGTCGATTGGCGTGCAGAGCTTTGACAACGCGCACCTCAAAGCCCTGGGCCGTGTGCACGACCGCGACCAAGCGCTGGCCGCCGTGACCGAAGCCGCGCAGGTGTTTGACACCTTCAACCTCGACCTGATGTACGCCTTGCCGGGCCAGACGCTCGAGGGCCTCACGCAAGACATCCAGACCGCGCTGGCGTTTGCGCCGCCGCACATCTCGATCTACCACCTGACGATCGAGCCCAACACGGTGTTTGCCAAGTTCCCGCCGGCACTGCCCGAAGAGGATTTGGCCTACGAGATGATGGACCGCATCACCGAGTTGACCGGGTTGGCGGGGCTGAGTCGCTACGAGGTGTCGGCCTATGCCAAGACTGGCCATCAGTGTGCCCACAACCTGAACTATTGGCAGTTTGGCGACTACTTGGGCATTGGCGCGGGCGCACACAGCAAGCTCAGTTTTGCGCACCGGGTGCTGCGGCAAGTACGCTTTCGGGAGCCTGCGCTGTACATGCAACAGGCCATGAAGGGCGAGCCAGTCACGCAAAGCACCGAGGTGTCACGCCAAGACTTGCCGTTTGAATTCATGCTCAACGCCCTGCGGTTGCGCGGTGGGTTTGAATTGGCCGACTTTGTGGACCGCACCGGTCTGGCCATGACCAGCCTCCAAAAAGGACTGACCGAGGCCGAGAAAAAAGGCTTGATTGAGCGTGACCTGCACCGAGTCTGGCCAACAGACCGGGGGTTTGACTTTTTGAGCGATTTGCAGGCGCTGTTTTTATCGCCCAGCGATTGAGCGTCCAAAACTCAGTCGTTCAGGGTTGACCTGTTCGGCCGGATCCGGTCCAAGGCAAATTTGAAGCCGTAAAGCATCAACAAGGCCCCCAAGGCGTTGCCAATGAACATGGGCCAAACGTCGATCAAGATGCTGGCATCTGGCCTTTCGAACAACCACCAGAGCAACTGGTGACTGATGGCGCTGGCCGCAGAAAAGATCAAGGTCATTTGCAGCAAACGCTGGGCAGTCATGGACATGATTTGTGGCTTCAACTGCCCTTTGTGCTGCAGGTACTTCATCACCAGCCAAGGCGTCAAGCCGGACACGAGGCCATTTAAAAATGGCAACAACCAAGTGTCAGCCGAAAAAAGCGCGCTGTCGATGAACCAGCTGCCCACCACCAGACCCAGAGCCCCGGGTAAACCCAAGACCAATACCAAAACCACCCGAAAGCCCGCAGGTAAAAAGACCCAGCTGATGCCTTCGCTGTAAACGAAATTGGAAAAGATCCAGCCGTTCAGTTTAAAAAACAGCACAAACAAAAAAGCGCTGGTCAAAACCAGCGCTGTTTGCTCAATGAGGTGATGAATGCTGCGGGTCATACCACCGTTTTTTGATGGGCTTGCTGCATGGATTGACCCAGGTGACTGAAGTAATCCAGCGTGCGCTGGGTGGGGATCAGGAACTTGGCGCGCCGATCACCTTCGAGGTTCAGGGTGCTCAGCATGTCCTTGTCGCGCAATCGGGTGATGCGTTTGTGCAACGTGGCGGGTGAGCCCAAATCGACCAAGCCAATGGCTTCACGCACGGTCATGGGCTCATTTTCGTACCAACGCAAAACAACGGCATGAAGCAGAGCCTTTTCGTTGGCATCCATCTCCAGGCCGTCAGGCAGGGCCTGAACCACTCGCGCTAATTGTAAAAAGCGCAGGTAAGCTGAAGCAAAGGGGGTATTGGTTTTTTCCATGACTTTGGTATTTTAACCAATTGAATCGGGTTGTGTGCAAGCTATATGCCTAAAGTTGGAAAGGTCTCTTGGCTTTCTGATGACCCACTCATTGACCGGTAATTTTGCGCTCGCGGATGATTCGACCCCAAGTGGCCGTTTCTTTGGCCATGTAACGGGCCAAATCGTCGCGAGAGCCCGGCATGGGGGTCAGGCCATGTTTGTTGAGTTGCTCGACCACATCGGGCGCGGAAAGCACTTTCACCAATTCGGCATTCCAGCGGTCCAAGACAGGCGCAGGGACTTTGGACGAAGCCACAAAGGCATACCAGTTGGTGGCACTGAAGCCGGGGTAACCCGACTCGGCAATCGTGGGCACCTGGGGCAATCCGCCAAGGCGCTGCGTGCCTGTGCTGGCCAGGGGCACCACTTTGCCCGCTTCAATGTGCGGCGCTGCTGTGGCGTAAGTGGCATACCAAGCCGCAACGCGCCCACCCAGCAGGTCTTGCAGGGCGGCGGCACCTCCTTTGTAGGGCACATGCAGTGTGTCGATTTTGGCCATGTCGTTGAGCAATTCACCCGCCAAGTGGGATGCCGATCCGGGGCCGGTGGAGGCGAAGTCCAGTTTGCCGGGGTCTTTTTTGGCGGCTGCGATGAATTCAGCAAAGGTCTTGATGCCCGTGCCGGGGTGGACCACCAGCACGTTCGGAAAGTTCACCGCCATGGTCAAAGGGGCCAGGTCTTTCACCGGGTCGTAGGGCAGCTTCATCATGTTGGGGGCAATACTGAGCGGGCCGACCGAGCCGAACAACAGCACGCTGCCGTCCGCTGGGCCGGTTGCGGTGTATTGGTGGGCAATGTTGCCGCCAGCGCCGGCTTTGTTCTCCACCGTGACGGCGACCCCCAGGTTCTCGCCCAGTTTTTTGGCAATGATGCGGGCACCCGTGTCGGCCGCCCCGCCGGGCACAAAGCCCACCACCATGCTGATGGTTTTTTTGGGTGGAAAGTCCTGCCCCAAGGCTTGGCCTGTGGTGAAGATCGAAGCGCCCCCGAGCGCAAGCCCCAGCAAGACTTGGCGGCGAGGGGTGCGAGACACGTTGAAGTTCTTCGTCATGGTGTTGACTTGAGGAAAATGGAAAAACCAAGGCTAGCACTTTTGTTGAGGCTGGACAGTCATCTGCGGTGACGCAACAGCCGCCCCTGCATGACAGGCATCACGGGGCGAAATGGTTAAGCTTGAAATCCTTTCAGGAGACAGACATGACACACAAAATGGCCATCATCGGGCTGGGCATCATGGGCCGCCGCATGTTGGAGAACGCTTTGCAGCATCCCGCCTTTGAGGTGTGCGGCGTTTGGGATCCTTCGCCTGCATCCGTGGCCAAAACGCTGGACATGGCCCCAGGTGTGCACGTTGCAGCCAACGCGGAGGCCGCCATGGCCGGGGCCGATGTGGTGTACCTGGCCTGCCCGCCAGGCCCGCGCAAAACCTATGCTTTGCAAGCCGCAGCCGCCGGGCAGGGCGTGTTCATGGAAAAACCCCTGGGCACCGACAACGCGCAAAGCCGCGATCTGGTGGCTCAGTTGCGCCAAGCGCGTTTGCCGGGCGTGGTCAATTTCACGCAAGCCGCTTCGCGGGGCTTTGAAGAATTGAATCGCGCCATTGCTGCGGGGGAAACGGGTGAGCTGCTCGGCATCGACATCGTGGTGAATTACCCCGCTTGGCCCCGCGCTTGGCAAAAGGACGCCGATTGGCTGCGCTTGCGGGATGAAGGGGGCTATACCCGCGAAGTGATTTCGCATTTCTTGTTTTTGGCCGGACGGTTTTTAGGGCCGCTGACTTTGCAGCACGCCTTGCCACGTTACCCGCAAGACCCCAGCTTGTGCGAGCTGGACATGCTGGCCCGCTTGACCACGGCCGATGGGAGGCCCGTCACGGTCATGGCCACCACCGGCGGTCAACAGCCCGACCGGCAAGAAGTCACTGTGCGCGGCAGCCGCATGAACCACCAGTTTCGTGAATTCTTTCAACTGTGGCGCTCCGACTGCGGCCCTTGGGTAGAGGCCGTGGACTGGCGTACCGAAGACCCGCGCTCCAGCGCCTTGCAGCGGCAACTGAGCGAAGTCGACTTGTGGTTGCGCGGCCAGCCGCACAAGCTGGCCACGGCTGAAGAGGCGTTGGCGGTGCAGGAGTTGGTGGAGGCGATGTTGCTGGGCAAGCCCTGAGGTGTGCCAAAAATGCAAAACGCCCCGAGAGGGGCGTTTTGACGAGACAGTTGGCGGAAGCGGTGAGATTCGAACTCACGGACCTTTTCAAGTCGCCGGTTTTCAAGACCGGTGCAATCGACCACTCTGCCACGCTTCCTTGGGGTGAGATTGTAGCCGTATCAGCAGGGGGTCCCCCCGAGAGCGCCCCCTGTTGAAGCCATCATTTGCTGCCCGGTGCAGCCACTTGAACCCACTTGCCGCCCCTGATCTGGTCAATGGAGACCATCTCCGGCCCGACGTGGTTGTTGGCGAAGCTTTGGCGCGTGAAGGTGGTGAAGTCTTGGTGGGCCACAGCGGGCATGGCTTTGGCCATACCTGCCGAGGTCAGATTGCGCCCGGCAGCTTGCAGGCCCGCAATGAACCAGGAGGTGTAGGAGTACGCATTGGCTGCGTTCTCATCGGCGTCCATGTTGAACTTGGCTTTGAAGTCGGCCATGAATTTCTTGGCCACTGGATCGCTGCTGTCGGTGTCGTGGAGTTTCCAGCCCCCGATGCCATACAGGCCTTCCACACTGTCCTTGCCCAATCGGGCGACGATGCTGGAGCGACCTGGAATGGTGGTCAAGACCTTGACTTGCGACCAGTTGAGCTTTTTCACTTCGCTCATGACGCCCAAGGTTTCACGCACCACGGTGCCCGCCACGATCAGGTCAACGTTGGCGGCTTTCATCTTGGCCACTTGCGATGAAAAATCGATGTC
>CAMDFT010000100.1 GCA_945897795.1 Limnohabitans sp. Rim8 | reverse complement strand
TGTGCCAACACTATGGTTACCCCGCCGAGGTGCTGGACGCCATGCACGCCATCGTGCAAAAGGATTTTCATTACCAGCCCCGACCGGACGCTACCGGCTACAGCGATGGCGCGCTGTGGGACCTGGGCGGCGGCGTGCGGGTGCGGGCGCACCACTTGCCGGGCCACACCGCAGGCCACTGCGCCCTGGTGGTCGAGAGCGAAGGCCTGGCCTTCATTGGCGACATCGACCTGAGTGGCTTTGGCCCCTATTACGGCGACGCCACCTCCAGCCTGAGCGACTTCCGGCAAACCCTGAAAAAAGTCGCCGAGCTGGACGCCCGCATCTGGGCCACTTCGCACCACAAAGCGGTCATTACCGATCGGGCTCAGTTTTTGACCGATCTGGCGCGCTTTGCCAGCAAGATCGACGAGCGCAGCGCGCAACTGCTGGGCTACCTGCAAAGCCCGCACAGCCTGGACGAGCTGGTGGACCGCCGCCTGCTGTACCCCCAAGGCTACGACGTGCCCTTTGTGCCCTGCGCCGAGCGCAACACCATCGGCATGCACCTGGCCGAGCTGCAGGCGCAGGGGCAAATTCAGACCTTGGACGATGGCCGCTTTGTGGCGGTTTGAGTTTTTTCAACGCTTTTACCATTCACTGAACAGGAGACCCCACATGACCCCCGAACAACTCTTGCAGCACCACGACCAAGCCCTTTTGTGGGGCCAGCCCCCCGGTGTAGTGGGCGGCCCTGACATCGCAGCGGCCTACCAACAAGCCCTGGCCGTGCGCCAGTTGCGCCAGCAGCGCGGCGAAGTGGCCAAGGGGTACAAGATTGGCTTCACCAACCGCACGCTGTGGCAGCGTTACGAGGTGTTTGGCCCCATGTGGGGCACGGTCTGGGACACAGGCCTTGGCTTTGCCGAGCCCGCCGCATCTGGGACGGCCGAGGGCAGCATCGACCTGACCCAAACTTGCCAGCCTCGGCTGGAGCCCGAAATCGTCTTCGGCATGAAGGCCACGCCCCCAGCCAACGCCAGCATGCAGCAGCTGTTTGAAGCCATCGACTGGATCGCACCGGGTTTTGAGGTTGTGCAGTCGCATTGTCTGGACTGGAAATTCACCGCCACCGACACCATGGCCGACAGCGGTTTGCACGCCCGCCTGCTGGTGGGCCAGCGCCTGCCCGTTCAGCAACTGGCCGCCGATGCGCAGGCCTTGCACACCCTGCTGGCGCAGGCCCAAGTCACGCTGTTCAAAAACGGCCAAGCGGTGGAGCAGGGCACCGGCACCAACGTGCTCGACAGCCCGCTGAATGCCTTGCACCACTTTTTGAAAGAACTGCGCCATTGCCCCGGCGCGGTGGACCTGCAAGCGGGCGACGTGATCACCACCGGCACCTGGACCGACGCCTGGCCCTTGCAAGTGGGCGAAAGCTGGCGCGCCGAGTTTTCTGCGCCGTTGGGCAGCCTGAGCGCCCACATGCGCTGATCGCGGGGAACAAGGCGTGCCACAAGGCTGGGGCATAAAAAAACGCCCCGAACCGCAAAGCCCGGGGCGTAAATCAACAAAAATGTCAGGCAACTGCAAGAAGCATGACGAGGTTAGTATACTGTAAATATAAACAGTACTTCGCGGCTTCGATCCTGATCAACCCTTCACCCAACATGCCCTTGCCACGCCGCCGCCGAGACGACTTTGAAGACAGCCGAATCTACGAATACCCCCAGCACCTGCGCGGCGCCATCGAAGACGCGCCCACCGGGGCGGGTGTTTACATCTTCCACGGCCAAGAAGGCGACTTGCCGCTGTACATCGGCAAAAGCATCAACATCCGCGCGCGACTGCTGTCGCACCTGCGCACGCCCGACGAGGCCCGCATGCTGCGCCAAACCCAACGCATCAGCCACATGCGCACAGCCGGTGAGATCGGTGCCCTGCTGCTGGAGGCGCAAATGATCAAGGCCCAACACCCCTTGTTCAACCAAAAACTGCGCCGCAACCAGCAGCTGTGCAGCCTGCAACTGACGGGCGAGGTGCCGCAAGTGGTCTATGCCCGCGACATCGACTTTGCCAGCCAGCCCGAGCTGTATGGCCTGTACGCCAGCCGCCACGCCGCGCTGGGCGCTCTGCGTGCTGTGGCCGACCAACACAAACTTTGCTACGGCCCGCTGGGCCTCGAGAAATTACCCCCCGGAAAAGCCTGTTTCAGGGCGGCGATCCGCCAATGCGCCGGCGTGTGCCGGGGCGACGAAACCCCCGAGGCGCACCGTGAGCGCTTGTTCAGCAGCCTGCTGGCGCTGCGTGTGGAATGCTGGCCCTACCCGGGCGCGGTGGGTTTGGTCGAGCGCGATGGCGAATTCACGCAAATCCACGTTGTGAAGCACTGGTGCTATCTGGGCAGCGCTCCCACCCCAGAGGCCGCCCGCCAACTGAGCCAGACAGCCAACCAATTGGCCGCCAACTTTGATGCCGACGGCTACAAAATTTTGTGCCGCCCGGTGCTCACGGGGAGTGTGGAGATTTTGGCGTTGTGAGCCCGCACGACATGTCAGACCATTCGGTTGAAGCCCTTACCCAAGGCACCCCAACGTAACCCAACCCCATCATCATGAAAATCCACCTGCAAACGCCCGAAGAAATTCGCCCGCAAATTTGGAAAGAGCTGGGCCGGGCCAGTCTGGACCGGCACCACGAATGGCGCACGCCGGTACTCGCTTCTGCCGACACAGACGGTTTGCCCGATGCCCGCACCGTGGTGCTGCGGGAGGTGGACGCCGTAGCCGGGCAACTGACTTTTTACACCGACAGCCGCAGCCCCAAAGTGGCTCAACTGCAGGCTTAAGCTTCAGCGGTGCTGGTGTTTTGGAGTGCGCGTTTGAACTGGCAATTGCGGGTGCGGGTGACCTGCTCGGTCATCACTTCTGGCCCCGAGGTCGAGGCGCTTTGGCAAGGGGTGAAACATTCGGCGGCTGCGGGTGATTATTTGTCGCCACTGCCGCCGGGTGCGGTATTGCCACCAGGCAGTGGCACGGCAGATGCAGCCAAGGCCAGCGCCTCCGCGCCAACGCACAGCTTTGCCTTGCTGCATGCGCAAGTGCTTCAGACGGACTGGCTGGCGCTGTCGCGCGACGGGCACCGCCGGGCGCAGCTGAGCGCCAACACTTGGGAGTGGCTCACGCCCTGAATGCTTTCAGCCTCGGTTGTCTCGCATGCGCTGCAGTTGCGCCCCGTCCACCACCAAACGCACGCCCAAAGAACCGCTGCCCGCCCGCACCGGAAATTTGCGCAGAGCCATCTCCAGCGCTTCAATCGCCGGGTAGTCCGCGCAGGCCTGCACGATGCGCGTCATCAGCCGCTCTTGGGTGGCGTAGAGCCCATCGGCCGCCAGACGTTCGATCTCGATCACCAGAGGGTCGTAATCGAACACATGCGCCATGCCGTCTTGGGCAATCAGCACCAGATCGGGGTCGATCCACAGCGTCAAGTCCAGCGCGTGGTAATCGGGCACGGTGTCGCCAGGGGCATAGGTGCCAATGCGGGTCGCCAGGTGAAAGTCTTTCAGCTCGATACGGCTGGTCGTTGGCAGTGTGGGCATAGATAAAGGCATGGTGTTGGGCAGGGTTCAGTGCCGGTTTTGGAGCCGTTGGCTCTTGCGGCTTTTTTCAAAAAACGCATCGGGTTTGGTTTGCACCCAACGGATGAATCGGGCCATTTCTTCGGGCTGCTTCAAGGCGTCGACCGTGGCGTAGGTGCGGGCCAATTCGGTCTCGGTGAACAACGCATGGATTTGGCGGTGGCAAATGCGGTGCAGCACCACGGTGTGCGCGCCCCCATGTGACTTGGGCACCAGATGGTGCGCGTCTTGTTGGCTGGGCGGAATGGGTCGCTCGCACAGGGGGCACAGCACGTCGCTACTGCGGGGTGCGGGTAAGGCTTCAAGCTGGGCTTGAATGATTTTTTTGCGAATGCGCCCTGTCACGGCTGCAAGACTGTGTTGACCATCGCCCAAGGCTACAACAGACCGTCAGCTGCACAGGCCGCACAAGGCGATTGATCCCAGTCGCTTTCAGGGTATCAGGTCAATCAAAATCTCGTTGCGGCGGTTCCACGGCATGGTGAATGGATCGTCGTAGCGGGCCACTTGGGCCGTGGGGCTCAGCTTAAGTTGGCGCGCCTGCGCCCAGGCCCGCAGGCGCTCGGTCTGCTCTTGGATGCTCGCTTGCGTGGTGAAGCCGCCAAAGCGCACCGCCACCGTCTCGTGCTCGGGCACGGGCCGCAACTGGATTTGCGGATTGAGTGGCCGGGGCAGGGTCTGCACGCTTTCGGCGGATGGCATCACAAAATGCACGCGCCAGCCATCGGACTCGGGTGTGACGGTGACAGGCGCGGTCATCGAAATCTTGCGCTTTGCGCCCAGCTCGGCTTGCAGGTTGTCGCCAAAAATATACGACGCGATGCGCCGAAACCCGCTGCTGCTGGCGGCATCGAAGTCGCCCTGGATTTGCGTTTGGGCCACTGTGAAAGCAGCATAGCGCCGCACCTCAAATGGCGGGTCTGAAACGAGCACGGTGTAGCGCGGTTCTTCAACGGCCATAGCAGCTCCACAAAAAAGGAACAAGACAGTTGATAAGAGGGGTGACAAAAAGGAAAAAAGCCAGCGCATCATGGAGTCTTTATTGTGGCGAATCGCGCTATTAGAGCAAATTCAGACATGCTCACCTGCCCGCTGTTTCTCAAGCTGCTGCCCAACCCCCAGCAACTGCGCCCACATCACGCAAGCTGTATGCAGGCATGGACGTTTGTCCCCGACCCGCTGGCCCCGGTGCGTCGCCTGTGCTCTGCCGTCAAGGCGGGCTGAGCCACTGCACCGCCATCTCGGTCAGCAGGGCCAGCGTGGCTTGCTGGGTGAGGGTGCTGGGGCGTTGTGCGCTGATGGCGGTGGTCAGCTGGATGTGCAGGGCCGGTTGCTTGAGGGGCCGCACCGAAAACGCCGATGGCCGCACCGAACGCATGACGGCGTTGCGCGGCAAGATGGCGTAGCCCGCGCCGTCGGCCACCAGGTCCAGGATGGCGCTCACGCCGTCGATCTCCAGCGCAATGAGGGGGCGACAGCCGATGGCGGCCATTTCAGACTCCACATGCATGCGGATCGCGTTGGGGCGCGTGGGAATCACCAAGGGCAGGACGGCGACTTCTTGCAGGCTGATGGCGGGCGGGGGCGGGTCTTCTTGCAGGCCCGGCGGGCGCGGCTGCACCAGCAGCAGCTCTTCTTGCACCAAGGGGGTGTGTTCGATCCCAGCGACTTGGCTGGGGTTGTAGAGCACGGCGATGTCCAGGCGGCCGTTTTGCAGGTTTTCCTGCATGGCGCTCGACAGGCCTTCACTGATGGACAGTTGGGCATCGGGCATCTTGGCGCGAAAAGCCCGGGTCAAAGGCACCGTCAGCACCCGCGCCACGCTGGGCGGCAGGCCCAAAGCCACGCGCCCCGTCAGGCCCGTGCGCACGCGGCCCAGTTCTTCGCGGGCCCGCTCCACTTGGTGCAGGATGCCCCGGCCGTGCTCTAAAAGCAGCAGCCCGGCCTGGGTAGGGGTTGCGCCGCGCCCGTTGCGCACCAGCAGGTTTTGCCGCAGCTCGACTTCGAGCAGGCGCACCTGGCGGCTGAGTGCGGGCTGCGCAATGTTCAAGGCCTGGGCGGCCCGGGTGAAGCTGCCGAGTTCGGCCACGCGCACAAAGTATTCGAGCTGTTTGAGGTCCATGGGGAGGGAGGGCTTTCGGTGGATTTGATTTTGTCATACCCAGGGCTTGGTTATGCAAATTTGTTCTAGCTGGTAGATGGTGAGGGGCCTTTGTGGGGGCAGGGTGTGCCTGCACAATCTAGGCTTCAAATTTGAAGCATGTCATTTGTAGGTCGGTGGCTTTAGCCCCGACACAGTGCACCGGTGAAGCCCTGTCGGGGCTAAAGCCACCGACCTACAAATTGCACCATGGCATGCCAAGTTCGCTACACGACACTCATCACTCAGGAAACCGACATGAGCCAAACGAAACCCTTGATCATCGACGTGCACGGCCACTACACCACCGCCCCCAAGGCGCTGGAAGACTGGCGCAACAAGCAAATTGCAGGCATCAAGGACCCGGCGTCCATGCCCAAAGTCTCTGAGCTGAAGATCAGCGACGACGAATTGCGCGAAACGATTGAAACCAACCAGCTGGCCAAGATGAAAGAGCGTGGCTCGGACATCACCATCTTCAGCCCCCGCGCCAGCTTCATGGCCCACCACATTGGCGACTTCAACGTCTCGTCCACCTGGGCGGCCATCTGCAACGAACTGTGCTACCGCGTGGCGCAACTCTTCCCCGACCACTTTGTGCCTGCGGCCATGCTGCCCCAGTCGCCGGGCGTTGACCCCGCCACCTGCATCCCCGAGCTGGTCAAGTGCGTCGAGCAATATGGCAACGTCGGCATCAACCTGAACCCCGATCCTTCGGGCGGTCACTGGACTTCGCCGCCATTGAGCGACAAGGCCTGGTACCCCATTTACGAGAAGATGGTCGAGTACGACATCCCCGCGATGATCCACGTGAGCACCAGCTGCAACAGCTGTTTTCACACCACCGGCGCGCATTACCTGAACGCCGACACCACCGCCTTCATGCAGTGCCTGACCAGCGATTTGTTCAAAGACTTCCCAACGCTGAAGTTCTTGATCCCGCACGGCGGCGGCGCGGTGCCTTACCACTGGGGCCGTTTCCGGGGCTTGGCACAAGAGCTCAAAAAGCCTTTGCTGTCCGAGCACCTGCTGAACAACATCTTCTTCGACACCTGCGTGTACCACCAGCCGGGTATTGACCTGCTGACCAAAGTCATTCCGGTCAAGAATATTTTGTTTGCATCGGAGATGATCGGCGCGGTGCGCGGCATCGACCCCGAAACTGGCCACTACTTTGACGACACCAAGCGCTATGTGCAAGCCACGGCCAACCTGAACGACGAAGAGCGTTATATGGTCTATGAAGGCAATGCGCGCCGCGTGTTCAAGCGGCTGGGCGATCAGCTCACGGCCAAAGGCATCTAAGGACTTTGCGTGACAGATCTTTAGCTCTGTCACCAACTGATTAACAAAGGAAAGAACATGTACGAACTCGGCGTTGTTTACCGCAACATCACCCGCGCAGACCGCGCAGCCACCGATGCTTTGGCCGCTTTGGGCTCGGCCACTGTGCACGAAGCCATGGGCCGCGTCGGCCTCATGAAGCCCTACATGCGGCCCATCTACCCCGGCGCGCAAGTGTCTGGCACCGCAGTGACGGTGATGCTGCACCCTGGCGACAACTGGATGATGCATGTGGCTGCTGAGCAAATTCAGCCTGGCGACATCGTGGTGGCGGCCATCACCGCCGAATGCACCGACGGCTACTTTGGCGACTTGCTGGCCACGTCTTTCATGGCCCGTGGGGCACGCGCCTTGATCATTGACGCCGGTGTGCGTGACGTGAAAGAGTTGACTCGGATGGGCTTTCCCGCCTGGAGCAAAGCCATCAGCAGCAAGGGCACCATCAAAGCCACGGTGGGTTCGGTGAACATCCCCGTGGTGTGCGCCGGCATGATCGTCCACCCCGGCGACGCGATCGTGGCCGATGACGACGGCGTGGTGTGTGTGCCCCAAGCCTTGGTGGCCAAGACACTGGAAGCGGCGCAAGCCCGTGAAGCCAACGAAGGTGCCAAGCGAGAAAAACTGGCGCAAGGCGTCTTGGGCTTGGACATGTACAAGATGCGCGAGCCGCTGGCGGCGGCGGGCCTCAAGTACATCGATTGATTTCCATGTAGGTCGGCGGCTTCAGCCCCGACAAGAACCTTGGGTGCGCTGTGTCGGACCTGAAGGTGCCGACCTACAAAAGACATTTGAAAGGCATTCGACATGAGCAAACCGACCACCGGTGACTTCACCAAAACCGCTGGCTGGATGGACTGGTACACCGGCCCGTCCAAGCCGCGCTTCCAACTGCCCGCAGGCTCGGTGGATGCGCATTGCCACGTGTTTGGGCCGGGGGCAGAGTTCCCTTACGCACCCGAGCGCAAGTACACGCCCTGCGATGCGTCCAAGCACCAGCTGTATGCGCTGCGTGACCACCTGGGCTTTGCGCGCAATGTGGTGGTGCAGGCCACCTGCCACGGCGCCGACAACCGCGCCCTGGTCGATGCGCTGGTCAACTCGGGTGGCAAAGCGCGCGGCGTGGCCACCGTCAAGCGCAGCGTCACCGACCAAGAAATCCAGGCCATGCACGACGCGGGTGTGCGCGGTGTGCGTTTCAACTTCGTCAAGCGTTTGGTGGACTTCACGCCTAAAGACGAGTTGATGGAAATCGCCAGCCGCATCCAAAAATGGGGCTGGCATGTCGTGATTTATTTCGAAGCCGTCGATTTGCCTGAGCTGTGGGATTTCTTCACCGCGCTGCCCACCACCGTGGTGGTGGACCACATGGGTCGCCCTGACGTTTCGCTGCCGGTGGACGGCCCTCAATTTGCGCTGTTCCAGAAGTTCATGCGCGAGCACAGCAATGTGTGGAGCAAGGTGTCTTGCCCCGAGCGTTTGTCGGTGACGGGCCCCAAGGCCTTGAACGGTGAGCAAAACGCTTACCAAGACGTGATCCCGTTTGCCCAGCGCATCGTGCAAGAGTTCCCCGATCGCGTGTTGTGGGGCACCGACTGGCCGCACCCCAACCTGAAGGACCACATGCCCGACGATGGTCTGTTGGTGGACTTCATCCCGCACATCGCGCCTACGGCAGAGCTGCAAAAGAAGCTGCTGGTGGACAACCCGATGCGCTTGTATTGGCCGGAAGAGATGGCTTGACGTCCACATGGATGGCCACGCTTCGCTCGCCATGACGAAAATTGGGACATCCATCTCTATGAAGGGATCATTGTGCGCCGTCATCGCGAGGAGCGAAGCGACGTGGCGATCCTGCTTTGAACCACCATTGAAACCCCAAGGAACCTGATGGCTCTAGACAAACCCTACAAAGACGTGCCCGGCACGATCATTTTTGACGCCGAGCAATCGCGCAAAGGCTATTGGCTCAACCAGTTTTGCATGTCGCTCATGAAGGCTGAGAACCGTGAAAAGTTCAAGGCTGATGAGCGGGCCTATCTGGACGAGTGGCAGATGACCGAAGAACAAAAGCAAGCCGTCTTGGTGCGCGATTTGAACTGGTGCATGCGCACTGGCGGCAACATATATTTCCTCGCCAAGATCGGCGCGACCGATGGCAAGAGCTTCCAGCAAATGGCGGGCTCAATGACCGGTATGACCGAAGAGGAATACCGCAACATGATGATCGCTGGTGGCCGCAGCGTCGAAGGCAACCGCTACATCGGCGAAAACGGCAGCGCCCAAGCCCACAACCAGCCCCAAGGCGCAGCCGGGCAACAGTCCAGCGCAGCCGGGAAGAAACTTTAATTGGGGTCAGATCCCGATTATTTAGAGAGAACAAACATGGCCAAAATCACCGCATC
>CAMDFT010000099.1 GCA_945897795.1 Limnohabitans sp. Rim8 | reverse complement strand
GTGCTGATCGACCAATTGGTGCAAATGCAGCGCACCGGTTTTGACGTGGCCGTGCTGCGCGAAGGCGTAGACGCCTCTGCAGCGCAACGCCAGTTTGAGCGCTTTGCGGGCTTTTACCAAGGCTCGGCAGCGCAAACGCAACCTCATTTTGCAAAGACTTGACGTCACTGCGAGCAAAGCGCGGCAGTCCAGCTCTGGATCGCCACGCTGCGCTCGCGATGACCCGTAACGACATGACCTCTCTCCTCATTTCATCTCGCACCGCCCCGGCCAAAGCCACCGATCTGCACGCCAAAGCCAGCCCTGACTTTGCCGCCAAGTTGGCCGAAACGCAGGCGCTGCTGCAACGCGCTTCGGCCGAATTTGCGCCCGTGACCCAAGCCTCCAGCCTGGGCGCCGAAGACGTGGTGATCACACACCTCATCAACGCAGCGCAGCTCGACATCACGGTGTTTGTTCTGGAGACTGGCGCGCTGCACACCGAAACCCTGGCGCTGCTGGAGCGCACACAGGCGCATTCGCGCGCGCCCATCCACGTGTTCCGCCCGGTGTCCGAATCGGTCATCCAATTTGTGCGCGACAAAGGCCAGGACGCGATTTACAAGTCCATGGAACTGCGCAAAGCGTGCTGCGGTGTGCGCAAGATGGAGCCCCTGGCCCGCGCCCTGAAAGGCCAACGCGCCTGGATCACCGGACTGCGTCAAGAGCAATCCAACGCCCGCGCCGAGGTGCCTTTGTTGGACGAGAGCGAAGTCGCCACCAAGGGTTTGCACAAATTCAACCCATTGGCCAGGTGGACTTGGGGCGACGTGTGGCACTACATCGCCACCCACCAGGTCGACTACAACCCGCTGCACGACCAGTTTTTCCCGAGCATCGGCTGCGCCCCTTGTACCCGCGCCATCAGCCTGGGCGAAGCGTTCCGCTCCGGCCGCTGGTGGTGGGAGGACGAAGCCGCCAAAGAATGCGGCCTGCACGTCAAGCCCTAAAACGCCGTAGGAGCGGTCTCCGACCGCGATCCATCAGACACCCATTTCGCGGTCAGAGACCGCTCCTACAAAAAAGAAACCCACATGACCGCCACCACCCCCACCGAACTGCACACCCTGAGCAATGCCCACCTCGACGCGTTGGAAGAAGAAACCATCTTCATCCTGCGCGAAGTTGCCGCCGCCTTCGAGCGCCCCACCCTGCTGTTTTCGGGCGGCAAAGATTCTCTGGTCATGCTCAAGTGCGCCGAAAAAGCTTTCGGCGCTGGGCGCATTCCGTATCCCCTGCTCATGATCGACACCGGCCACAACTTCACCGAAGTGACCGATTTCCGCGACGCGCGTGCCAAAGAGTTGGGCGCTGAGCTGATCGTGCGCAGCGTCGAAGACTCCATGAAGCGCGGCACCGTGCGCCTGGCCCACCCCGGCGAGAGCCGCAATGTGCACCAGTCGGTGACCTTGCTCGAAGCCATCGAAGAGTTCGGTTTCGACGCGCTGATCGGCGGTGCCCGCCGCGACGAAGAAAAGGCCCGCGCCAAAGAGCGCATCTTTTCGCACCGCGACAGCTTTGGCCAATGGCAGCCCAAAGCTCAGCGCCCCGAACTGTGGACCCTGTTCAACCACAAGCTGCAGCAGGGCGAGCACTTTCGCGTGTTCCCGATCAGCAACTGGACCGAGCTGGACGTGTGGCAATACATCGCCCGCGAACGCATTGCGCTGCCTTCGATCTATTACACGCACAAGCGCGAAGTGGTGGACCGCCGGGGCCTCTTGGTGCCTGTGACCGCGCTGACCCCGCCCAAAGACGGCGAAACAGTGATGGTGCGCGACGTGCGTTTTCGCACTGTGGGCGACATCACCTGCACCTGCCCGGTGGAAAGCACGGCCTCTACACCTGAGCAAATCGTGATCGAGACGTTGGCGGCCGATGTGAGCGAGCGCGGCGCCACGCGCATGGACGACAAAACCTCCGAGGCCTCGATGGAGAAGCGCAAAAAAGATGGCTATTTCTGACAAACACCCATCCGTCATTGCGAGCGCAGCGCGGCAATCCATGGATCGCTTCGTGCCTCGCGATGACGGCTTGGTTCCTCACGATGACAGCTTCGTGCCTCGCGATGACCAACTGACCCAACAAGGACTGAGACCATGAACAACGAACAACACTACTACGCCAAATCTTCTGAAAGCAACACGCAAACTGCGTTGCGATTCATCACCTGCGGCTCGGTCGACGACGGCAAGAGCACGCTGATCGGCCGCTTGCTGGTCGACACCAAAGCCGTGCTGCAAGACCACCTGGCGGGCGTTCAGCGCTCAGGCGAAACTGACCTGGCCCTGCTGACCGACGGCTTGAGCGCCGAGCGCGAGCAAGGCATCACCATTGACGTGGCCTACCGCTACTTCAACACCGAATCGCGCAAGTTCATCATCGGTGACGCACCCGGCCACGAGCAGTACACCCGCAACATGGTCACCGCCGCATCCAGCGCCGACGCCGCTGTGGTGCTGGTCGACGCCATCAAGCTCGACTGGGCCAACCCCGATTTGCAACTGCTGCCGCAAACCCGCCGCCACTCGTTGCTGGTGAACCTGCTGCGCGTGCCGTCTGTCGTGTTCGCCATCAACAAACTGGACGCCGTGGCCGACCCTGCCATGGCTTACAAAAACATCGCGGGCGCATTGAAAAAATTCGCCCAAGAAGCGGGCATCACCATCGCGGCCATGGTGCCGGTGTCGGCCCTCAAGGGCTGGAATGTGGCGGACACCGACAACAACGACCAAACTGACTGGTGCGGCTACACCGGCCCCAGCTTGCTCAGCATCCTCGAAGACCTGCCCGTCACCCCGGCTGAGACCGATGTGGCCTTCAGCTTCCCGGTGCAGTGGGTCGAAAAGTTTCATGACTCCGGCGTGACCACCCAGGGCCGCCGGGTGTTCTGGGGCCGCGTGGCCACGGGCAGCGTCGAGCCGGGCCAAACCGTCCAGGTCTTCCCCAGTGGCCAGACCGCCGTGGTCTCGCAGGTGCTGAGCGCCACCCGCCAAGCGCAAAACAAGGCCGCTGGTCACAGCGCAGGCCTCGTGCTGGACCGCGAGGTGGACGTGTCCCGGGGCGACTGGCTGCTGGCAGAACAAGGCAGCCCCGAAGGCCAACGCCAGCTGAGCACCACCATCGCCTGGATGGACGATGAGCCTCTGGTCGCAGGCCGCCTGTATTGGGCGCTGCACGGCCACCGCTGGGTCAAAGTGAAAGTACAACGCGTGGTGCACCGCCTGAACGTGAACACCCTGGCCAAAGAAGAGGCCACCGAGCTGCCCCCCAACGCCATCGGCCATGTGACCTTGGCCCTGCAAGAGCCTCTGGCCACCCTGCCCTTTGCGCAGTCGCGCATTTTGGGCGCGCTGGTGCTGGTGGACACCGCCAGCCACAAGACCTCTGGGGCTGTGCTGGTGAACTGAAAGGCCACCCCCAGTCTGGTGCCCAAAGCCCTGTTGACCTCATAGACACAGCCAGCCTTGGGCCCGGGCGGCCCTGAATCCCCCTTAAAATGTCGGCTCTGCGTGGTTTGGCTGCGCAAAACTCTTTCACTCCAAGTCCATCATGACCCACGTTGTTTCCGAATCCTGTATCCAATGCAAATACACCGACTGTGTGGACGTTTGCCCCGTGGATTGCTTTCGCGAAGGCCCCAACTTCCTGACCATCGACCCCGATGAGTGCATCGACTGCGCCGTGTGCATCCCCGAATGCCCCGTGAATGCCATCTTTGCCGAAGAAGACCTGCCCGCCGACCAGCAGCACATGACGAAGCTCAACGCCGAGCTGGCCGTGTTGCCCGGCTGGAAAAGCATCACCAAGCGCAAAACCCCGTTGACCACCGCTGACGAGTTCAAAGACAAGACCGGCAAGCTGGCCGAGCTGATCCGCTGATTCTTGCGAATGGCCGAATTTTTCGGCTTTTTCTCCCGCTAGTCCCCCAATGACCCCCCCCATCGACACCGAAGCGCTGGTCATTGGCGCAGGCCCCGTGGGCCTGTTTCAGGTCTTTCAGCTGGGCCTGCAAGGTGTGCACTGCCAAGTCGTCGACGCACTACCCCATGTGGGCGGCCAATGCACTGAGTTGTATGGCGCCAAACCCATCTACGACATCCCGGGCATCCCCTATTGCACCGGCCTCGAACTGATCGAGCGCCTGCAGCAGCAAATCGCCCCCTTCAAACCCACCCTGCACCTGAGCCAGCAAGTGGGCAGCGTCGAGCGCCTGCCCGACCAGCGCCTGCAGGTGATCACCAGCACGGGCCAGACCTTTCGCACCCCCACCCTGTTCATCGCAGCGGGCGTCGGCGCTTTTGTCGCGCGCCGCATGACCTTGGGCGGCTTGGCGGATTTTGAAGGCACGCAAGTCTTTGCCGAGCACCCCGCGCCCGAGCGCTGGGCAGGCCAACACCTGGTGGTGGCGGGCGACGGCGACACCGCCTTGCAAACTGGCCTGGATGCAGGTCAAGGCCCACAAGCCGCTGCCAGCGTGACGCTGCTGCACCGCCGCGACGCCTTTACTGCCGACCCGAACTTGATCGCCCAAATGCGCCAAGCCTGTGCCGACGGCCGCATGCGGTTTGTGGCCGGTCAGCCCACAGGCCTGCGCACCGAAGCTGGCCGCTTGCAAGCACTGGAACTGCTCAACCCGCAAGGCGACACCGAGTGGCTGAGCTTGGATGTGCTGCAAACCTGTCTGGGCCTGTCGCCCAAATTGGGGCCCGTAGCGCAATGGGGCCTGGCCATGGAACGCAAGCAGCTGGTCGTCAACACCGAAAACTTCGGGACTTCTGAGCCCGGCATTTTTGCCGTGGGTGACATCAACACCTACCCGGGCAAAAAGAAGCTGATCTTGTGCGGCTTCCACGAAGCCACGCTGGCCGCTTTTGGTGCCGTGGCCCTGCTGCGCCCCGAAGAAAAGACCCTGCTCCAGTACACGACAACCTCCACGCTGCTGCACCAACGCCTGGGCATCGCCTGAGCGCAGCCCCGTCGGACCTGAAGGCCCGACCTACAAAAGATCAACACCGATAACCCATAGGTCGGGCCCTTCGGGTCCGACAACTGGTCCCCGTCGGACCTAAAGGCCCGACCTACAAAAGATCTAAGCCGATAACCCGTAGGTCGGGCCCTTCGGGTCCGACAACTGGCTTTCGCGAAGTGACTGATACCATTCATCACTCCCGAACACTGGACAAACCCTCTACACCAACGCCCCAATCCGGAAGATAAACGCCGCTTTTTACAAACCGGTGAAAAGTGCTGTACGGCCATTGAGCGACTTGCTGAACCAAGCCATGCTTGACCGGATTGAAATGGATGTAATGCGTGTGCGTTTCCAAATCTGCTTCGTCGCGCAAAGCGTGTTCCCAAAATCGAGGTTGCCACAAAGTTCGAACGCCGATGCGTCCGGCTAGGCGGTGCGTCATGTGCTGCTTGATCAACAGCCAACGGGTTGAAAAATCCGCATCAGCTGGCGGCAAACGCCAAATGCAATGCAAATGGTCGGGCATCACCACCATGGCCAACGTCTCAAACGGCCGTTCGGTGCGAACCCGCCGCATGACATCGCCCAAAGTTTTGACCATGTCTGGCTCAGCCAGCCAAGGACAACGCTGGTGCGTGACCACTGTGAAAAAAAAGCTGCCCCCGGAAATGTGCGCACGACGGTATTGCATGGTCCTCCCTGATTTTTGACCTTCATTGAGCCAGCATTGGTAAAGGGATTCAAGACATTTCTTTAATCCATCGATCAGTCGGACCTGAAGGCCCGACCTACAAAAGATCAATACCGATAACCCGTAGGTCGGGCCCTTCGGGTCCGACAACTGGTCCCCGTCGGACCTGAAGGCCCGACCTACAAAACCCCAGCCCTGTGTGTCTGCTCAAAGCATGCCTGGCACAGATCGCTTAAAATCAACACCGCGCCGCAATCCTGCGGCGCATTCGCTAGGGGTGTTGGTGGCTGCAAAGCCATCGACTGAGAAAGTCCCTTTGAACCTGATTGAGGTAATCCTCGCGCAGGGAAGCTAGTCAAAAGAACGGCGTCCGGTTTCGGCCGCATGACGTTCCCAGCCAGCCGACCTGCCATAACGTTGAAGGAAAAACGTCATGGCATTTTTTTCGCCCATCTTTTCGTCTCGTTCGCGCCGGTCTGCCGGCCGCTTTGCTTTTCGCGCCAGCCACGTCGCCAGCGCCATCGCCTTGTTGACGGCCACCGGGCTCGCGGCACAAAGCCTGACCGAAATCACCATCACCGATGCCGCACCCTCGCAGGTCAGCGGCTTTGGCGATGTGCCCCTGAGCAAAGCACCGTTCAGTGCCGTCACCATCGACCAGCAAACCCTGCAAGACATCGGCGCGAAACGCGTCTCCGACGCCTTGCGCCTCGATGCCAGTGTGGCCGACAGCTACAACTCACCCGCCTACTGGGACATGCTGAGTGTGCGCGGCTACACCCTGGACAACCGCTACAACTACCGCCGCGAAGGCCTGCCCATCTCGGCCGAAACCATGATCGGCATGGACAACAAGGAACGCATCGAATTGTTCAAGGGCACCAGCGGTATCCAGGCGGGCACCAGCGCTCCGGGCGGTCTGGTCAACTACGTGGTCAAACGCCCCCCATCGGCCCAAAACACCACCGTGCGCGACGTCAGCGCCAGTTTCGGCCCGGGCCACAGCAGCAGCATCGCGCTGGACCTGGGCGGCCGTTTTGGCCAAGACCAGGCGCTGGGCTACCGCTTCAATGCGGCCTATGAAGACCTGAACCCTTACATCAAAAACACCGAAGGCCACCGCCGACTGTTTGCCTTGGCCATGGACTGGCGCCTCACGCCCGACAGCCGCCTGGAGTGGGAGATCGAGCGCAGCGAACGCCAGCAAATGGGGGTGAATGCCTACAGCCTGCTGGCCAATGCGAACGACCCCTTCAATGGCGTGCCCACCCTTCCCCCCACCGTGGACGGCACACGCAACATCACGCGCCAGGCCTGGTCGGTGCCCGGCGTGTTTGCAGGCACCACAGGCACCCTCCGCTTCAAACACAACCTGGACGGCGGCTGGCTGTGGACCACGCAATACGGCGCTCAACGGTTGAGAACCCATGACCGACTGAGCTACGCGTTTGGCTGCACCTTGCCCAGCGGCGACTGGATTGGCGACAAATACTGCAGCAACGGCAACTTCGACCTCTACGACTACCGCAGCGACAACGAACGCCGCACCAGCGACGCCCTGCAAACCGAAATCAATGGCCAAATTCGCCTGGCAGGCTTGCGCCACGATGTGGGCGTGAGCTTGATGCGCCACCGCTTGCTCGATCGCCTGTCCAGCATGCAAGCCTACAACTGGGCTGGCACAGGCAATATTGACGGCACCTCGGACAGCCCCGAAGCCCAACCCACCCCGAACGACCTGAACACCAACCGCAGCGAATACACCACCGAAATCGCGCTGCGTGACCGCATTGCATTGAGCGCGCAAACCGCACTGTGGCTGGGCCTGCGTCACACGCGCCTGAACCGCGCCAGCGAGCGCACCGACGGCAGCCGCGCTGTGCAGGACGAGCGCAGCTTCAACACACCCTGGCTGGCCCTGACGCACCAGATCACGCCCGCCTACCTTGTCTATGGCAGCTACGGCGAAGGCATTGAAACCGATGTTGCCCCCAACCGCAACCGCTACACCAACGCCGGTCAAGCCCTGCCCGCGTTGCGCAGCGAGCAGTTCGAGATCGGTGTCAAAGGCCAATGGGCCCGCACGCGCTGGCAAGCGAGCTGGTTTGACATCACCCGCCCCGTGGCGGGCGACGAAGGCGCCTGCGACGAGGCCAACACCTGCACCCGAAAAATCGACGGACAAGCCCGCCACCGGGGACTGGAGTTGTCGGCGGGCCTGACCCAAGCGCAATGGCAATGGGACATCGCCACCACCTGGACAGATGCCAAGCGTCAAGATGCAGTCATCAAACCCGAGGTGAATGGCCAACGCGCCTTGAACGTGCCCCGCATGAGTGCGCGCGCCATGGCGCAATACCGCTTCGCAGGCGTCCCCGGTCTGCGCAGCAGCTTGCGCGTGAACCACGAAGGCACGCGCCGCGTCACCGAGGATGGCGCCATCCAACTCCCCGCTTGGACCACGCTCGATCTGGCCACGCATTACGACACGCGCATACAAGGCACGCGCACGCAATGGACACTGGCGATCGACAACCTGGCCGACCGCCGTTACTGGCGTGAATCGCCCAAGCAATACAGCCACTATTACCTGTACCCCGGTGCACCGCGCACGCTGCGTATGGCGGTCAAGACCAGCTTCTGAAATCAGGGTCGCAAGATTTTCAAAAAATCTGCGCCCCCTCTCAAAACAGGCTAAAAATCGCTCTATAATCCAATGCTGTTCCTCGATAGCTCAGTCGGTAGAGCGCCGGACTGTTAATCCGTAGGTCCCTGGTTCGAGCCCAGGTCGAGGAGCCAAAAACTCGAATGAAATTAAGGGGTTACGTGAAAACGTAGCTCCTTTTTTTTGCCAAACCACCCAAGCCCAAAGTCGCGTGGTTTTCCTTGTCGACGGACGCACTGCATCTGCGCAGGTCGGCGTGCACTTCACACCCATGAAAGTCATCTTGCGTTCTTAGGTGTCACGCATCCACTCAGCGATGTCACGGTACCCAGCGCCAGCCTCACGCATGGCGTCAAATCAAAAAATCAAACTGAGTTTCAAGACAGCTCGTTGACGAATCACTTCCAACTCAGATCTAACTTACGGTGATGCGCCGCGCAATCGCGCAAGTAAAGGTTGATCAGACTTTGGTATGGGATGCCAACTTGCTCTGAAATTCCTTTGAAGTAGCCAATTGAATCCTCATCCAAACGAATGGTGATCTGCTTCTTCAGCTGCGAAGCGTAAGGGTTCTTACGTGCCTTGGTGAAATCGTATTCTTTTCTCATCGTGCACCTCTTATCGGTATTGCTTAGATTCATGCGGGGAGGCCTTGCGTGCAGAAATGATTCGGATCACATTTCCCTCTTCACGATAGCAATGGCAAACCAGCATAATTTTGAGTGAGCTACTTAAGCCCAGCAGAACAAACCTTTCCTCATCATCGGAATGATCGGGGTCATCAATCAACATGGCGTTTTCGTCAAAGAAAACGGTGCGTGCCTCATCGAAAGAAATGCCATGTTTCTTTTCATTTGCAGAAGCTTTCTTGGCATCCCATTCAAATTTGATGTTGCTCATAACTACACTGTAGTTTATTTTGCCGATGTGTGCAACAGCATAAATTGCTTAGTACTCCCCAGGCAACATGATCACCCAGTGCTCCCCGTCCCAGCATGCTGGGTATCCTGAGCGATTTGCGCCGCGAAGGCAAAATCGCGCACCTGGGGTTGACCAACTTCAACACCGCCGTGACCCTCGAAATCCTGGACGCAGGCATCCCGCTGGTCAGCACGCAGGTGCAGTACTCGCTGCTGGACAGCCGCC
>CAMDFT010000098.1 GCA_945897795.1 Limnohabitans sp. Rim8 | reverse complement strand
GGCACGCTGGTGTGCTGCGCCTCACCACCCGCCAGCACAAAGCGCCAGACCAACGCGCCCAGCACCACGCCCAGCGCGTAAACCAACCGCCAGTTGCGGGTGTTGACAAAGCGCGCTTGCTGAAAAAACGCCCGTTTGGACACCAAGGACCAACTGCTGGAAAAGACGGAACTCATGCCGCCGACCCAGCCGTTGAACAAATAAAGCAGCGCCACGCCAGCGCCAATGGTCAGGCCGCCCAGCAGGTAATGCTGCCAGCCCAGGGGGAAGAGGGTTTCGATCAAAGTCATGGGGTGGGATTATCCCTCTTGAATGTCATGGTCGCAGTGGATGGCTTGACATGACGTACATTAAAACGTACGCTTTAAGGCAAGGAGTTCAACATGCCTACCCACACCGCCAGCGAAGCACGTGCCAATCTGTATCGCCTCATGGATCAAGCCGCCGAGTCGCATCAGCCCATTGTCATCACGGGCAAGCGTCATGATGCGGTCTTGTTGTCCGCGGAGGATTGGCAGGCGATTCAGGAAACGCTTTATTTGCTTTCGGTGCCGGGCATGCGCGAATCCATCAAAGAGGGCATGGCCGAGTCGGTGGATGTAGGCGCCAAGGAGCTGGACTGGTGAGCTGGCAGTTGGTCTTTGCCAAGCATGCCCAGAAGGATGCGCCCAAACTGGCGTCTGCCGGTCTCAAGCCCAAAGCGCAGGAGTTGCTGGCCGTGATTCAAGAAAACCCATTTCAGAATCCGCCGCCCTATGAAAACTTGGTGGGCGATCTGTCTGGGGCGTATTCCCGAAGGATCAACATCCAGCACCGTTTGGTCTACGAGGTGCTGGCCGAGCAGCGCACCGTCAAGGTGCTGCGCATGTGGTCACACTATGAGTGATCGCAGTTGGTTGTCCAAGTCGGTTTGTTGAAGCAGCAGTTGCCGCGCGGTCTGCGCACATGCTTTCCAGTCTGCCAGCGCGCCTGAATTGAGCGCAGGCCATTCACCCGCTTCCATCCCATTCCAAACCCGATGCGCCTGCCTCAGGCTCTGCGGCGCTTGCATCCACTCCAAAAACGCCTCCAGCTTGGCATGGTGCGCGTTGTCGTCTTGTGGGTAGATGTGCCAGATGAATGCGTGGCCCGCCCAGAAGGCGCGCACCAGTGAGTCTTCGCCGCGCACAAAGTTCAGGTCGCAGGCCCAGAGCATTTCGTCGAAGCCGTTTTGGTCGGTGTAGGGTAGGGCGCTCCAGTTGGGGTGCACGGGCATGCCTGCCAGGGCTTGATGCACGGCGGCCAGCGGCCTGCCGGGGGCCACAAGCAGGTGGTGCGGCGTGCCCACCAGTTGCGCCAGCAGCTGGGGCAGGGAGGCGGGTTCGTAGCAGAACAGGCTGATCAGCAGGCCGCCTGGTGCCAAGTGGGGGGCGTGTTGCTGACGCCAGGCTGCGCGGTCAAAGCGTTGATGCCGTTCCTGCAAGTCGGTTTCGCGCAGCAGACCGCCCGTGTCTGCCGTGAAGCCGGGGTAGAAAAAGCGTTTGGTCCAGCCTTTGGCGGGGCCGCTCATCACGGGCGAGGGCATGTTGTGCATGCGGGGCACCCAGTCTTCGGCGCTCAGGTATTCGAGGTTGATCCAGGCCGGTTGTTGTGGGTGCGTGGCGACACCGTGGGCCACAAAGGCTTCGGGCAAGGTGCAGCCAAAGGCTTCGATCCACACGTCGGCGGGCTCCAAGTTTTTCAGCACCTCGCTTTGGCTGGCGGCGGCCCAGGGCAGCACTTGCAGTTTAGGCAGGGTAGGGGCTTCGGGGGCCATCCAGGCGAGGGCCGAGGCGTCGTCTACCCACAGGCGCACCGATTGGCCTTGGGCCAGCAGCTGGCGCGTCAGGCGCCAGCACACGCCCAGATCGCCGTGGTTGTCGATGACGGTGCAGAAAATGTCCCAAAGCCGGTGCGAGTTCATGGTGGGGAATTGTCGGGGCAAAGTGTTTGCCCGTCACAATACGCGACATGACAGCGGTACACGACGACATCTTGCTGGCCCAGGTGGCCGCGCTTCCGGCTTTGCCGGGGGTTTACCGTTACTTTGATGCGCAGGGCAGCGTGCTGTATGTGGGCAAGGCCAAGCAGCTCAAAAAGCGGGTGTCGAGCTACTTCCAAAAGGACCATGGCGGCACACGCATTGGTCACATGGTCAGCAAAATTGCCCGCCTAGAGACCACGGTGGTGCGCTCAGAGGCCGAGGCGCTGCTGCTCGAAAACAACCTGATCAAGTCGCTGAGCCCGCGTTTCAACATTCTGTTTCGGGACGACAAAACTTACCCTTACCTCAAGCTCACGGGCAACGGCACTTTATTTTTAAAGGCGTTGGACGGTTCCCCCGAGCCGCAAACCTTCCCCCGTGTGGCGTATTACCGGGGTGCGGTCGAGAAAAAGCACCGCTACTTTGGCCCTTTTCCCAGCGCATGGGCGGTCAAAGAGTCGATTCAGCTCTTGCAAAAAGTGTTTCGTCTGCGCACCTGCGAAGACACGGTGTTTGCCAACCGCACCCGGCCTTGTTTGCTGTTTCAAATCAAGCGCTGCTCGGGGCCGTGTGTGAACCTCATCTCGCCCGAAGCCTATGCCGACGATGTGCAACACGCTGAGCGCTTTTTAAAGGGCGAGACCCAAGGGTTGTTGCAAGAGATGGAAGCGCGGATGATGGCGCACGCCGAGCGCTTGGCCTTTGAGCAAGCGGCCGAGGTGCGCAACCAGATGACCGCGCTGTCGAGGGTGCTGCACCAGCAGTCGGTGGACACCGGCACCGACACCGATGTGGACATTTTGGCGGTGCGGGTGCACGGCGGGCGCGCTTGCGTGAACTTGGCCATGGTGCGCGGCGGGCGGCATTTGGGCGATCGGGCTTACTTTCCGGCGCATGTGGAAGATGCCCACGCTTTGCAGGGCATCGAAGACGACGGACAACCGCCGGTGGCAGTCGAGATCCAGGTGCTTGAGGCCTTCATGGCGCAGCACTACATTGGCATTCCGGTTCCGGCTGCGTTGATCACCAGCGTGGCGGTGGACAAAGTCTTGGTCGCGGCCTTGTCGCAGCAAGCGGGTTACAAAATTGCGGCCGTGCACAACCCCCGCGAGCAGCGCCGTGTGTGGCTGGAGATGAGTGAAAAAAACGCCGACATCAAGTTGGCCCGTCTCTTGGCCGAGGAGGGCTCGCAACAAGCCCGCACCCGGGCCCTGGCCGATGCGCTGGATTTGGCCCCGGACGATCTGGATGTGCTGCACATCGAGTGTTTTGACATCTCTCACACGGCGGGCGAGAACACGCAGGCCTCTTGTGTGGTGTTTCGCCAGCACAAGATGCAAAGCAGCGAATACCGGCGCTACAACATCGAAGGCATCACGCCGGGTGACGATTACGCGGCCATGCGGCAGGTGCTGATGCGCCGCTATGGCAAATTGGCCGAAGCTTTGCGTTCAGGGGAGGGCACAGCCCGGCTGCCCGACCTGGTGCTGATCGATGGCGGCAAGGGCCAAGTCAGCATGGCCCGCGAGGTCTTCACCGACCTGGGGCTGGACCTGTCGCGCATCGTGGGTGTGGAAAAAGGCGAGGGCCGCAAGGTGGGCCTGGAAGAGTTGGTGTTTGCCGATGGCCGCGAGAAGGTGTATCTGGGCAAGGATTCGGCCGCGCTCATGCTGGTCGCGCAAATCCGTGACGAGGCACACCGCTTTGCCATCACCGGCATGCGGGCGCAACGGGCCAAGGTGCGCATGGGTGGCAGCAAGATCGAAGAAATACCCGGCATCGGGCCGCGCAAGCGGGCCAAATTGCTGCAGCGATTTGGCGGTGTTCGGGGTGTGGAAAGTGCCAGCGTGGAAGACTTGCTGGGCGTAGAAGGCATCTCGCGAGAGCTGGCTGAGACCATTTACAACGCCCTGCACTGAGCCCGGACAAGACTGTCATCAAGCCGTTGTCTGAGCGTGCCACAATCGACCGCATGTTTTTCACGATTCCGACCCTCATGACCTGGACGCGCATAGTCGCGATTCCATTGATCGTTGGCGTGTATTACTTGGACAGCCTGAAGGTCGAAACACAAAACCTGATCGCCACGGTCATGTTTGTCTTGTTCGCCTGGACCGACTGGCTGGATGGCTTTTTGGCCCGCAAGCTCAACCAGACCTCGGCCTTCGGGGCTTTTTTGGACCCGGTGGCCGACAAGTTTTTGGTCTGTGCGGCTTTGCTGATTTTGGTGCACATGAACCGGGTGCATGTGCTGATTGCGCTGGTCATCATTGGCCGCGAGATCGCGATTTCTTCCCTGCGCGAGTGGATGGCCCAGATTGGCGCAGGCAAGAGCGTGGCGGTGCACATGGTGGGCAAGCTCAAGACCACGGTGCAGATGGTGGCCATTCCCTTCTTGTTGTACGACGGCGTGTTGTTCGGCGCGATCGACACCCGCGACTGGGGGGCTGTGCTGATCCTGATCGCAGCCATCCTGACCATCTGGTCCATGGTGTACTACATGAAAAAAGCCCTGCCTGAAATCCGAGCCCGCGTGAAATGAGCGGGGGGGCTGAGCCCGACGCCTGGGTCAGGGCCACACCTGTCGTTTTCGTGCTGATCTGGAGTACCGGCTTCATCGTCGCCCGCTATGGCATGCCGCACGCCCCACCCTTGTCTTTTTTGTCGCTGCGTTACGCTTTGTCGATCGCCTGCTTTTTGCCCTGGATTTGGTGGGCGAAGGTGGCTTGGCCCCAGAGCCGCCAACAATTCCTGCATTTGTCTGCCACTGGCTTGCTGATGCACGCGGGCTATTTGGGCGGCGTGTGGCTGGCGGTCAAAGCCGGCATGGGCTCTGGCTTGACGTCCTTGATTGTGGGGTTTCAGCCGGTCCTGACGGCCATTTGGTTGGCCTACAGCTTGCGCGGCAGCGACCTGCCCGCCATCTCGCGTCGGCAATGGATGGGCCTGTTGCTTGGTTTTGTGGGGCTGCTCATGGTGGTCTGGCGCAAGTTGGCGCTGGGCTCGCCCTTGGACCACGTCACGCCTGCCAATATGGCGTTTGCCTTGGCCGCATTGCTCAGCATCACCATCGGCACCCTTTATCAAAAACGCTTTGTCAAACCCTGTGATGTGCGTTCGGCCAACACGGTGCAGTTGCTGGCCGCCTTGGTACTGACTTGGCCACTGGCCTGGATGGAAACCGAAACCATGCGCTGGAACATCGAATTGGCGGGGGCTTTGGCCTGGTCCGTGCTGGGTTTGACTTTGGGTGGCAGTTCGCTTTTTTACATGCTGATCCAGCGGGGTGCGGCCGCCACGGTCACCAGCTTGATGTATCTGGTGCCACCCGCTACGGCCATGCTGGCCTGGGTGCTGTTTGACGAAAGCATCACCTTGGTCACCCTGATGGGCACGGCCCTGACGGCTTTGGGCGTGAGTTTGGTGGTGCGGCCGTCACGAAGGTGAAATCCGTTTTGCGTCTTTGTTGCTAAGCTCTTAGGATTGAATCCTCATCCATTTATTCAGATTTAGAAAGTTCTACACATGAGCAAGCACCGCATCGCTGTCATTCCCGGAGATGGGATTGGCAAAGAAGTCATGCCTGAAGGCCTGCGCGTGATGGATGCTGCAGCACGCAAGTTTGGCATCGACCTGCACTTTGACCACTTTGATTTTTCAAGCTGGGATTACTTTGAAAAACATGGTCAGATGCTGCCCGACAACTGGAAAGACCAGATCGGCGGTCACGATGCGTTGTACTTTGGCGCCGTGGGTTGGCCCGCAAAAATCGCTGACCACGTGTCGCTGTGGGGCTCACTTTTGTTGTTCCGTCGTGAGTTTGACCAATACATCAACTTGCGCCCAGCGCGGCTCATGCCCGGCATCATTGCGCCGGTGGTGCGCCGCGACGGCAGCGCACGCCAGCCTGGCGAGATCGACATGTACATCGTGCGTGAAAACACCGAAGGCGAATATTCCAGCGTGGGGGGGCGCATGTTCCCGGGCACCGAGCGCGAGATCGTGATGCAGGAATCCATCATGACCCGCATCGGTGTCGACCGCGTGCTCAAGTTTGCGTTTGAGTTGGCTCAAACCCGTCCTAAAAAGCACCTGACCAGTGCCACCAAGTCCAACGGCATCGCCATCACCATGCCGTATTGGGATGAGCGTGTGGCCGAGATGGCCAAGGCTTACCCGGGCGTGAACGTGGACAAGTTCCACATCGACATCCTCACGGCCCACTTTGTGCAGCGCCCAGACTTTTTTGACGTGGTGGTGGCCAGCAACCTCTTTGGCGACATCTTGAGCGACTTGGGACCCGCCTGCACCGGCACGATTGGCATTGCGCCCAGCGCCAACCTGAATCCAGACCGCAAGTTCCCGTCACTTTTCGAGCCAGTGCACGGGTCGGCTCCTGACATCGCGGGCTTGGGGCTTGCCAACCCGATTGGTCAAATCTGGTGCGGCGCCATGATGCTGGAGTTTTTAGGTCACAAAGACGCGCACGATGCGGTGCTGGCCGCGATCGAGAAGGTTTTGGCTGCGGGTGGCGATGCGCCACGTACGCCCGATTTGGGGGGCAATGCCTCTACGGCAGATGTGGGTCGGGCCATCGAGCAGGCGCTATGAGCAGACGCTTGTCCAAGCGCATGGTCCCCAATGTGAGCATTCGAGCAAACTTGCCGGGCCTGAACATTAAAATAACCCTCGTGCTTTTATGAAGCACTATTTTCAAGGCTAGAATCCAACGCCAATGTGGCCACGCATGAATGCGATTGACAGACCCACAAGGTCTGGTTTTAATCACATCAGGCATTCATTGCCTCAAAAAATTTCATCAACATGCCCACGCTGTGGGGTCCGATTTCAGTCCAAACTTCGGTCTTTCCAGCGCTAACAACCAGAGGTTTCTTGTGAACAAAACAGAATTGATCGAACACATTGCCAAGCACGCTGACTTGTCCAAGGCAGCCGCCGGTCGTGCCCTCGAAGCCGTCATGGGCGCGGTGCGCACAACCCTGAAAAAGGGTGGGACAGTTTCCTTGGTAGGTTTTGGTACTTTTGCCGTGGGCAAGCGTGCCGCGCGCACAGGCCGCAACCCCCGTACAGGCGCTGCGATTAAAATCAAGAAAGCCAATGTGCCAAAGTTCCGTCCAGGCAAGGGCCTGAAAGACGCCCTGAACTGACCACACATTTGAGAGGGCGCTTAGCTCAGTTGGTAGAGCGGCTCCTTTACACGGAGTAGGTCGGCGGTTCGAGACCGTCAGCGCCCACCACCTCTCAAACGAAGGCGAACCCCAGGTTCGCCTTTTTTATTGACAACCCGAGACTTCAGACATGTTTGACACCATCCGCAATAATTCCAAGATCCTGATGGGTTTGTTGGTTGTGCTGATCATTCCTTCATTTGTTTTGTTTGGTGTGGATGGTTACAGCAACATGAGCGACCGTGGTGCTGTGGTGGCCAAAGTGGGCGACCTGGAGATCACCCAGCAAGAGTGGGATGCGATGCACCAACAAGAAGTGGACCGCATCCGCGCCTCAGCGCCCAACCTGGACGCCAAACTGCTGGGCTCGGCTGAGGCCCGTTACGCCAGCTTGGAGCGCATGGTCAATGACCGATTGATCTCTGTGGCTGCAGAGAAGCAACTGCTCGTCACCAGCGACCAACGCTTGGCCAATTACTTGCAGCAAGACCCGTCAATCGCCGGCCTGCGCGGACCGGATGGCAAGCTGGACATGGATCGCTACCGTCAACTGGCCGCCAGCCAGGGCATGACACCTGAGATGTTGGAAGCGCGTGTGCGCCGAGACTTGTCCAATCAACAGGTCTTGGCAAGTTTGCAGGCCTCGGCTGTGGCTTCGAAGCGCCAAACTGACAGTGCTTTGCAGGCCTATTTGCAGCGACGTGAAATCCAGATCCAACGCTTTGAGCCAGCCACTTTTGCGGCCAAGGTCCAAGTCACAGATGCCGATCTGGAAAAGTTCTACCAGGCCCAGTCAGATCGTTTCCGTTCGCCTGAATCGGCCGACGTGGAATACCTGGTGCTCGATGCGGCCGCCTTGGCCAAAAATATTCAGTTGCCCGAGCAGGACATCAAAACCTATTACGAACAAAATCTCCAGCGCTTGTCCGGCCAAGAGCAGCGCCGGGCCAGCCACATCCTGATCAATGCGGCCAAAGACGCGCCCGCCGCTGAGCGAGAAAAAGCCCGTGTCAAAGCAGACGGCTTGCTGGCGGATGTGCGTAAAGACTCTAAAAGTTTTGCCCAATTGGCACGTAAAAACTCGGACGATCCGGGCTCTGCGGCCAACGGCGGCGACCTGGACTTCTTTGCCAAAGGGGCCATGGTCAAGGCATTTGAAGACGCCGTTTTTGCATTGAAAAAAGGCGAAATCAGCGCCGTTGTGGAGTCCGAGTTTGGTTTTCACATCATCTTGCTCACCGACATCAAGGCCCCCGCCACGCCCAGCTTGGAAGCCATGCGACCCAAGCTGGAAGCTGACTTGCGCGAACAACAAGCCAAGCGCCAGTTTGCTGAATTGGCGGAGACCTTCAGCAACAGCGTTTATGAACAAGCTGACACCTTCAAGCCTGTGGCCGAGAAGCTCAAGCTCAGCATCCAGCAAGCGCAAGGCCTGGGCCGCACCCCCACTGCCGCAAATGCGGGTGTGATGGCCAACCCCAAAATTCTGGAAGCCTTGTTCGCTGAGGATTCCGTCAGCAAGCGCCGCAACACGGCCGCCATTGAGTTGGGCAACAACACCCTGGTATCGGCACGCATTGTCAATTACCGATCGGCAGCGGTGCGGCCTTTTGCCGATGTCAAAGACGCGGTGCGCATCCAATTCTTGATGGCGCAAGCACAGGCCCTGGCCAAGGCCGAAGGCCAGGCCCGACTGAACGAATGGAAGACTCAGCCCGCCCAAGCCCAACTGGGCAATGCCTTGGTGGTTTCGCGCGACCAAGCGCAGGGCCAACCTCAAGCCTTGGTGGACGCCGCCCTGCGCGCTGATCCGTCAGCCATGCCTGTTTTGGTGGGCGTGGACTTGGGTGCACAAGGCTTCGCCTTGGTGCGGGTGAATAAATTGGTGCCACGCGAAGAGCCCAGTGCACAGCAGCAAGCGCAAAGCCGTGAGCAATTTGCGCGTTTGCTCGGCAATGCGGAAGCCAGTGCCTACCTCTCACACCTGAAGAGCCTGTTCAAGGTGGAGATCAAGGTCAAAAAACCCAATGACAAGTCGGCTTCATAATTCTCAAGACACCAAGATTTGGCTCAACTTCGGGTTATAATTTTCGCTTCGCGGTGGCTGTAGCTCAGTTGGTAGAGTCCAGGATTGTGATTCCTGTTGTCGTGGGTTCGAGCCCCATCAGCCACCCCAGTAAAATCAACAACTAAGCCCACTTTTCAACGAGTGGGCTTTTTTGTTGTGCGCCCAGCATGGGCGCACACCTGCGGGTGCAAGTCCCGCTGCGAGCTGGTCACAGTGAGCAAAGTGAAGCGCAACTGCGTGAGGGCGACCGAGCGTGGGAAGGAAGCGCGGAGCGTAAATCGCGAGCCGATGAACAAGAACCGCATAGAAGGCGCTGTCAAGCAGGGCGAGTGGGCAACATCCCACGAAGCTCTTGCGACCAAGGTGAGGTGGCGTAGATGCGGCGGTTGTGCGATGAAGGTGTGCGACCCTTACCTGGGGAGATCTCGCCTTGTTTCTGAAAGGAAGACGGCATTGCCGGAGCGAGAAGTCAGCAGAGGTCGTAGTAGCTGCGAGCTGGGGCCGCTGAGGCCACAAGGCAAGAGCGAAGGACCGAACGAGAGTAAGTGAGC
>CAMDFT010000097.1 GCA_945897795.1 Limnohabitans sp. Rim8 | reverse complement strand
GTTCTTCAACGCGGCAAGTCACTCTGACCCATCAGGAACTCGTCAACAGCGCGTGCGGCCTGACGGCCCTCACGGATGGCCCAAACCACCAGCGACTGACCACGGCGCATGTCGCCTGCGGCAAACACCTTAGGCACATTGGTGGCGTAGCCCCCTGTGAAGTCGGTGCTCGCCTTGGCGTTGCCGCGGCCGTCTTTGTCGATGCCAAAGGCGTCGAGCACGGTGGCCACCGGGTTGGTAAAACCCATGGCCAGCAACACCAGGTCGGCTTTGTATTGCTTCTCAGAGCCAGGCACCTCGACCATCTTACCGTCCTTGAATTCGACGTGCACCGTGGTCAATCCGGTGACTTTGCCTTTTTCGCCGATGAACGATTTGGTAGAGATGGCGAATTCGCGTTGCAACAGACCTTTTTCAGCGCTCTCGTCGTGGCTGGAGCTGGTGCGCAGCTTCATGGGCCAATAGGGCCAAATCATGGCCTTGTCTTCTTTTTCAGGCGGCTCGGGCATGACCTCGAACTGGGTCACGCTCACTGCGCCGTGGCGTGTGCTGGTGCCCACGCAGTCGCTGCCGGTGTCGCCGCCACCGATCACGATGACGTTTTTGGCGTCGGCACGCAGCTGGCCCTTGACCTTGTCGCCTGCATTGACTTTGTTTTGCTGGGGCAAAAATTCCATCGCGAAATGGATACCGTCGAGGTCACGTCCTGGCACGGGCAAATCACGCGACTGCTCTGAACCGCCTGTGAGCAGCACGGCGTCGAAGTCCTTCTTGAGCTGCTCGGCGCTGATGGTTTCCTTGGCCCAATTGGTGATTTTGGAATCTTTGGGCCACTCGCCCACCAGCACGCTGGTGCGGATCTTCACACCTTCGGCTTCGAGCTGCTGGACGCGGCGGTCGATGTGCGTCTTTTCCATCTTGAAATCAGGGATACCGTAGCGCAGCAAGCCACCCACACGGTCGTTCTTCTCGAACAAGGTCACGTCGTGGCCAGCGCGGGCCAACTGCTGAGCGGCCGCTAAACCTGCAGGACCTGCGCCAATCACGGCCACGGTTTTGCCGGTCTTGACTTTGGCGGGGCGGGGTGTGACCCAGCCTTCGGCCCAGGCGCGGTCGATGATCGCGTGCTCGATGGACTTGATGCCCACGGCATCGTCGTTGAAATTGACCACGCACGCCGCCTCGCAAGGCGCGGGGCAGATGCGGCCGGTGAACTCGGGGAAATTGTTGGTGCTGTGCAGCACCTCGATCGCATTCTTCCAGTCGCCTTCAAAAACCAAGTTGTTGAAGTCCGGAATGATGTTGTTGACCGGGCAGCCGCTGTTGCAAAACGGTGTGCCGCAGTCCATGCAGCGCGCCGCTTGTGTTTTGGACTGCTCGGGCGTCAAGCCGATCACAAACTCGCCGTAGTTTTTCAAGCGCTCGGTGACAGGTTTATAGCCCTCTTCGATGCGCTCAAACTCCATGAAGCCGGTGATTTTTCCCATGATGCTATTCCTTCAATCTTGACGTTCGGCTCAGACGGCCACGGGCTGAGCGGCCTTGGCCGCGTTCGCCGCTTTGCGTGCGTTGATCTCGCCCAGGGCGCGCTTGTATTCGTTCGGGAATACCTTGACGAACTTGGCGCGGGCCGTGGCCCAGTTGTCCAGCAACTCGCGGGCACGCTGGCTGCCGGTCCACTTGTGGTGGTCTTCCAGCAGTTTTTTGAGTTGCGCTTCGTCGGCCTGATCGCGGTGCCAGACCTTGCGGTCCACTTGCGCTTCTTGCTCAGCAGCTGACAACACTTTTTCCATGCTGACCATGGCGGTGTTGCAGCGTGAAGCGAACTCGCCGTCTTCGTCGTAGACATAGGCGATACCGCCGCTCATGCCCGCGCCAAAGTTGCGGCCGGTCTTGCCCAGCACTGCCACCGTACCACCGGTCATGTATTCGCAGCCGTGGTCGCCCGTGCCTTCGACGACCGCCGTCGCGCCCGACAGGCGCACCGCGAAACGCTCGCCGGCCACGCCAGCAAAGAAGGCTTCACCCGTGGTCGCGCCGTACATGACGGTGTTGCCCACGATGATGTTTTGCGAAGCCACACCACGGAACTCCAGGCTCGGGCGCACCACGATGCGACCACCGGACAAACCTTTGCCGGTGTAGTCGTTGGCTTCGCCGATCAGGTACAGCGTGATGCCCTTGGCCAGGAACGCGCCGAACGACTGACCGCCTGTGCCTTCCAATTGAATGCGCAGGGTGTCGTCAGGCAAACCTTCGGGGTGCACCTTGGTCACCGCGCCGGACAACATGGCACCGACCGAGCGGTTCACGTTGCGGGCGACTTCCATGAACTGCACTTTTTCGCCCTTGTCGATGGCGGCGCGGCTCTTGGCGATCAGCACGTTGTCCAGGGCTTTTTCAAGGCCGTGGTCTTGCGTTTCAACGTGGCGCACAGCCACGGTGGAGGCGGCTTGCGGCACGGCCAACAGGCGACCAAAGTCCAGGCCCTTGGCTTTCCAGTGCTCCACACCGCTCTTCATGTCGAGCAGGTCGGCGCGGCCCACCAGGTCGTCAAATTTGGCGATACCCAATTGAGCCATGATCTGGCGCACTTCTTCGGCGATGAAGAAGAAGTAATTCACGACGTGCTCGGGCTTGCCGGTGAACTTGGCGCGCAAAGTAGGGTCTTGCGTGGCCACGCCCACGGGGCAGGTGTTCAGGTGGCACTTGCGCATCATGATGCAGCCCTCGACCACCAGCGGTGCGGTGGCGAAGCCGAACTCGTCAGCGCCGAGCAATGCGCCAATAGCGACGTCACGGCCTGTCTTCATCTGGCCGTCGGCCTGCACACGGATGCGACCGCGCAAGCCGTTGAGCACCAGGGTCTGCTGGGTTTCGGCCAGACCGATTTCCCAAGGCGAGCCGGCATGCTTGACCGAAGACCAAGGCGATGCGCCCGTGCCGCCGTCGTGACCTGCGATCACGACGTGGTCGGCCTTGCACTTGGCCACACCGGCAGCGATGGTGCCGACGCCGATTTCGGACACGAGCTTGACGCTGATGTCGCTGTGCGGGGCCACGTTCTTCAGATCGTGGATCAGCTGGGCCAAGTCCTCAATCGAGTAGATGTCGTGGTGCGGTGGTGGCGAGATCAGGCCCACGCCGGGCACCGAGTGGCGCAGTTTGCCGATGTAGTCGGACACTTTGCCGCCGGGCAACTGACCGCCTTCACCGGGCTTGGCACCCTGGGCCATCTTGATCTGGATTTGGTCGGCACTGTGCAGGTATTCGGCGGTGACACCGAAGCGGCCCGAAGCGACTTGCTTGATCTTGGAGCGCAAGCTGTCACCGGCGGCCAAAGGCATGTCCACTTCAACGTTTTCTGCACCGATCACGCTCTTCAAGGAGTCGCCCAACTTGATCGGGATGCCTTTGAGTTCGTTGCGGTAACGGTTGGCGTCTTCACCGCCTTCGCCGGTGTTGCTCTTGCCGCCGATGCGGTTCATGGCCACGGCCAAAGTGGCGTGCGCTTCGGTGGAAATCGAGCCCAGCGACATCGCGCCGGTAGCGAAACGCTTGACGATTTCGGCCGCAGGCTCGACCTGCTCCAGCGGGATGGCTTTGGACGGGTCGATCTTGAACTCGAACAGGCCACGCAGCGTCATGTGGCGCTTGCTCTGGTCGTTGATGATCTGCGCGTATTCCTTGTAGGTGCTGAAGTTGTTGGCACGGGTGGAGTGCTGCAACTTGGCAATCGCATCAGGCGTCCACATGTGCTCTTCGCCACGGGCGCGCCAGGCGTATTCGCCGCCTGCATCCAGCATGGTGGCCAGCAGAGGGTCGTCGCTGAAGGCGGCGGTGTGCATGCGGAAGGCTTCTTCGGCGATCTCGAACACGCCGATGCCGCCCACGCGGCTGGAAGTGCCTGTGAAGTACTTGTTGATGGTTTCGGTGTTGATGCCGATGGCCTCGAACAACTGCGCACCGCAGTACGACATGTAGGTCGACACGCCCATCTTGGACATGATCTTGGACAGGCCCTTGCCGATCGCCTTGATGTAGTTGTAGATGGCTTTATCGGCCGACAGATCACCCGGCAGCTCTTTGTGCAAAGCCGCCAGTGTTTCCATCGCCAGGTAGGGGTGCACGGCTTCTGCGCCGTAACCGGCCAGCACGGCAAAGTGGTGCACTTCGCGGGCGGTGCCGGTCTCGACCACCAAGCCGGCGGTGGTGCGCAGGCCTGCAGTGACCAGGTGCTGATGGATGGCCGACAGGGCCAACAAGGCAGGTACGGCCACTTGGGTTGCGCTCAGGGCCCGGTCGCTGATGATCAGAATGTTGTTGCCGCCCTTGATGGCGTCCACAGCTTCAGCGCACAGCGAGGCCAGCTTGGCTTCCACGCCTTCGCGGCCCCACAGGGCGGGGTAAGTGATGTCCAGTGTGGCGCTCTTGAACTTGCCCTTGGTGGCTTGCTCGATGTTGCGCAACTTGGCCATGTCAGCGAAGTCGAGGATGGGCTGGCTGACTTCCAGGCGCATCGGCGGATTGACTTGGTTGATGTCCAGCAAGTTGGGCTTGGGGCCAATGAAGGACACCAGCGACATGACGATCGCTTCGCGGATCGGGTCGATTGGGGGGTTGGTCACTTGCGCGAACAACTGCTTGAAGTAGTTGTACAGCGGCTTGTTCTTGTCGGACAACACGGCCAACGGGCTGTCGTTGCCCATGGAGCCAATGGCTTCTTCGCCGGCAGAGGCCATGGGGGCCAGCAAGAACTTGATGTCTTCTTGTGTGGTGCCGAAAGCTTGTTGCAAATCCAGCAGGGCCACATCAGAGGCGGGCGCAACCGGGGCTTCGGCCACGTCGTCCAGTTTGATGCGCAGGTTTTCGATCCACTGCTTGTAAGGCTTGGCGCTGGCCAAACCGGCCTTCAACTCTTCGTCGTTGATCATTCGGCCTTGTTCCAGATCGATCAGGAACATCTTGCCGGGCTGCAGACGCCACTTGCGCACGATCTTGCTTTCGGGGATCGGCAGCACGCCGGTCTCCGAACCCATGATGACCATGTCGTCGTCGGTGATGATGTAGCGCGATGGGCGCAGGCCGTTGCGGTCCAGTGTGGCGCCGATCTGGCGGCCGTCGGTGAACACGATCGATGCAGGGCCGTCCCATGGCTCGAGCATTGCAGCGTGGTATTCATAGAAGGCCTTGCGGCGCTCGTCCATGGTGGTGTGCTGCTCCCATGGCTCGGGAATCATCATCATCACGGCCTGGCTGATGGGGTAGCCCGCCATCGTCAGCAGTTCCAGGCAGTTGTCAAAAGTGGCGGTGTCGGACTGACCGGCGAAGCTTATGGGGTAGAGCTTTTGCAAGTCGGCGGCCAACACGGGCGAAGACATCACGCCTTCGCGGGCCTTCATCCAGTTGTAGTTGCCCTTGACGGTGTTGATCTCGCCGTTGTGCGCCACATAGCGGTAGGGGTGGGCCAATGGCCACTCAGGGAAGGTGTTGGTCGAGAAACGCTGGTGCACCAGACCCAGAGCCGAAACGCAGCGCTCGTCTTGCAGGTCCAGGTAATAAGTGCCGACTTGATCGGCCAGCAGCAAGCCCTTGTAGACCGCGGTGCGGCTGGACATGCTGGGGATGTAGTACTCGTTGCTGTGCGTCAGCTGAAGCGCCTGAATGGCGGCGCTGGCGGTCTTGCGGATCACGTACAGCTTGCGCTCCAGGGCGTCTTGCACGATCACATCGGCGCCACGGCCAATGAAGATCTGGCGCATGACCGGCTCTTTTTCGCGCACGGTGGGCGACATGGGCATGTCGCGGTTCACCGGCACATCGCGCCAACCCAAAACCACTTGGCCTTCGGCCTTGACGGCGCGCTCAAGTTCTTGCTCGCAAGCCATGCGCGAGGCGTGTTCTTTGGGCAAAAACACCATGCCCATGCCGTATTCACCAAACGGTGGCAACACCACGCCCACGGAACCGTCAGGGGCCATTCCAGCCCGGGCCATCTCTTCGCGGTACAGCGCATCGGGCAGCTGAATCAAGATACCAGCACCGTCGCCCATGAGCGCATCGGCGCCCACAGCACCCCGGTGGTCCAGGTTTTGCAAAATCTGCAGCGCTTGGGTCACGATGGCGTGCGTCTTGTGCCCCTTGATGTGGGCCACAAAGCCCACACCGCAAGCATCGTGTTCGTTGGCCGGGTCGTACAAACCGGTGGATTGGAAATGTTCTTTTGCACTGGCCGAAGTCATGGGCGCTCCTAAGGGTTTTCACGCAGAGGGCAGAGTGTAGTGCAACGCAGCACCCATGCCAAACTTTTTAATTGGGGTCAGATCCCAATTAATTTCGCTTTTGGTTCGACTTTGATTTAATTGGGGACAGATTCAATCAGACATCTTCTTGAATGGCCGCCCGGCCTTGCCTGGCATCAGTCGGCGCGCTGTGGATTGCTGCAATTGCCCCACAAAATCGACCGAGCCCAAGGCCCAACCCGACAAGGCGCTTTGCGTCAACTGCTCCTTTTGTGACTGCGCCAAACCGCTTTGCACCAAACCGGCATAGGCCGCCTCGCGCGCAAAGGGCGTGTTGCCCAAGCCCCAAAACAGGGCATGCGGCGTCACCCTGTTGTCACTCATCTGCCCAATACAGTGCCTGTGGCTGGACCATTTGAAATCAGCCGCTTGCCCCACCATGCCCGCCCGAACCGGGTTCAAATCAATGTAGACCATGCAAGCCAAAAGATAACGTTCACTCTCGATGAGGTTGCTGCGGTAGCGCCCTTCCCACAAGGTGCCGGTGCGCTGGTGCCGCAAATTGAAGTAACGCACATAGGCCCTGCCTACCGCCTGCATCATCTGCGGCAAGCCTATATCGGTTTCGGGCGTGAGCAGCAAATGGAAATGGTTGTCCATGATCACGTAGGCATGGATGGCCACCTTGAAAGTTTGCGCATGCTCTTGCCACAGCGCCAGCAAGCGCACACGGTCAGCATCGTCGCGCACGATGGGCTGGCGGTCATTGCCGCGCTGGATGACGTGGTGGGGGTAGCCTGCAACTGTGAGGCGGGGTTGGCGGGCCATATGCGCTTGCTTTGTCTGAAAGCGTCAGTTTAATTGGGATCTGACCCCAATTAATTCATTGCCACCGGATACCGCGCCCCCATCAGCTCCTCGACCCCAAACTCCTGCAGCAGCGCCTGCAATCGCTCACCTGATGCACGCTTTTTCTGGCCGGTGTACTTAGCCAAAATGAGTTCATTCTTCATGCTGTGCTCCCAGCCCACCAACTCCGTCACGGTGACGGCATAGCCTTGTGACTCCAGGTACAGGCAACGCAGCACGTTGGTGAGCTGACTGCCCATTTCGCGGGTATGCAGGGGGTGACGCCACAACTCGGCCAAAGGCGTGCGCTGCAAATTTAGGGCCTTGTTCTGGTTCAGGGCGCGCGCCAATTCGGCTTGGCAGCAGGGCACCAGCACCATGTATTGGGCTTTCTTTTGCAGACCGAACGCGATGGCGTCGTCGGTGGCGGTGTCGCAGGCGTGCAGCGCGGTGACCACGTCGATCTGCGCTGGCAGCGCGTCGCTTTGCGCCGATTCGGCCACGCTCAGATTGAGGAACTGCATGCGCTCAAAGCCCAGCCGCTGGGCCAGTGCTTGGGACGACACCACCAACTCGCTGCGGGTCTCAATGCCGTAAATCGTGCCCTGGCCCAAGGCTTTGAAAAACAGGTCATAAATGATGAAGCCCAGATACGACTTGCCAGCACCATGATCGGCCAGCGTGGGACCTGCGCCACTGGAAGGCAAATCGAGAAGCAGCTTTTCGATGAACTGGAACAGGTGGTAGACCTGCTTGAGCTTGCGGCGCGAGTCCTGGTTGAGCTTGCCCTCGCGGGTCAGGATGTGCAGTTCTTTGAGCAACTCCACCGACTGGCCGGGACGCACATCCAAGTCCTGCGGCTTGGGCGTTGCGGCCGTTTTGTGGGAGCTCATGGTTTTTTTAGCCATTGTTTTGTTCCTGTTCGGTCACCCATCGCACGGCCGTCAACACGTCGACCACCTCGATGTGTTCTTTCATGGGGTATGTTTGTTCAACGGGTGCCACCAACAGCTTGCGCGCTGCCCCCAAATCGACGGCCGCCTGGTGGAAGCCTCTGGACACGGTGGGCGCACTGGATCGCTTGATTTCGATGACCCAAGTTTGTTGGTTATGAAATGTCAGCACCAGGTCCACCTCGGCACCATTGCTGGTGCGGTAAAAACTGGCTTGGGCGTTGGGGGCTGCGTTCACCAACTGCTCCACCACAAAGCCCTCCCAACTGGAACCGGCAACGGGATGGCCGAGCACGGCGTCCAGATTCGACAAACCCAACAGGGCATGGACCAAACCGCTGTCACGCACATACACCTTGGGCGAGCGAATCAAGCGCTTGCCCACGTTGCCATGCCAAGCGGGCAAGCGCCGCACCAGCATCAAGTCGCACAACAAGTCGATGTAGCGGCTCACGGTCTGACCGCTGATGGCCAAGGCCGAAGCCAACTTGGATTGGTCCAGCAGTTCACCCTGGTGGTGCGCCAGCATGGTCCACAAACGCCGCAAGGTGGTGGCGGGGATACGCGGTCCCAGGGTGGGTATGTCTTTTTCAAGATAGGTGGTGATGAACACCTCACGCCACGTCATGCTGTCAGCATCGGACGCCGCCAGCCATGACAAGGGAAAGCCACCACGCACCCACAAAGCGTTCAAGTCGGTCGCGCTGGCCTGGGCAGCAAAAACCTCTGCGGCCTGCAGCGCGGGCAACTCGACATAGGCGACACGCCCTGCCAGGCTTTCGCTGGACTGCTGCAGCAACACCCCAGTGGCCGAGCCCAACAGCAAAAACTGCCCGCTGGGTTGATTCATGCGACGCCGCTGGTCGATCACCCCACGCAAAATCCTGAACAACTCGGGCATGCGCTGCACCTCGTCCAGGATGACCAACTGTTGCGCGTGGGCCATCAGAAAGGCTTCCGGATCGTCCAGCTGTCTCTGCGCCGAGGGCAATTCCAGGTCCAGATACAAGGCGTTGGGGTAAAGCGCTTTTTGCGCAAACGCCAAAGTGGTTTTGCCCGCCTGGCGCGGCCCGAGCAAACCCACTGCAGGAAATTGCTGCATCAGGCGAAGGAGTTTCTGCTGGGGCTGTCGGGGATACATCCATGTATTTTATCCAATAAATGGAATAAATACATGGTTAATTCAATTAAATGACCCATAAACCTGTTTTCAGTTCAGGGCGCCCCTCAACGCCTCAGTGCGGGCCCACATCCAGCTTTTTCCAGCCCTCAGCCCCCAGCTTGTCAAGGGTCTCGATGTTGGTCTCGTAAATCATCTCGGCTTCAGGGAAAGCCTCTACCGCCCGGTCGATGCTTTCCTCGCGCAGCAGGTGTAGCGTGGGGTAAGGCGAGCGGTTGGTGAAGTTGCCGATGTCGTCAGGCTCGGTGTCGGCAAACTGGAATTGCGGGTGGAAACTGGCCACCTGAAACACACCCTCCAAATCGAGCTCTTGCAGCACAGCATCAGCCTCGTCCAGAAAGTCGTTGAACTCCAAAAAATCCTGCAGCATCTGCGGCACGATCAAGAGTACGGTCTCGCGCTCTTCGGCAGGCATCTCGGCCAGCGCTTGCAACTGCTCAATCAGCTCGTCACGCAAGCCTTCGAGGCCCTTGGCCTCGCTCAGCACGTAATGGATCTGGCCCTTGACGTGCGGGGCTTTGGCAAAGGGGCAGAGGTTCAGGCCAATCACGGCGCGCTCGAGCCAGCGCACGGTGTCGGCAATTTCGGGGGTGTTCAGGTCGGTCATGGGCGAGATTGTGCCTGC
>CAMDFT010000096.1 GCA_945897795.1 Limnohabitans sp. Rim8 | reverse complement strand
GGTTCGTTGGGCCATGATATTTCTTTCTGTCGTGAGTCCCGGTGGGGGGGCCTCCGGCGGCCTGGCGGGGCCTGTTTAAAAAATTCCCAGAACCGAGAACTGCCAGGTTCAATGCTCGGGGAAATTACAGAAAGGATGTTGCACTAACCACCGCAAAGCTTGATCGCCTCTCTCAATCGAAAAGAACTTGATGTGGTTTTGGTTCGCGTTTCTTACGAGACGGATCAGCCACCCTTTGCCACAGAATCCTTGTACGCGGAGTCCATAAGCCTGGTCGTTCGGTCAAGCCACCCTTTAGCCAAAAAACGACGCTTAAAAATCAGCGAGCTCGCCAGTCAAGAATGGATTTTGCCGCCCGAATCGGCCCCGGTTCGTCAAGAGATCGATCGAATATTCATTCAAGCCGGGCTTGCCCGTCCATCGGCCTGGATTGAATCCACCTCGCTGCTGCTCACCGAAACGGCCATCGCACAAAGAGACTTCGTGGCCGCTATGCCACACAGCGTCGCCAAGCTCTATGAGTCCCGCGGGCTAGTCAAAATACTCAACAATGACTTCGTGGTTCAGATGCCTCCTATCGGTTTGGTCACGCGCTTAGATGATCTTCAACCGCCCCATGTGGAGGAATTTTTGGCAGTGATCCGAAAGGCATTGATCACGTAAAGCGAATCGCCACTTGCCTTGAGCCGATGTGGAAAGGATCTTTGCCCCAGATCCCGTATCCAACAATTTCGGCTTCTTGACGGGCGCAGGTGTGGCTGTGGTGAGTCGATGGCGTGTTGGTTGATCATTGGAACTTGATCGGCACAGCACTCGTGCTTGCCAGAGTGGTTGTGATTGATGTTGCAACGCCAACGACAGGCATGTTCTATGGATGCCGGTACTTCACTTCAATACAAAACGCGCCGATGCTGTTTTGCCCGCTGAATTGACTTGTGCAACCACTTTGGTCCCGGGGCTTACTTTGAAACTGCCCTTGGCTTCAAGTTTGTCCCCTGTCGGTTTCAACTCGACTTCTTGCTTGTCAGCGCCAGAAAGCAGTGTGACTTTGGCCGTTGCTTTGCTCACGTCCACGGGTTTGCCGTGATCACGCACGAACAACTGAAGTACATCAGGTTTGGCGACCAATTCATAGTCAACATCCTTGACGGTGGCCAAAACACCGCCTTGCATGGGTTTATGAGTCCCATCGTTGGGTCCGGCCCAAGCCAAGCTGCCAAGGGCCAATGAAGAGGCGATCAAAAGCGTTTGTAATTTCATGAGATGTCCTATGAGAGGTTGAGGTTGAGGTAACGAATAAACGGTCAGAACGCTTCAGCGTCTTTGTCTTGCAATAGCGCCTCGGCGGGTTTGCGGCCAAAGAGCCAGAACATGACGGGGGTGAGAAAAGTGTCGAGCAGCGTGGAGCTGATCAAGCCCGAGAAAATCACCACGGCTACCGGGTGCAGGATTTCGGTGCCAGGGCGTTCGGCCTCGAAGAGCAAAGGTGCTAATGCGAAGGCGGTCACCAAGGCCGTCATCAACACCGGGCTCAAACGCTCCAGTGAACCGCGCAAGATCATGGGCTTGCTGAAAGCCTCCCCCTCAAAGCGCATGAGGTTGATGTAGTGGCTGACTTTTAAAATGCCGTTGCGCACCGAAATACCCGCCAGCGTGATGAAGCCAACCAAGGCGGCCACAGACAAGGGCTGACCTGACAGCCACAGCCCCAACACAGCACCCACCAGCGCCAAGGGAATGTTCACCATGATCAAGGCCGACAAAACAGTGGCCTTGTAGCGGCTGTAAAGCACCACAAACATCAACACCACCGAGACCACCGAGAGCAAGGAAATCAGGCGTGTGGCTTCTTCTTGCGCCTGAAACTGCCCCCCCAGGGTGATGAAGTAGCCCTCGGGCAGCCGAGAATCTGCCGTGACCTTGCGGATGTCGGCCACGACTTCTGACAAGGGGCGGCCCGAAGCGTTGGCCGAAATCACGATGCGCCGTTTGCCGTTGTCCCGGCTGATTTGGTTGGGACCATCGGCGTCTTCAATCGTGGCGATTTTGGACAGCGGCACCCGGCCCGTGGGGGTTTCGATCAGCATCTGGCCCAAGCCATCCAGCGAGCGGGCGGATTCTGGCAAACGCACCACCAGCGCGAAGCGGCGGCCTTCCTCCATGATTTGCGTGACACGTTCGCCTTCCACCAATTTCTGCAATGTGGCCAGCACTTGCGCGCCAGACACGCCGTATTGCGCCGCTGCCGCATAGTCCAACCGCACCTTGATCTGGGGCGCCAGGACTTGCTTTTCGATTTGCAGGTCGGTCAGGCCCTCGATCCCTGACAGCTTTGAGCGCAACGCATCGGCTTGCCCGCGCAGCACATCCAGGTCTTCACCAAAGATCTTGATGGCGATTTGGGAGCGCACGCCAGACAGCATGTGGTCGATGCGGTGTGAAATCGGTTGCCCCACCTCGATGGATGCGGGCAGGTTGACCAAGCGTGCACGGATGTCGGCACGCACCTCGTCCATCGAGCGCGTCAACTCGCCAGAGGCTTGGATGCCCACATCCAATTCGCTGACATGAACGCCCTCCGCATGTTCATCGAGTTCAGCACGTCCGCTGCGTCTGCCCACATGCAGCACTTCGGGCACCTGCTTGACCAGCACTTCGGCCTGGCGTGCCAAGTCAGAGGACTCTGTCAAGGTCACGCCCGGGTTCAGCCGTATGCCCACCAGCAACGTGCCTTCGTTGAAGGGGGGCAAGAAGGTGGTCGGAAAGAACGGAACGGCCGCCGCCGCCAACACCACAGCCACACAGGCACCGGTCATGGCCACGCGGGGCTTGTCCAGCACCACCTGCAAGCTGCTTTTGTAGCCCCGCTTGAGCCATGCCAGCACCTGGGTGTCGCCATGGTCCAGGTTTTTCATGCCCGGCAAGAGGTAGTAGCTCAGCACCGGCGTCATCGTCACCGACACCAGCAAAGAGGCCAGTGTCGAGATGATGAAGGCAATGCCCAGCGGCACAAACAACTTGCCTTCCAGGCCCGGCAATGCAAAAAGCGGCAGGAAGACCAGCACGATGATGACCGTCGCATAAAGGATCGCCGAGCGGACTTCCATGGACGCCTTGGCCACGAGTGAGAGCAGCAACAGGCGCTGAGTTGGATCTTTGGTACGGTCTTCTTTCAGGCGACGCAAGATGTTTTCCACATCCACCACGGCATCGTCCACCAGGCCGCCAATGGCAATCGCCAGCCCGCCCAGCGTCATGGTGTTGATCGACAAACCGAAGTACTTGAACACCAGTGCCGTGATGAAGATGGAGACAGGAATGGCCGTGAGCGCGATGATGGTGGGGCGAACCGTGCCCAAGAAGAAGAAAAGGACTGCGGCCACAAACAGCGATGCGCCGATCAGCTTGCCTTGCAGCGTCGAGATCGACGCCTCAATGAAGCTGGCTTGCCTGAAGGTGACACGGGGTGCCTCCATGCCCGCTGGCAGAGAAGTCTTGAGGTCCGCAATGGCTTCCTCGATCGACTGGGTCAAACGGGTCGTGTCCGCGGTGGGCTGCTTTTGAACGCCCAAAATCACGGCAGGCTTGCCTTCATAACCCGCATCCCCGCGTTTGATGGCGGCGGCAAACGTGACCTCAGCGATCTGCCGCAACAAGATGGGCTGACCGTTCTTGGCGGTGATGGCCAGATTGCGCAAGTCCTCCAGGCGGGAGGTGCGGCCCAGATGTCGAATCAGGTACTCGCGTCCATTGAGCTCTAAAAAACCACCCGAGGTGTTGGCCGAAAACCCGCGCAGCGCCGAATCCAACTGTTCCAAGGAGATGCCCAAGTCCGACATGCGCGCTGTGTTGGGCTGCACCTGAAACTGGCGCACTTCACCGCCAATGGGAATGATCTGCGCAACGCCGGGTATGGCCAAGAGACGCGGACGGAGCACCCAGTCGGCGTACTCACGCACCGCCATGGGAGACATGTTTTGCGGATCAACCGGAATCGCGATCTGCATGATCTCGCCCATGATGGAACTGATCGGCCCCATGTGCGGGGTCACCCCGGCCGCCAAACCTTCTTCCAGGGTCGAGAGGCGCTCAGACACCAGTTGGCGTGCTCGAAAAATCTCTGTGTCCCAGTTGAAGGTGACATACAAAAAGGACAGGCCAGCCGACGAAATCGAGCGAACCGACTCCACGCCAGGCAAGCCATTCATGGCCGTCTCCAGCGGGAAGGTGATCAGTTGCTCGACCTCCTCGGGTGCCATGCCACCGGCCTCGGTGATGATCGTGACCGTGGGTTTGTTGAGGTCGGGAAAGACATCGACCGGCGTTTGAGACAAGGTGAATGCCCCGTAGGCCATCAACACGACCCCCGCCATCAACACCAGCAGCCGGTTGGTCAGGCTGTTTTCGAGAAGCCACTTGAACATCGGGTGGCCTCCTTAACGGACTTGGTTGATGAGGGTGGCACCCTGGGTCGCCACACGATCGCCAGACTTCAAGCCCGAGATCACCGTGACACGCGCGCCATCCAGGGGCTCGAAGGTCACCGAGCGGGGTTCAAACTGCTCAGGCGCCGACTTGACCCAGACCACGTTCTGGTTGGCCGCGTTCTTCATCAGTGCCGATTGAGGCACCGCAATGCCCTGCGTCTTTTGCTTGGACTGCACATGGACTTTGACGGGCTGCCCAACGGCCAAGCCCAAAAGTTCCGGGTTTTGCACCTGGAAGTTCAGCGGCAGTGCTTGCTCGCGCAAACTGCGCGCTGCGCCCATGAAAATCAGCGCCGTACGCTGTTCGCCAACCGCCAGTGTGGCGCCGCCGATGTTGTTGGCCAGCGCGCCATCAAAAGCCAAGGCTTCGACGCGCAGTCGCTTGGGGTCGACAATTTCAAAAATCAATTCACGCGTGTCCACCACTTGGCCCGCCACAACATGCGCCGAGGCAATCACGCCAGAAACAGGCGCAACCAGTGCTTCTTTGTTGCTGAGGCCACCGCTGACGGCCGACATGCGCTCGGTCAAGCTAATTACCTCACTCTCTGCAGCTTCCACTTCCTTGCGTGGCACGGTGTCAGACAACTCGCGCAAACGGGCCACGCGCTTTTCGGCCAACGCTTTGGCCGCGCGAAATTCGGCCAATTGAGACAACTGGCTGGCACGCTCCAGGGGGGCGACTGCAGGAACCACATAGGCCAAGACCTGACCCTTCTTCACGCTTTGCCCTGCGTTGGGCAAACCGTTGGGGCCGGGTTCGATGCGGCCGGCGTTGATGGGTTGGACTTTTCCTCCTGCGTTGGGGTCCATCAGCACCCGCCCGTTGAGTTCAAAGGCGCGTGGCAGTTCGGCGGTTTCGACCACCAGCGTGCGCACATTCAGTTGACGTTGGGCGGGTTTGGGCAAAAACACGCGGCCATCGGCCATGCGCTGTGGGCCATTGGCATTGGGCATTGCAGACGCCGGACCGTGGTCATGTCCCGGACCCGCATAAGAAGACAGTGCAGTCACGGCGAGCGTCAAAGCTGTAGCCATTGACACCCAGTGACAGTTTTTTGTCGTGAAGTTCTTTTTCATGGTGCGGGCTCCTTAAGCGCGACGAGCTTGTTGACGAAAGCGAAACATCACACCCAATGCCATGAGCGCCAGCAAACCAGCACCCGACCACATGGCCAAGGCTTTCCAAGAAGTGCGATGGCTGTGCTCCTCTTCGTCTGCATGCAAATCGAGATCGGCTGCCAGCAGGTCATTCAGCTGACCGGCATGAATGGTTGCGGTGATGGCCAGCACACCCGGCTTGAGCGTGTCTTTGAGGGTGACTTCGTACTCACCCTCGCCTTTTTTTTCGGCTTTGTAGCTGTTGCCTGCAATGCCGATCTCGATCTGGGCGTCATTCACGGGGCTGTTGTCTGTAAATCGGTCTAGGTAAATCGTCAGCTGCTTGCCATTGACGATGCCGACCATTTCCAGGTCCTCTGAAACGGCGACGAAACGCGGCAGGGCTGTTCCCTGAGCTTGTGGCGCTGCTTCGCCATGGTCATGACCGGGGCCAGCCATGGCCAGGGGACTGAGCAGTGAAAAGACCAGCGTCAGGAGCGTGGCGGCGGTTGAAAAAGTAAGCTTCATGGTGGTCCTTGAATTTTTTAGGTGCGTCAGCATCACTCGGGCAGCAAGCCCAAGGACTGCCGCCATGCCGAGATGGCGCTTGCCAGGTCAATTTGGCTTCGAGCGGCTTGTCGCGTGGCCTCTGCGGCCTCGGCTTCAATGCGCAAGCGGGTGGGCAGATCCGTCTCGCCCAGCCTGAACGACTTGTCGAAAAAGCCTCGGGTCTCGTTGGCCAGCCTGGCCCGTCGCTGCACGGCATCGAGTTGGGTGCGTGCGGCCGCCAGGCGGGCGGCAGCGCCTTGTTGGTCGGCTTGAATGCGAGCCTGCTCGAGGACCCGTTGTGACTGCACTTCTATCGCTTCGGCTTGTGCGGTCGCAAGACGGGCGTCATGCCTGGGGCCTGCACCCAAAGGCACACGAATGCCGACCTGGACAGTCTGGCCGTAGCGCTCCCCAAAAGCCCCACGGTCACGGCTGGTCGCGACCGTGAGTTCGGGGTTGGAACGCTTTTGGGTGCCGATGAGCTGAGCCGTGCGCTCGGCCACCTTGATGCGGTCCTCCAGTTCCGCCAACAAGGGATGGCCCACTGAGGGACTTGAACTGGGGGTCTGGCCTAGGGTGGGTTCACCTGCCGCATTGACAGTCAAGTCATACGGCGCCGTCCTGCCTGACAGCGCCATCACTTGTGCCAAGGCTGCGGCAGAGGCCGCTTGAGCCTGGGCGGCAAGCGCCTGGGCCGCAGCGACAGCGCCTTCGGCTTGATGCTGGTCCGACTTGGCCAGATCACCGGCTTGGGTCCGCTTGGCCACGTCTACGGCCAGGCGTTGTGCATTGGCAAGTTGCTCGTTCGCCAGTTCTGCATCAACGCGAGCACGCAGCCAGCCCCACCAAGCATCCCGGACGGATGCGGCGAGCCGCAGTTGTGAGGCGTGTTGCCTGCGCTCAAGCCACGAGAGTTCCGCCTGCGCCAGATCGGCACTGGCCGTGCGTTGACCGGGCAGCCAAATGGGTACGGTGATGCCCAGCTCGAATTCCCTCGCACCGTTGTTGCCGGTTATCCAGTCTGATCGCTGACCGATCTCCAGCGAGGGCGGCTCGGGTGAAAACAATGAAGCGGCTTTGGCCTGGGCCCGCACGGCATCGCGACGCTTTTGAAAAGCTTGCGCCTCGGGCTGCCTTTGCCACGCCGAATCGAAAACTTCTTTCAAGGACACCGCGTTGCTTGTCGCTGCAGCAGATGTGCCTTGCGCTTGGGCCATCAGCACCAAGCCACTCAAGGTCAAAACCGACAGCACGAACCGAATCGGTGCCGATCTTTTTTGGTTCAAACTCATCACTTATCTCCAATGGTGAAACATCCAAGGAGATCAGCGAGCAGCGACAAGGCGTCGCTAAGCGATGACGCACAACGCACAAAGCGCCATGCTCACCCGCACACAGGGGGATTCGAAAAAAGGCAGGAAAACCCGAGGCTCGCCGATCAGGCAAGCACGGGCCATTTGGGCCGTTCAGGGCGTTCTGTTGATGGCTGAGAAGCCATCGCCTGAAGGTGAACTGGGTGATCGTCAGATACCGCTACGGTGGTCGTTTTCAGATCGCTGACCAAGGCTACTGCGCAGCCCAAATGACAGGTGGCGCAGTCATGGTCCATGCAGGCCGATGAATCTGCGTTTTGAGCGGTCTCTGGGTGGTCAGCTGACGCATGCTCATGGCTGTGGTGACTCGGAATCTGGGCCGTCACACCTGTTTCGTGCTGGCAATGGCTGGCCATGGCTGCCCAGCTGAACTGCAAGGGCAACAACACCAGCATGAAGATCGCCAAGTAACTTCTCATGGGCGTGAATTGTAGTGACTCAAATTTTCAAGGACACCGGTTGTGCATTTGTCCTCGGGGAGGTTGGGGGCAATGCTGGGGGATGCCGACTTTAAGCGTCAACAGACCCTCCAAGCGCCCCATTGCGACGAAACTGGATCATCTGGGACCCCTTGAACTCCGATCGGCCGTACTCTCGATACCCCACCCTCTGAGCAAGTCGAATGGATGCCGCGTTCCCTGGGCCAATGATGCACGCCGTTGTCTTGGCGCCGAACTTTTCATCCATCCATACAAGCGCAGCGTTCACAGCCTCAGTGGCGATGCCGCGTCCATGCGCCTCGCTTGAGAACACCCAACCGCCTTCCGGCAGGCCATCCAGGGAGGGACTGATGTCTCTCTCCCAGTTCGCAAAGCCGACGTCGCCGATGAGCCGAGCACTGTCCTTCCATTGAACGGCCCAATAGCCAAAGCCAAGCAACGCCCAGTGCCCGCTGTAGCGAAGAAGCCGCGCCCAGCACTCCTCCCGCGTCGAAGGCTTTCCGCTGATGAATTGAGAGACTGCGGGGTCTCCCCACATGGCTGCCAGTGCAGGAAAGTCATCGAGACGATGCGCACGCAAGATCAGTCGGTCGGTTTCAATAACGGGTGCGCTCATGCTCTTCGGTCCCAGTTGCTCAAGTTCAGGTGCCAGCCCATGGATGCCAAGCCCCTGAACGCCAGAGACATCAGCCAAACACCTCGGTGTCCACCTCGCTGTTGGCCTGCGCGCTGTAGCGGTTACCGGCCACGGTGCGCTGGTTGATCAGGGCATCCAGGCGCGCCAGCAAGCTCGCATCCAGTTTCACATCCACCGCCGCCAGATCGTCCAACAGGTGATTAACCGAAGTGGTGCCGGGGATGGGGATGATGTGTTCGCCTTGGTGCAGCAACCAGGCCAAGGCCAGCTGCGAAGGGCTGCAGCCCGCCTCTTGCGCGAGCGCGTGGTAGGCGGGCAAGAGCTTCAAGTTGGCAGCAAAGTTTTCGGGCGTGAAACGCGGCATACCGCGGCGAATGTCTTTGGGCTCAAACCCAGCCACATCCAGCGGCGCACCACACAAAAACCCCCGCGCCACCGGGCTGAAGGCCACAAAGGTCGCGCCCAGTTCTCGGCAGGCCTGCAGCACCGCAATTTCGGGGTTGCGCGTCCACAGCGAATACTCGGTTTGCACGGCGGCAATCGGGTGCACCGCATGGGCCTTTCGCAAAGTGCTGGCCGACACCTCGGACAAGCCAATGGCCTGAATCTTGCCCTGGCGCACCAAGTCACTCAAAGCGCCCACGCTGTCTTCGATGGGCACTTTTTTGTCCCAGCGGTGCAGGTAATACAGGTCAATCACCTCGGTCTGCAAACGGCGCAGCGAGTCTTCACAAGTCTTTTTGATCGTCTCGGGGCGACCATCGATCACCCTCACCTTGCTGCCGTCGCTTTGCTCCACGCCCTGCATGCCGCACTTGCTGGCCAGGGTGAAGCGGTTGCGGTGCGGCTTCATCACCTGTCCCAACAAAGTTTCATTCGAACCAAAACCATAAAGTGCGGCGGTGTCGAAAAGCGTCACGCCTTGGTCCAGGGCGGTGAGCAGCACGCGCTCGCCCTTTTGGGTTGAAACGGGCGCGCCATAGGCGTGGCTGAGGTTCATGCAGCCCAGGCCGATGGCGCTGACGGAAAAGGAGGCGATTAGGCGGTTTTTCATGGCGATATCTTAACGAACCCGCCTCACATGCGCCGCAGGCCAAACCGACGCCACAGGGCTTTCGTAAGTTCAATCAAGAGAAACAAAACGCAGGCCAGTGCCCCAATCACAGCCCAACGGCTCAGTTCCATGGCTCGGGTCTGGAACGCCGCCGCCATGAAAGGCTGCGTATTTCCAGACCGATCCAATAATATGATTCGTTGATATACTTTA
>CAMDFT010000095.1 GCA_945897795.1 Limnohabitans sp. Rim8 | reverse complement strand
CAGCGCCTGCGGGAGGTGCAGGCCCGTGAGCGCAGTTGGGCTTCAAGAGGCGTGCAGCACCGGCTTTGTGCCGGCTTGGCACGTATGGCTGCTGATTTGCCCACCCGCTCCGACGGGCGTACCGTCGTTGTCGCGACGCATGAGCAGATAGCGGCCAGCTGCGGCATCAGCCGCCCGAAGGCCTCCATTGCCCTGAAGGCGCTGGAAGGCGACGGCGTTTTGAACTTGGGTAGAGGTTGGATCGAGGTGTTGAACTTGCGAGGCTTGATCGAAGGGGCCGGTTAGCAGGCGCGAGAGCTTGCTGCTGTTGATGCAATGGCATTTTGTGCGCATTCTTTGACAACCAGCACCCCAAATTTTTCCGAGTCTCAAACCGGCGATTGTGTCTTGAGCCAATCACGCAGCACTGCGTTCATGCGGGTTTGCCCGCCAGGGCCACCTGCGCGAAAGGCGGGCAGCACGTCACGATCAAAGCGTTTGGTAGTGGATGAACTGGTTACGGTTGAATACCGGGTTAGTGGTCACACTCGGGTTGCTGAATAGCAAAGAGGCTCAGTGGAAACCCTTGAGTGACTTGACTTTACAGAGGATCAGAATAAAAATGAAAGCGCTTTCAAAAAAGGTTTTCATGAAAAAAGCAACGATTTTTTGGCTTTGCGCCATGTCGATGGGCATGGCCTTAGCCCAAAAAACAAGCATCACGGTGGCCGCATTCCCGGCAGTCGATGACATCGTCAAAGCAGCCCTGCAGGAGTGGCAAAAGAAAAACCCCCATGTGGAAGTGAAGGTGGTCGGCCGTGAGTATGCAGACCACCACACCGCCATGACAACCGCATTGGCCACATCGACAGGACTGCCCGATGTCATGACCATTGAATATGGCTACTTGGGACGATTCGCCCAAAGCGGGGGTCTCGAGGATTTGGCCAAAGCACCGTACCAAATTGGCCAGCATGCATCCAAAATGGTGCCTTACGCCTTGGCACAAGGCCGTTCAGCCACCCATGGGCAAGTGGCTGTGCCGACAGACATCGGGCCGGGGGCCATGTTCTACAGACATGATGTATTGGCCAAGGCCAAGGTCAAAGAATCAGACCTGACTCAATCATGGGAAAGCTTTATTCAAAGCGGACAAAAAATCAAAAAAGAAAGTGGCGCTTATTTGGTGGCGCATGCCCGTGATGTCAAAGATATTGTGATCAGGACGGGCATCCCCGCAGGCCATGGTGTTTACTTTGATGACCAAGGCAAGTCCGTCATTGACACCTCACCCCGATTCAAACGTGGTTTTGAGATCGCTCAGCAAATCAGAGCTCAGGGCCTGGACGCCAAAATCAACGCGTGGTCCAACGAATGGGGCGAGTCCCTCAAACGCGGCACGGTGTCGGTGCAGATGATGGGCGCTTGGTTGGGTGGACATTTGCAAAATTGGTTGGCGCCCAACACCAGTGGGCTTTGGCGCTCTACCGTGCTGCCTGAGCGGATTGCCACCTCGTGGGGCGGAACCTTTTATGCCATCCCGAAAAAAGCGGTGAACAAGGAATTGGCTTGGGATTTGATCCAGCACTTGACCTTGAACAGCAAGCAGCAACAAATGGCGTTTGAGAAATTCAATGCATTCCCTGCCCTGATCGAAGCGCAAAACGGGGAGTTTTTCAACCAACCCGTGGCTTTCTTGGGAGGGCAAAAAGCCAGACTTGATTGGAAAAATACAACGGCCCAAATCAAACCCACCATGGTTTTCAAGCACGACAGCGTGGCCGAGGAAATTGTCAACGCCGAACTGGATTTGGTTTTGACCAAAAACAAACCCATTGACCAGGCGCTCAAGGACGCACACCGCTTGGTACAAAGAAGATCGAGCCGTTGATGAAGCCCGTGCTGACACCTGCATTGGCACCTTATGTGCTGATCAGCCCATTTCTGTTGCTGTTCTTGGTATTTGGACTGTTTCCCATTGTGTTTTCCTTCTTGCTGATGTTTCACATGTGGGATCCGGTACAAGGTCTCGGTTCCATGGAATTTGTAGGACTGGAAAATCTGATGTTTGCCATTGAGGACCCCTTGGTGTGGACCTCCTTGAGCAACACCTTGTGGATGGCTCTGGCGTCTGGCATGCCGCAACACCTTGTCGCCATTCCCTTGGCTTATTTGATCAACGAAAAAATGGGTCGCTGGCGCAATGCGGCCATGGGTGCGTATTTCCTGCCCTACATCACCTCTACGGTGGCGATCGCCATCATGTTCAGCACCTTGTTTTCAACCGACTATGGCATGGTCAATGCCGCCTTGGCTGAGATGGCGAAATGGCCATGGCTGAATGCGGTGATGCCCGAGCAAAACATCGATTGGCTGGGCAGTCCAGAAGCCATCAAACCTGTGGTTTCCGCCGTGGTGTTCTGGCGCTATCTGGGCTTCAATGTGATCTTGTACGTGGCGGCGATGCAAAGTATTCCGCGTGATTTGTACGAAGCAGCCCGCATGGATGGGGCCAAAAACTGGCAACAGTTTTGGTACATCACTTTGCCCCAGCTCAAGCCCATGATGTTCTTTGGAGTGACCTTGACCGTCATTGGAGGGCTGCAGCTGTTTGAAGAGCCATTCATTTTGACGGGGGGGAAAGGTGGCCCCGAATATGCCGGCATGACCACTGCCATGTACATGTACCGAACAGCGTTTGATTTCAATGACTTTGGCTTGGCCAGCGCTATTTCTTGGATGCTGTTCGTCATCATTTTGCTCATGACCTTGGTCACGAACAGAGCGTTTAAAAACAAAGAAGGTCAAGCATGAGCCAAGCCATGTCAGAAGCCAAATCCACACTGGGTGTGATGGGGTGGATTTTCATTGTGCTGGGCGCTTTGTTGATGTTAGGCCCGTTTTATTTCATGTTCGTGTTTGCCACGCAATCGCGGGCTGACATTTTCAGTGTTCCGCCCCCCTTGTTTTTTGGCGATCACTTCTTCGACAACATGAAGATTTTGATGGCCAAAATTCCATTTTGGAAAAACCTGGGGTGGTCGCTGTATGTGGGCTTGATGGGTACGGCGCTGACCCTGTTGTTTTGCTCCATGGCGGGTTTTGCCTTTGCGGTCTACGAATTCCGCTACAAAAAGCTGTTGTTTGCACTGGTCATGGGCACGATGCTGGTGCCATCGTTTTTGGGCATGATCCCCACCTTCTTGATCATGGATGCGCTCAACTGGATCGACCAACCCCGAGCGCTGTATCTGCCAGGTGCTGCCCCCGCTATGGGCATCTTCTTGATGCGCCAATACATCAGTTCGGCCATTCCCAAAGAGCTGATTGAAGCGGCCCGCATGGACAACTGTGGTGAATTCAGAATTTACTGGAGTGTGGTTGTGCCTTTGCTGGGACCGGCATTTGGCACGCTGGGACTCATCGCCTTCATTGCCTCGTGGAACAACTTCATTGGTCCCTTGGTCGTGATGCGTTCACCCGAGATGTACACCTTTCCATTGGCGCTGCGCAGCGTGCAAAGTCCGGTCGACACCGAGTGGGGTGCTTTGATGGCTGGATCGGCCATCGCGGTGATCCCCTTGTTGATCATTTTCATTTTCTCTTCGCGCCGACTGATTGAAGGCCTGACATCAGGCGCTGTGCGCGGCTAAAACAACCCCTTTGAACATGAGTACCATGACCGTCTCTCGCGACCAGTTCCCCCAAGACTTCAAATGGGGTGTTGCCACATCCTCTTTTCAAATTGAAGGCGCGCACGACCGCGATGGCAAGGGCCCATCCATCTGGGACACCTTTTGTGCGACCGATGGAAAAATTGCAGATGCCAGCAACGGACACGTGGCTTGCGAGCATTACACCCGGTGGCCTGAAGACATTGAGTTGATCAGTCGCATGGGCGTCAATGCTTACCGATTCTCGATGTCCTGGCCACGCGTCCAGCCCGATGGTCAAGGCGCGTGGAATGAAGCGGGCTTTGCCTTTTATGACCAGTTGATTTCAGCGCTGGAAAAGCGTGGCATTGAACTGCACTTGACCCTGAACCATTGGGACTTGCCGCAGTCGCTGCAAGACCAAGGTGGTTGGGCCAACCGTGAGGTCTGCACGCATTTCACACGCTATGCCACCGAAGTGGCCCGCAGATTTGGCCACCGCTTGCACAGCATTTGCACGCACAACGAGCCTTGGGTCATCGCCATATTGGGTTACGAGCAAGGGATTTTTGCGCCAGGCATTCAGTCCAGAAAACAAGCCATGCAAGCGGTTCACCATCTGTTGCTCAGCCATGGCATGGCATTGCAAGCCATGCGTGGCCTGGGGCTCACCACCGCCATGGGCATTGTGCTGAACCTGTCACCCATTTACCCTGCCAGTGATGACCCCCTGGACGTGGCCAAGGCAAAACTGGACGATGGCCTGATCCTGCGCCTGTACATGGATGCATTGTTCAAAGGCGTCTATCCACAGGATGTGATTGAGCATTTGGGGGCTGATGCGCCGCCCGTGCAGCCCGGTGATTTGACAACCATTGCACAAGCCAACGACTTTTTGGGCGTCAATTACTACACCCGCAATTTTTCTTCGTGTGGCAACCCTTGGGATGTGGCCAGCACCGGCAATACCGTGACCGACATGGGTTGGGAGGTTTACCCCCAAGGCCTGACCGAATTGTTGTGCCGTTTACACAAAGACTACCAACCTCACAGGTTGTGGGTGACAGAAAACGGTGCAGCCTTCAAAGACCAACTGGTCAACGGTGTGGTGGATGACGCGCAGCGATTGGCCTACATCCGCGACCACATTGCCGCCACACACGACGCCATGGCGACAGGCGTGCCGGTGGGGGCCTACTTTGCCTGGAGCCTGATGGACAACTTTGAATGGGCCAGCGGTTACGCCAAGCGTTTTGGCTTGGTGCATGTGGACTTTGAGACACAGCAACGAACATTCAAAAACAGTGCCCTGTGGTATCAAAAATTTCTGAGTGGGAAATAACGTGGCATCGATCGAACTCAAAGGCGTCACCAAACACTTTGGTGAAACCGTGGTCATTCCGGGCCTGGATTTGCAAGTCCGTGATGGCGAATTCATGGTTTTTGTAGGCCCATCGGGCTGCGGCAAATCCACCATGCTGCGCATGATTGCCGGACTTGAAAACATGACCGGCGGAAGCATCCACATCGGTGACGAAAACGTCAGCGCCAAAGGCCCTTCTGAACGTGGCGCTGCGATGGTTTTTCAAAGTTATGCGCTTTACCCGCACATGACCGTGGAAGACAACATGGGCTTTGGCTTGCGCATGTCAGGCACCTCCAAAACAGAAACCGCCAAGCTCGTTCAAGAGACGGCAGAGCGCTTGCAACTGAGTCCTTTGCTCAAGCGTTACCCCAAACAATTGTCGGGTGGCCAACGTCAGCGCGTGGCCATTGGCCGCGCCATTGTGCGTCGCCCCAAAGTGTTTTTGTTTGACGAGCCCTTGTCCAATCTGGATGCCTCATTGCGCGTGCAAATGCGCATTGAACTGGCCAAGCTGCACGCCGATCTGAAAACCACCATGGTTTACGTCACCCACGACCAGACCGAGGCCATGACCTTGGGTAACCGGATTGCGGTGTTCAACCAGGGGCGGATTGAGCAGGTGGGTGCGCCGATGGACTTGTACCGCAAGCCGGTCAATACCTTTGTGGCGCAATTTTTGGGGTCGCCCAAGATCAATTTGTTGCCTTACACAGTTGACATATTGAACAACCGTCTGCTGCTGGGTTCCAAAGTCAATGTGGATGTAGATGCGCTGGGTAACAAGGTCAATGACTTGTTGCCGGGTACCACAATGGGTGTTAGGCCTGAAGCCATCGGATTGACAGCACCTGGTGCAGGGCTCACAGGGACCATTGAGTTCACCGAACAACTGGGTGATGCCACCATCGTGTATGTGCGCATGCCTTGGCATGAAGAGCTGATCATTGCCAAACTCAGTCAACAACGAGCAGGTTTTCGCATGGGCGACAGCGTGGGCCTTCAGTTGGACCCCAAGCAACTCATGTGGTTCGATGCACACAGTAAAAGGTTCATACCTGGATCAGAAAGTTTGGTTTGAAAAATACAGTCTTGGCCTGTGTGGCCACCGTTTTATTGTCCGCATGTGGCGGTAGCGGATCGAATGCAGATGCTAACGAATCAGACAACGCCGCCAGTGAAAGTGATTTGCCAGGTTGGCAACTCGTTTGGCAAGACGAATTTGACCGAGATGGATTGCCCGACAGCACCAAGTGGGACTATGACACCGAGTTCAACCAGCGCGGATGGTGGAACGGCGAGCTGCAGTATTACAGCCGCGAACGCACAGAAAATGCGCGCGTTGAAAACGGTAAGCTGATCATCACGGCCAGACAAGAGCGGCTGAGCAGTGCCCCGGACTATGGCAATCAAAACTACACTTCAGCCAGATTGATCACGCGGGGCAAAGCCAGCTGGACCTATGGTCGTTTTGAAATCCGTGCCAAATTGCCTTGTACCTTGGGCACCTGGCCTGCCATCTGGACCCTTGGCACCGGTGGCACCTGGCCAGACGATGGCGAGATCGACATCATGGAGCAAAAGGGATTTTCAAACGCCGACAAACAGCGCGTTTTGGGAACCATCCACACCAAAGCGACACATGCTGGAGCGGGCCCCACTTCGGTGCGCTCTTTGCCTACAGCCTGCACCGAGTTCAATACCTACCAGATGACGTGGGACGCGGACCGCATCGTGATCGGTGTCAATGGTGTGGACTACCACACCTATGCCAACCCAGGCAATGGTGATCGTACCCGCTGGCCTTTTGACAGACCGCAATACCTGTTGCTGAACGTGGCTGTGGGAGGGGTTCTGGGCGGCGCGGTTGACAACAGCCGTTTGCCAGCCAGTATGGAGGTGGATTGGGTGCGGGTGTACCGAAAACAATGAAAGGGCCGTAGGCCCTTTTTTGTGCTCGTGACCCTGACAGAGACGGGTCTGACAGGTGATCTACGGACCACCTGTCAAAACGCCAGAATTCACTGGGTGAAAGCAATGCCGCCCAGGTTGATGCCGGTGGCAAACTGCGTTGAATCATTGGGCAATGGCTCCTGAAAGTTGAACTGATTGCCGGAGACTTTCACAGAGACGCGGGCCAATTGCGACAAGACATTGTTCACAGCGTTCTGCGCGGTGTCGCTGCCACAAAGGCCATGGATTCTGAAGTTGGCCGTTGACAGCGTGTATTTGGAGCCGGCCCCGAATTTCTGGTTGGCTGAAAAATCCTGAATCAGCTCTGTGCCACCAGACAAGGTTTGACACCCGGCTGCCTGAGGTCCAGACAGAACCATTTGCAGCTGTGGAACGTAGGTCTTCTGATACATCTCGGCCGGCCCCCACAACTTGAATTTGATGCCTGAAAAGCCCGATGCATTGACCGTGCCGTTGTTGGGCGCGTTTACATACAAGCCCAGGTATGAGTTTTCAAAAGTGGTTGTCGGCTTTTTGAAGACAAAAACCCGGAAGAAATTGGGCACAGAAGCAGGTCCATCAATCCTGCCCGAAACCCATCCCGTACTGGTCACAATTTGGGGGTGGCCAGCCGTCAACAACGCATCTTGAAAGTAGCCAATGTTGCCCTTGCGCGCGACGCCTCGGGTCGAGGCATTGGTCCAGGCCGCATGCCGGTTGTTGCCATCCAGCGTGCCGATGTAGTCGGATGCGAATACAGCGTCGCCTGCAGAAATGAAATCATGCAGATCGTGGCTGAGCTCAATGGGCATCGCCTGCGGACCAGCAGAACCCATTGCTGCACTGGCATTTCCACCCGGGGTCGCCGTGAATGCAGCGATGTCTTCTTGGGTTGCTGCGGTAATGGCAATGTTGTCGAAATAATATGTCTCGCCGGTGCCCAACTTACCCAGGTTGGGCAGCATGACAAAGCGGTTGTAAACCTTGGTGTGGTCAAAGGTTTTGATAGTCCAAGTCAGGGTTTGCCAGCCCACCTTGACCACTTCGTTGGCCAGAATGTCGCCCGTTCCGAAACCCTCGCCGTGCTCCAACTTGATGGCGACCTGAATGCCTGCAGTGGGTGAATACACGCGCGCCGTGACCTTTTGTGGGCCTGCATTCGACAAAACATCTTGCACAGGAATCCATGCACCGGCAAATTTTTCACCTCCGGTGCGGGTGATTTTGAGCGCTTTGGCAGTGTCACTAGCAACGCCTGTTTCAATGCTGGTGTTGGCACCACCTATTGCGGTGTATGCTGGAGAGGGTACTTCGTCAAAAGAGGCCAACAAACCATGGATGCTGTTTTGATCGCTTTTAGGGCCAGCAGTAGAGGACCCCCCGCCGCAGGCACTCAGAAGTATTAAGCCCAAAAGAAAAAAAACTGTTTGGAAGGGTGAAAGCCTAGGTTTGAATGACATAAAGAATTTATACAACTATTTTTTAGCAAAAAAAGAGGGCCGAAGGCCCTCTTTTCTCCGAGAAAAGATTGATTTTTTTCAACATCAATCGAAAGTGATGGCCCCTCTAAGTGCAACTGTTGTTGGGTAAACGTCACCAGTTTTTACAGACAGGTTCGCAGTGCTCTTTAAACCACCACGACCCTCGATTGCCGCTGTTCCACCAGCACCCAGTACCTTGAAACTGCTGACAACAGGCGATGCGGCAAGAGCTGCGTTCACATTGTCAGGCGCTATGCCTGTTCCACAATCTTGTGCAACCCGAAAATCATCTCTTAAGTTCATCGAATAGGCAGTAGATCCTTCGCTGGTGATGTTTTTAACACCATGAAGCTGAATATGGCACCCCCCGCCAATCGCGTATCGTTTGCCCAATGTGAGTACTACGCCCATTTTGGGCGCACCACTGTTGAACCATTGTGGGTTTGGATTGAAATTAAAGTTGACCTTGGTTTGGCTACCGATGGTGACACCGCCGGTATCACCATCGGTTTTTAGACCTGTGACGTTAGGTCCAAAAATTTCAATCTGAGAATAGAGACCCGTTGCAGGTGTGGTGGTTTGATAATAGAAATAGGCAAAGCTATCAGCTCCTGCTCCACCTGCATCTCCGCCACACACAGCGGCACCACCTGTGCAGTTATAGTCATCAAAATTACTGCCCCCGGAGTTTGTAATAGCGCCGCCACTGGCTGATAGGGTTTTGGAAGCGAATCCCGTTGACAATGACAGAACACCACTTGAAATAGGCGTATCAACGATTGACGTATCCAAAACCAATTCCACATCGTCAATCGAGACTGCACCGGCAGCAGCTCCCATATCGAAAATGACGCGGCTGTTGGTGCTGGCAAAGTTGGAGGTCAGACTCAGTTCAAAAGTCTGCAAATTGGTCGTCAGGGTGACGGTTTGAACGGTGTTGGTCCACGGGTCACTTGCAAGCCCAATACCTGCAATCAATGTCCTCGCGCGGTCTGACTGTGCCTTAAAACGCAATTTGTACTTAACATTTGAGTTCGGGATACTTAAAGGGAATGAGAGATTGACATCCCAAGGATTACCAGCAGCTGTGACGTTTGCAGAGTTGTAACTATTTCCGCCCTCGGTCAAGACATTGAGGGCATTTCCAGTCCACCCAGTATTTCCGCTGCTAAAGTTTCCGTTGGTGACCAGGTTCGCTGAGGGTGTAGGTGTAGTGACTGTATTGAAAGCTTGAGTAGCAGTGGCTTCAGTGGTGTTTGTAAGTCCGGCAATATCTGCGAATTTTGATGCAGCAACATTCACATTTATAGTTCCCGACGAATTGGCTGTTGGACTTACCACCAAGGTGGCTGATAACCCGGTGCTGGCCATCGTGAAGGTACCTTTTGCACCACCAGTCACCGTGATGTCATCCACGGTAAACCCAGTTACTGCCTCACTGAATGTGAACGTGAAGGTCACATCACCCGTGGCCGTAGCGCTCACGTTGTCCGTGATGGTGACGGTTGGCGCTGTGGTGTCTGTCGTAGTGCCACCACCACCGCACGCTGAAAGCAATGCGGCGGCTGCGATGGCGCAAGCGGAAAGTTTGGTTGGGAATGATCGCATGAAGGTCTCCTTCGGGTTTTAATTGAAAGCGCTTTCATTTTTGATGAATAGATTGCGCTAGGGGTTGAAAAAGGGGCTCAG
>CAMDFT010000094.1 GCA_945897795.1 Limnohabitans sp. Rim8 | reverse complement strand
CAAAACGCCGCCTCCATGCTGTTGCTGATACGCCAGCTGAGCACCCGCCGGGAGTACCAATCGATCACAGCCACCAAGTAAGCAAAGCCGCGCGCCAGCCGCACATAGGTGATGTCCGTGCTCCAGACCTGATTGGCCCGCACCACGGGCACGCCACGCAGCAAGTAGGGGTAGACCTTGTGCTGCGGGTGCGCCGTGCTCGTGTTCGGCCCTGGTGCCATACCGGCCAGCGACATACAGCGCATGAGGCGCTGCACCCGCTTGCGGTTGACCAAGTGTCCGCAACGCCCTAAGTACACCACCATCTTGCGGCTGCCGTAGAAGGGGTGACGCGTGTATTCCTCATCAATCAGCCGTTTGAGCACCTCGTCTGACTCCACAAACACCAGGGGTTTGCGCTTGACGTAGACCGTCGAGCGCGACACGCCAGCGAGCACGCACTGGCACTTTTGCGAGACATCGGCATGGGCACCGATCCAAGCTTGGCGGATCATGGCAGGCTGATCCCGGACTTTTTTTTGAGCCAATCGAGCTCCATCTTTAAACGCCCGATCTCACCGTAGAGCCTGTCAGGCGAACTCGCAGGAGAGACCGGCTTTGGCCCTCTCTTGCCTTCGAACAGCGTTTTGGCCTGGTCTTGGATGTCGCGTTTCCATTGGCGAACCTGCATGGGGTGCACATCGTGCTCTTGGGCGATTTGGTTGATGGTCTTCATCCCGCCGAGCGCCTCCAAGCCAAGCTTGGCCTTGAGCTCGGGTGGATGAAGCCTACGCTTTGTTGTTTCAGTCATTGGTAACCCATTTCTTTGGACAGTGTCTCACTTAAACACCTGTCCCAAAATCAGGGTCCACTTCAGAAACCGCCTCAACTTGTATGACGATCAGGCCGCGCAAAGCTTATTAATAAGCCCACCACCCACAACATTGGCAAGCCAATTGTGGCGTCGCGAGTGCCGTTATTGACCAATGCAGAAAAGCACGCTATCAAAATACACGCCGTGGCTGCAGCACCTTTCCATCCTTGGGTCTTCCAAGCAAGCCCAAGGCCAGACAGCATAAGTGCGAGCCAAAGTACCGCACCAGGCCATCCTGCCTGAGCACCCATCCACAAAAAATCATTGTGGGGCATGTTAAAGCCTGCAATTTCAACCGGCACCCGTGCTTGCCACTGATTGTTCCAGGCACCAATGCCCCAGCCAAGCAAGGGGCGCTCGGCTACCATGTCCAACGTATGTTTGACCATTTGGATTCTGACATTCCAGCTCTCCACTTTGACGATTCCGCTCAAGCCTTCTTTGACCTCGCGGATACCCTGAACAAATTGCGCTTGCAAACCCGGGCTAGTGATCCACAACAAAACACATGACAAGGCCAGCGCAACAACTGCCAGCGCCCACCGCCACTTGTGCTTTCGCCATAAGTGAAGCGTCACACAAACCAGCGCCAAAATACACGCCACCATACCGGTTCTTTTGGATAATGTTTCTACCAATATGACCATAACCACTAGTGCCACCAACAACGTGAACCACCTTGATCGACCTGAACTTGACAAAGCGCTGGCCACCAGTATGGCTACGAACATGCACAGCAAAATAGAAGCGCCGATGGATTTATTGGTGCCTGGCTCCAACAAATGCTGCCAATACGGGTGGCTGTCCAAAACGCCAAATTTGTAGGCCAAAATCAAAACAACCGCACAGGCACTGGACAACATAAAGCCTTGCAACGCTGCTAGGGCCTCGTTTTTGGAAAGAGACGCAGCCAAGGCGATGGTCAAGAAAATCCGCATCCCATGCCAAAGATTGGACGCCGATTGCACATACCAAGAAGGCTGCAACACCAACACCAACAATGTCCATCCCGCAAATAACAACAATGCGGGCCCCATCATGCTCCCCCATAATCGCAGCCACCTCGTCTTCACATCTTGATGCCAAAGGACGGCGCCAAAGAGCATGAAAAGTCCCAAGTAATTCATCCCTACTGGCATGAACGCCATCAGGCCCCAAAAAAACGCAATCCGGCCAACTGGGTTGGTGACATCAAAATATCTCATTACCGGCTCCATCAATAAGCGCCAACCCGCCAGTTAACAAGATATTGAAACCATGCTCAATGCGCCGCCGCCTGAATCTGGGCATCGGGCTTGACCGAGCGCAGCAGCGCCAGCATCTCGCCTTCGATGCGGTGCAACGCCGCTTCGGTCTGCCCTTCAAAGCGCAACACCAGCACCGGCGTGGTGTTGGAGGCTCGGATCAGGCCAAAACCATCGGGCCAGTCCACGCGCAAGCCGTCGATGGTGAAAACTTTGGCAGGTGCCTTGAAGGCAGCGCCGGCCAGCGCTTGCAGGGCCCGGGTCACGCTGTGTGGCTCACCTTCGACGCAGGCCACGTTCAGCTCGGGCGTGCTGAAGCTGGTGGGCAAGGCATTCAATACGGCGTTGGCATCGGGGGATTGGCTGACGATTTCGAGCAAGCGGCAACCGGCGTAGGTGCCGTCGTCAAAACCGTACCAGCGCTCCTTGAAGAAAATATGCCCGCTCATCTCACCCCCCAGAGGGGCCTGGCCACCTGCGGCCTCGATGGCCTTCATCTTGGCTTTGATCAGCGAATGCCCTGTTTTGTACATCAGGGGCTGACCGCCTGCAGCCTCAATGGCCGGGGCCAATCGTTGCGAGCACTTCACGTCAAACAAAATGGTGCCGCCCGGCACGCGGCTGAGCACGTCTTGCGCGAACAACTGCATCTGGCGGTCGGGGTAAATGTTGTTGCCGTCTTGGGTAACGATGCCCAATCGGTCGCCGTCGCCGTCAAAGGCCAGGCCCAATTCGGCCCCACTGGTTTTCAGGGCCGCGATCAGGTCTTGCAGGTTTTCCGGCTTGCTGGGGTCGGGGTGGTGGTTGGGGAAGTTGCCGTCCACCTCGCTGAACAGTTCGATCACTTCGCAGCCCAAAGCGCGGAAGATGCCGGGGGCCGAGGCACCCGCGATGCCGTTGCCCGAGTCGATCACGATCTTCATGGGGCGCGACAACTTCACGTCGCCCACGATGCGCTGCGTGTAGTCGGCCAGCACGTCCAGCTGCATAACACTGCCACCGCTCAGCAGCTGCCAGGTTTCGGCTTCCATCATTTCGCGCAGACCCTGGATTTCGTCGCCATAAATGGCGCGGCCGCCCAGCACCATCTTGAAGCCGTTGTAGTCCTTGGGGTTGTGGCTGCCCGTCACCTGGATGCCGCTTTGACAAGCGGTGTTGGCTGCGAAGTACAGCATGGGCGTGGTAGCCAAGCCAATGTCGATGACCTGGATGCCTGCAGCGACCAAACCACGAATCAGCGCGGCCGAGAATGCGGGGCCACTCAGGCGGCCGTCGCGCCCCACCGCCACCGTGCTTTGGCCTTGGGCCAGGGCATGCGTGCCAAAGGCCTTGCCCAGGCCCTCGGCCACTTGTTCATTCAAGGTGGACGGCACGACGCCGCGGATGTCGTAGGCTTTAAATATGGAGGGGGTGATTTGCATGCGCCGTACCTGTCCAAAAGCCTCAGGGGCCTGGTTAATTCTTAAAAAGAGATTGTAGGCGGGCCGCGCTACCATCCACTCTGTCCACCATGATTTTCAAAGGTCAAGCATGCCCCCTCTGAGCGCCCTTCGCATCGACAGCCCCTTGGGTCCGATCACGCTGGCGGCCAGCGCCCAAGGCCTGTGTGGCCTGTGGTTTGACGACCAAAAACACGGCCCAACCCAGGCCCAACGCCAGCAATGGCCAATCGATGAGTCCCACCCTTGGCTGCAAAGCGCCGCAGCCCAGGTGATGGCCTATCTGAGTGGGCAAACCCTGCAATGGGAGGTCCCCCTGGATTTGTCGGCGGGCACGCCGTTTCAGCAATCGGTCTGGCATGCCCTGTTGGGGATCCCCTCAGGTCAAAGTCAAAGTTACGGCGCGCTGGCCCTGCTGCTGACCCGGCCTAAGGCCGTTCGTGCCGTGGGAGCGGCCGTGGGCCGCAACCCCGTGAGTATCATCGTCCCTTGCCACCGTGTTCTGGGCGCCGGTGGACAACTCACAGGTTACGCAGGCGGGCTGTGGCGCAAAGAAGCACTGCTTCGGCTAGAGGGCCACCCCGGCATCTGACAACTGACATGAATCATCCTCACGCCAAAGGCTGGCTGGCCGACTTTCTGATCCTGGCCGCCATCTGGGGCTCGTCCTTTTTGTTCATGCGCATAGCCGCCGTCGAATTGGGGCCCCTGCCCACGGCCGCCATCCGGGTGGCCATTGCCGCGACTTTTTTGCTGCCGATCATGCTGGCCAAAGGCCATTGGGGGCTGTTGCGTCAACACTGGAAGCCGGTGCTCTTTGTCGGGGCGCTCAACAGCGGTGTCCCCTTTGCCTTGTACGCCTTTGCCGTCCTGCACATCACCACGGGTTTTTCCTCCATTCTGAATGCGACGGTGCCCTTGTTTGGCGCGGTTGTTGCATGGATGTGGCTGGGGGACAAACCGACCCTCTCGCGGATCGTGGGCCTGGCCATTGGCTTTGGGGGCGTGCTGCTGCTGGCTGGGGGACAAGCCAGCTTCAAACCCAACGACTCGGGTATCGCCCCGGCCTGGGCAGTCGCCGCTTGCCTGGCCGCGACCACTTGCTATGCGCTCGCAGCGAGTTTCACCAAAAAACACATTCCCAACCTCCCTCCGCTGGTCACCGCCACCGGCAGCCAGATCGGGGCGACTTTGGTGCTGGCATTGCCCGCGCTGTGGTATCGCCCCGATCACATGCCCAGCGCCTCGGTCTGGTGGTCCTTGCTGGTGGTGGGGGTGTTATGCACCGGGGTGGCCTACATCCTGTACTTCAAGCTGATCGAAAACTCGGGGCCAGCCCGCGCCCTGACCGTCACCTTTTTGGTGCCGGTGTTTGCCATCGCTTACGGCGTGTTGTTTTTGGGCGAGAGCGTGACGGCCTGGATGCTGCTGTGCGGCGCGGTGATTTTGCTGGGGACCTCTTTGTCCAGCGGCTTGGTCAAGCTGCCGGGGCGTTGAGCGGGCATGGCGCAGTTAGTGAGGTAGTCGCAGGTCGAAAGCGTCGGCACAAACATGCAATTCGTAGGTCGGCGACTTCAGCCCCGACATGAACTTTCGCAGAAACCAATATCGTCGGAGCTGAAGCTCCGACCTACGGGGATTGACGTGTTGCCTGGGGCGTCAAGCCTGAAATGAACATTTTCACGGGTTGTTCGCGCTGCACATCGCGCGCCCTGAGCTGACCACATCCACCATCCACATCCTGCCCCGCCGACTGTCGCAGCTTGGTCAACACCCCGCGCTGGTGCAGCGTGCGGGCAATCGCCGCAGCCTTCTCCCAGCTCGGGCGCGCATAAGGCAAGTCAGGCACCGCGTTGTAAGGGATCATGTTCATCAGCGCGTATTTGCCTTTCAGCAAGCGCACGATGCCGTCGATCTCTTCATCACTGTCGTTCACACCCTCGATCAGCGTCCACTGGTACTGGATCGGGTAGCCGGTGCCGCGGGCATAGGCCTCTCCTGCGTCCACCAAGTCTTGCGGGTCAAAGCGAGGGGCACGCGGCAGCAACTGCGCGCGCAGATCAGCCCGCGTGGTGTGCAGCGACAAGGCCAAGGCAGGCTTGACGCGGCCTTGCGGCAATCGCTCAAACACACGTGCATCGCCAACGGTGGAAAACACCAAGTTCTTGTGCCCGATGTTGCCCACCGTGCCCAGCAGGTCAATGGCCTCCATCACTGCATCCAGGTTGTGCGCGGGCTCGCCCATGCCCATGAAAACGACTTTCTTGACGGGCCTGAGGGTGCGGGCCAGCGCCACTTGCGCCACGATCTCGGCACTGCCCACCTGCCGGATCAGGCCCTCACGCCCGGTCATGCAAAACACGCAGCCCACCGCGCAGCCCACCTGGCTTGAAACGCACAGGCCGTCACGCGGCAGCAGCACGCTTTCCACCGTCAGGCCATCTTGCAAGCCCACCAGCAAGCGCGCCGAGCCGTCTTGCCCCGGGTGCTGCTCGCGCAGGGTGGCCAGGCCTGCAAGCGTGGCGCTGAGTGCTGGCAAAGCCTCGCGCACCGCCGTGGGCATGAAGCTTTCCAGTGACCTGCGTCCACTGTCTTGGGGCTTGGCCTGAGCCCACAAACGCAGCACGCGCTGCTCGTGCAGGGCGTTCGCACCCCGTGCACGCAAATGCTCGCGGATGTCTTGAACGCTGTGCATCAGGCACCCATTTCAGTAATGCGGCGGAATTTCATCGCGCAGGTTGCGCATCTCGGCACCACCCCCCGATTCGGGCAGGCGATCGCGCATTTGGCGCAGCTCCTGAAGAAGCGCGTCGATTTGCTGCTGCTGGCTATACACCTGCGCATTGAGCTGGTCCAGCAGGTCTTCGGTAAAACCGGCCTTGATTTCGAGGTCAATCAGGCGGTTTTCAATCGGGGTGGGAATGTCCATGGGCTGTATTTGACATGATTTCGACATGGAAATGCCATGCATGCGGGCCTTGTTTTATAATTTGAATATCGCCGAGTTATCTGAACTACTTGCAGGGCGATTCATAAATTCTGCTAAAGCGTTCGCCAGGCTCCGGGTTATCAGGGTCGGCAACGCCGACATACCCCTGAAACTTTAGGAGCTTTTTTCATGTCCAGCAATTTCCTCTTCACCTCGGAATCCGTCTCTGAAGGTCACCCCGACAAAGTCGCCGACCAGATCTCTGACGCCATCCTTGACGCCATCTTCGAGCAAGACCCCCGCAGCCGAGTGGCCGCCGAAACCCTGACCAACACTGGTCTGGTCGTGTTGGCCGGTGAGATCACCACCAACGCACACGTCGACTACATCCAAGTCGCACGCGACACCATCAAGCGCATCGGTTACGACAACACCGACTACGGCATCGACTACAAGGGTTGCGCCGTGATGGTTTGCTACGACAAGCAGTCCAACGACATCGCCCAAGGCGTGAACCACGCGTCCGACGACCACCTGAACATTGGTGCGGGCGACCAAGGCCTGATGTTCGGTTATGCCTGCTCAGAAACGCCAGAGCTGATGCCCGCCCCGATCTATTACGCCCACCGCCTGGTCGAGCGCCAAGCCCAGCTGCGCAAAGACGGCCGCTTGCCTTTCTTGCGCCCCGACGCCAAGAGCCAGGTGACCATGCGCTACGTGGACGGCAAGCCGCACAGCATCGACACCGTGGTGTTGTCCACCCAGCACAGCCCCGACCAGTCGGAAACCTCGACCAAGATGAAGGCCAGCTTCACCGAAGCCATCATCGAAGAGATCATCAAGCCCGTGCTGCCCAAGGAGTGGTTGCAGGACACCAAGTATTTGATCAACCCCACAGGCCGTTTCGTCATTGGCGGCCCTCAGGGTGATTGCGGCCTGACGGGTCGCAAGATCATCGTCGACACCTACGGCGGTGCTTGCCCCCACGGTGGCGGCGCGTTCTCGGGCAAGGACCCTTCCAAGGTTGACCGCTCGGCCGCTTATGCTGCACGTTACGTGGCCAAAAACATCGTGGCTGCAGGCTTGGCCACAAAGTGCCAAATTCAAGTGGCTTACGCCATCGGCGTGGCCCGCCCCATGAACATCACGGTGAACACCGAAGGCACTGGCGTGATCTCTGACGAAAAGTTGGCCGCTTTGGTGGCCGAGCACTTTGACCTGCGCCCCAAAGGCATCATCCAGATGCTCGACTTGCTGCGCCCGATCTATAGCAAGACTGCCGCTTATGGCCACTTTGGTCGCGACGAGCCCGACTTCACTTGGGAGCGCACCGACCGCGCTGCGGCACTGAAGGCCGCTGCAGGCCTGTAAGCCACCCAGCGTTTGGCTGACCCGACCGCTCAACCTCAGTTGAGCGGTTTTTTTACGCCTGTGAATCCTTTGTCACATGCACTTGGGGCACACGCCCCGCATGCCACTGTCCGCCCAAAGCGCGTTCGATCTGCGCGGCCAGTTGCAACAACATGCCGTCGTTTGCTTGGCGTGCCTGCGCATGGATGCCCAAGGGCAAGCCGTTTTCTTGCCAGGCCATGGGCATGGAGATGCCCGGCATGCCGCACAGATTGGTCAACGGGGTATAGGCAAAGTTGCACCACAGGTGGTTGAACCAATCGAGCACCGAAGGGTTGTCGCTGGTCGTCAAATATTCCACCGTACCCATTTTGGGTGTGGGCAATGCGGTGATGGGCGTCAGGATGATGTCCCAGTCTTCAAAGAACTGACCAAACGCCCGCGAGGTGGTGTTGAAGACCGCCTGCATGCGGGCCCGCTCGGTGAAGCTGGTGTTCAGGCCCATCTCCCAAATCTTGATGTTGATCGGCTCGACCAGATCCGCAGGCGGACGCGCCAAGCCCCGAGGAGCCAGCAAGTTGGAGATGGTCTGCGCAAAATTGCTGATGTAGCACGTCGTCTGCGCATCGAACGCGGCGCGAAAATCCACTTCAGGCAAGGCCCAGTCCACCTGATGGCCAAGGCCCTCCAAAAAGCGCCCTACTCGCTCCAGCTCGGCCACAAAATGCGGCACCGCCCTAAAGTCACCCCACTCATGCGACAACGCAATTCGCAAACGCTGAGGGTCACGCTGGATCAAGGCGCTGTAGGGCTCGGGCGGCATCCAGTAGGGCATGAACTCGCCCGGAGCCCCACCGCGGCAATGGTCAACAAAAGCGGCCGTGTCACGCACGGTGCGGCTTTGGCAGCCCTGGGTCGAGACCAAACCGGTCAGGTCTGATGCCGCAGGCGCAATCGAAAACACCCCGCGTGAGGGCTTCAGACCGATGTTGCCATTGGCCCCCGCCGGGATGCGGATGGAGCCGCCTCCGTCGGTGGCGTGCGACAAAGGCAGTACGCCCGCCGCCAAAGCCACTGCCGTGCCGGCCGAAGAGCCGTAACTGGTGTACTCGGGGTTCCAGGGGTTGCGCGTGACATAGACGGCCGGATTTTCGGCCGAGCTGCACACGCCAAACTCGGGCGTGGTGGTCCGGCCAATGACGTTCAGGCCAGAGCGCCGAATTTGCGAGGTGAGAAAAGTATCTGCCGTGGCGCGGTTGCCGCGCATCATCAAAGAGCCCATTTCCTGCAAACGCCCCTTGAGGGTGGGCCCCAAGTCTTTCATGAAAAACGGCACGCCTGCAAAGGCCCCGTCCGGGTTCATGCCGTCCTGAAGCGGGTTGGCCACCACGTCATCAAACACCTCCACCACGGCGTGCACCGCTGGGTTGATTTTGGCCACCCCAGCAGCGGCCTGAGCCGCCAGCTCAGCCGGTGACACATCACCACGCCGCACGCATTCAGCCAGCCCCACCGCGTCGTGCTCTACCCACTCTTGCCACGTCATTGCCAAAGTCATTGCTGCCATCCTTGCCATTGAATTGCCCACAGGTCACGCCAATTTGTCATTGCGCCGCCCACCCTATCACGCCATTGTCCAGGGGTTTGCGCCTGGCGTTTGAGCCTCAGGTGACCACGGGCCCCAAGGGGTGGAGCAGGCAAAAAAAAGCCAACCGGTGAGGGTTGGCTTTTCCAGGGTTTGGTGGCGGTACAGTGTTGAAAAAGCCCGCCGCCAGTTCTCTCTCAAAAGTGCGTGCGATCAAACGGGATTGATGTTGTCCCTATTGGCGTAAAACCGGCTATTCCTCGCACCTACGCTGGAGTTTTCGCCCGTTTGGGATGCAGCAGAAGCAGCAAATCACTCGGCGCAAAACTGCGGAATTGAACCCGCGTCCGCATTCTTGGCTTAAGACCCGTTCTGAAGCTCGACCCCTCCAGTCAACCGAACTGTCAGTTGTCGGTCACTCAGCCATATAGAATTGCTCTTCAATTCTTTAACGGCCTGGGAGCAACTTGATGGGCAACTGGTATCTGATCCACACCAAGATGCGCCAAGAACGCGTTGCTCTAGAAAACCTCGAGCGCCAAGGCTTTGAGTGCTTCTTGCCCCTGATCCGTGCTGAAAAGCTGCGTCGAGGGGCCTTGCAGGTGGTGCAAGAGCCGCTCTTTCCCCGCTACCTGTTCATCCGCCTGGGCACCGGGCTGGAGTCGCAAAGCTGGGTCCCTGTTCGCTCCACGGTCGGCGTGAGCCGCCTGGTCACGTTTGGGCAGACGCCCGCCAAGATAGACGACGAGCT
>CAMDFT010000093.1 GCA_945897795.1 Limnohabitans sp. Rim8 | reverse complement strand
GCCTTAGCCAGTTTCGGCCAAGCGGCTTGGGCGCAAGCCTACCCCACCAAACCCATCACCATGGTGGTGCCCTTTCCGCCCGGCGGCGTAGCCGACACCGTGGGGCGTCCAGTGGCCGAAGCCATGTCGCGGCACCTTAAACAAAGCATTGTTGTCGAGAACAAAGGCGGCGCAGGGGGTGGCATCGGCATGGCGCAAGTGGCCAAAGCCAAAGGAGACGGCTACACCGTGCTAATGTCCTTGTCATCCTTGGTGGTCTTGCCAGAAGCAGCCAAGATTTTGCAGCGTGCACCCATGTACGAGACGCGCCAACTCAAACCCGTGGCGCGCTTCACGGCTGACCCCACGGTGCTGGTGGTTCGTGCTGACAGCCCCTGGAAAACCTACGCCGACTTCATCGCTTACGCCAAAACCAATCCCGGTCGCATCAGCTTCGGCTCATCTGGCAACTACGGCACCATGCACGTGCCGATGGAGCAACTCAAAGCCGTCACGTCAACCTTCATGCTGCATGTGCCCTACACCGGCGCTGGACCAGCCATCTTGTCATTGCTCGGCGGTCAAATCGAAGCGCTGTCCACCGGCCCTGCCAGCGTGAAACAACACATTGCTTCGGGCCGTTTGCGTGCCCTGGCACATTGGGGCGAAGGTCGCTTGACCAGCATGCCCGATGTGCCCAGTTTCAAAGAGTTGGGTGTCCCGATCCAGTATTCACAATGGGCCGGTATGTTTGTGCCCGCAGACACCCCAGCTTCGGTCGTTGACAGCTTGCGCCAAGCGGCCAAATTCGCCGCACAAGATGCCCGTGCCGTGGGCGCTTTAACGGCCGCAGGCACCTCCTTCATGTACCAAGATGCGCCCGAGTTCGAGCGCTTTGTGCAAGCGGACGGCAAGGAAATGAGCGCCTTGGTCAAGCGCATCGGCAAGGTCGATTGACCCCAACCGGTCCACGGCCTGCACCCGACCCAACGCTTTCCCATTCAACCCATCGGAGACATGACATGAGCCACTTGAGTAAGACCCTGAAAATCACCGCCTTGACTTTGGCACTGGCCAGTGGCTTGGCGCATGCGCAGAGCTACCCCAACCGTCCCGTGAAAATCGTGGTGCCTTTTGCCGCAGGTGGCCCCGCCGACAACTACGCCCGCTTCATGGCGCAACGCTTGGGCGAAGAACTCAAGCAGACCTTTGTGATCGACAACAAACCGGGCGCAGGCTCCATCATCGGCACCGATCTGGTGGCCAAGTCAGCGGCCGATGGCTACACGCTGCTCATGATGTCGAACACGCACACCGTCAACGAGTCCTTGATCCCGACCAAACCGTTTGCCTTGATGCGTGACTTTGTGGGCATCGCGCCCATCAATTATTCAGCGCTCTTGCTGGTGGCACATCCTTCTGTGCCTGTCAAAACAGTAGGTGAGCTGGTGGCGTTGGCCAAATCCAAGCCCGGCAAAATCAATTACGCATCCTCGGGCAACGGCACGCCGTACCACATGGCGGGCGAGCTGTTCAAATTCATGGCGGGCATCGACATGACCCATGTGCCCTACAAAGGCAGCTCCGGTGCACGCACCGACATCGTGGGCGGACAGGTGGACGTGATGTTCGATGCCGAGACAACCATGGCGACTTTGTCCCGCGATGGCAAGGTCCGGGCGCTGGCCAGCACCGGCTTGACCCGCTCAAGCAACCTGCCGGATTTGGCGACCGTCCACGAATCGGGTGTGCCCCGGTTTGAAGCCAGCATCTGGCTGGGCCTGATGGCCCCCAAGGGCACCCCGGCCGATGTGGTCAGCAAACTCAACGCCGAAGTGCGCAAGATCGTGAACAACCCCGAAGTGAAAGCCGCCTGGGCGAAGCAGGGTGCGGTGCCCATGTCGATGAGCGTGCCCGAGTTTGACCAGTACCTGAACGCCGACATCGCCAAGTGGGCCAACATCGTCAAAATTTCGGGCGCCAAGCCAGACTGAATCGTTGCAACGGCCACTTTTGCCCCTTGATGGAAAGCACAACATGCATGTATTGAGTGGCGGCGCAGCCGCAGCCGTGGTCCAGAGCGTCCAGGCCGAATTTGAACAAGCCACCGGCAGCCGCATCGACGGCACCTTCAGCGCGGTGGGCATGATGCGCGACAAATTGGTGGCCGGTGCCCCCTGCGATGTGGTGATTTTCACGAAACCCCTGATCGAGCAGTTGATCGTTTCAGGGCATGTGGTGGCGGGCAGTGCGCGATCGCTGGGCTTGGTCAAAACAGGCGTGGCCGTGCGCAGCGGCACGCCACATCCGCCCGTGCGCACCCGCGCCGAACTGCATGCGGCCATGAGCACGGCCAAGGGCATTTACTTTCCAGACCCGGACAAAGCCACAGCCGGCATCCATTTCATGAATGTGCTCAAGGCTTTGGGGCTCGATGAAAGCATGCGGGGTCAATTTCGCGCCTTTCCGAACGGTGCTACGGCCATGGGCGAGATGGCCAAAAGCACGGAGAGTGGCTTGATCGGCTGCACGCAAGTCACCGAAATCAACTACACCGAAGGGGTGGACCTGGTCGCAGTGCTGCCTGCCGAATTCGAACTGAGCACCGACTACACACTGGGCATTTGCACCCACACGCAAAACCTGCAACAGGCTCAACTTTTGGCCGACCTGTTGAGTGGTCCCGCTTCAGAGGCGGTGCGCAGGCAAGGTGGTTTTGAGTTCTGAAAACGCTGCTCTGACGCCGAGCCTGGCTCAGGTGTTGGCTCGTTTTTTTAACCAACGCATCACGCCCCCCACCACCGGCAACTTTTCGTACAGCTCTTCCGCCGCATCCCAGTAATCACGGTGCATGGTCACCAAACCTTGCTCGTTGAACACCACATGGCTGGCCCCGCGCACGGCTTGCAAGGTGATGGTGTCAAAGCGTTTGAAGCGAAAGCGAAATTCCCAGGTCAAAAAGGCTTGCGGGCCGTCCACTACCTGGCCTGTCACGACAAAGTGCGGCTGGTCCAGCGCCACGTACATGTGCTGAAAAATCCGCTCGATCTCGGGCAAACCCTGCACCTCGTTGAAAGGATCTTTGAATCGGGCTTGCGCGTCATAAATCGTGTGCAGCTGCGCCACGCTTTGCGGCGACAGGGTTTCAAAAAATACGGCCAGGTTGTGGGTGGCTTGTCGGCTGTTCATGTGTGGCTTTCCATTCAGGCTCAAAGCCCTGTGAACTTGCGCACCAATGGGAAATACAGGCGGTAGGGCAGCAAGCGCAGCAATTTCAGCCAAAGGGTGAAGCGTTTGGGGAAATGGATGTCGAACTGGCCTTGTGCCCAACCCTTGAGCATTTGGCGTGCGGCTTCTTCGGGACTGATCAGGGCAGGCATGGTGAACTGATTTTGCGCCGTGAGCGGCGTGGCCACAAACCCGGGGTTGACCACGCTCACGCCAATGCCTTGGTCTTGCAGATCCATGTACAGCGTCTCTGCCAAGTGGGTGAGGGCGGCCTTGGTCGGGCCATAAGCCAAGCCATTGGGCAGGCCGCGCCAACCCGCCACGCTGCTGAGCAAGCTGATGTGCCCGCTGCGTTGGGCGAGCATGCCCGGCAGCACCGCGTGGATCACCTGCAGGGCGCCCTGGTAATTGACCTTGTCGTGCTGAAGCAAGTCATCGATGTCCATGGCCGTGGCGCGTTGGGCGCGGTAGGTGCCCGCCGCATAGACCACCATGTCGAGCGGGCCTTCGGCCAGCAGGGCACGGGCCGTGGCCTGCACTTGGGAAGCATCGCTCACGTCCAGCGCGCGCCATTTCACGCCCGCATCTTTCGCGGCCCAATCCAGCACGCCTTGCGGGTTGCGGGCCGACACCACCACCTGGGCCCCAGCCATGCGTAGCGCTTGCGCACAGGCCAGGCCAATGCCGGTGGATGCGCCCACCAGCCAGACCCGGCGGCCTTGCCAATGGGTGAGGGGCGTGTTGAGCTGCAGCCAGCTTCTGACTTGCGTTTGCGGGGTAGGTGCGGCAGTTTGCGGACCTGCTTTGGGCATGGTCATGTCGGCCGTTTCAGTGGGCATTGCTGCCAAGCCAGAGGAGTGGGCGTTCATGAGTATCAACCCGGCTTGGCCGCCAAGGGCGTGCGGCGCGTGAAGGACAAGGTGACTTCGCCCAGCTTCACGCCCCATTTGCTCATGGTGGCTTTGTTGAGCATGACGCGATCGTCCATCAGGTACATCCAGTCGTCAAACTGGACGTTCCAGACCCGACCATCGACCGGCAAAGCCAGGGTGTAGCCCCAGCGGAATGCGTTGCCGCTGACTTGGCCCGTGGCCTCGCCCACCACGTCATCGGCGCGGCCGGTGTAGCTGCCGTTGGGTCCGGCCTTGAGCTTCCAGATGCGGCGCTGTTTGGTGCCGTCCGAGTAAACAAAGGCCTCGTCCAACACGCCTTCGTCGCCGTTCCAGCTGCAGTCCATCACCACCGTGAAGCGCTTGACCACCTGGCCGCTGCGATCGGTGAACACGCCCCAGGCGTCGATGGTGCCGGTGAAGTAGGTGCGCAAATCCAACAGCGGTTTTTCTTGCGCGTAGTTTTGCACTTGCGGCCCGGCGCAGCTGGCCACAAAGGGCGTGGCAGCGACCATGGACAAAGCGCCCAAGCGGTTCAGGGCGGAGCGGCGGTCGATCATGGCGTTGGCTTGTGGGCGCATGGGAGGCTTCCGTGGTGTAGGTTCAAAGCGGCTCATACCGAAATGTGGGCCGAAGAGTCTGCTGAAGGGTGGGCCGAAGGATGGGCCACTTCAGGCCCCGACATCAAATCGGGCCGACGCATCAGGCCCGCATACAACGCCAGTCCGGCCAAAAGCTTGAGCACGCAAGGCAGCAGGCCATAAGCCAGGCCCAGCGCGAGCACGGCATCGGCACCCTGCTGACCCGGGGCATAACCCCACAAGCCGAGCAAAGGCAAAGACAGCCCGGCGGCCAAAGCCAGATTGAGTTTGGTGGCCAGATTCCACCAGCCCATGAACGCGCCGTCTGTGCGGCCGCGCTCACCGCAGCGGTCAATCAGCTGGTTGAGCAAGGCACCGGGTACCGTCAGGTCAGCGCCCAGCGCCATGCCCGACAAAGCGCAGACCACCAAAAAACCGGTGGTGTCGCCCGCGCCCAACGTGATGACACTCACAAAAGCCAGCACCGACAAAGTCATGCCTGTGGCCCAGGTGCGCAGCAAACCGATGCGGTCGATCACCTTGAGCCACAGCGGAAACGACAGCGCCCCGGCGGCAAAGTACAGGCCTAAAAACAGCGGCTCCATCGCTTTGGGCGCTTGCAACAGGTCTTGCACAAAAAACAGCACCAGCGTGGCGGGCACGGCGCTGGCCAGGCCATTGAGCACGAACACCATCAGCAAACGGCGAAAGCCCGCGTGCTTCCAGGGCTGCCAAAGGCTGCCCACCGCATGCCCGGGAACCACCGCAGTGGACGATGCCAAAGCGCTGCGCGTAACCCGCCGCCAAGAAAACAAGCCCAACGCCAGCATGAGCACCAGCAGGGCCGTGGTCGGCCCCCAGCCCCACAGCGCGGGCAGGGCAGACGCCAGCAACACCCCGATCAGTGCAAAGCCTTCGCGCCAAGCGACCCAGCGGCTTTGTGCGATGCCACCGCCGCCTTGCCGCGCTGCCCAGGCCTGGTGCAAGATGCCCAACCCACTGTAGGCCAGGTGGCTGAGCGTGAGCGCTGCGCCCACCCACACCAGCAAACCGGTGGTCGACAAGTCTGCCGCAGGTGGAAAAAACAAGGCCGCAAAACCCAGCGCCACGGCCAGCGCCAACAACACCGCGGCCAGCCACACGGCCTGCCACGAGTGGCGGTACAGCTTGTCGCCCCAACGCCCAAGCCACGGGTCCACCACCGCGTCGATGCTGCGGCTGAGCAACAGCACCGCGCCCAAAGCGGCCAGCGTCACGCCATACTGCTGGGCGTAAACATTGGGCAAATGCACATACACCGGCAAAGCCACAAACGCCAAAGGCAAGCCCAACAAACCATAAGCGGCCGAAGTCTTGCGCTGCACAGCGCTGGGGGTCACCGGGGCCATGTCATTCATGGTTGCAGGCCTTGCAACAGTTGCGCACGCATCTTGGGCTCGGAGGTGCGTTCGTCGAGCCAGATGCCAAAAAACAAGCGTGCGAAATTCACGTCTTTGACCACGCCGACGCGTTGGCCATTGACCCAAAATTCGGCCCCCTCACCGGGCAGGTTGATGCCGGTGATGCGCTCACCCGCGCTGACGTTGGGAAACATCTCCCGCATAGCTGCCAGCCAGCTTTGTGATTGCGCATCGGTGAAACTGCCCACACGCCGCATCTCTTCTATCGAACGGCTGGCAATGGCCGAGCCTTCCAGTTTGCGCAGGTATTGCAGCTCCAGGGCAAAGGCCTGTTGCATGGCCTGACTGTGCCGAAAACCCCGGGGCGTCCACAACCTGGCGTCATACACCTCAAAGCCCCAAACCCGCAGGCGCACCGGCGCGGTGGGCACCACGCCGCCCAAGCCCGCCACTTCGGGGCGGCTGTAGGCCGCGTTGGGGCTGGTCACGCTGGTGCTTTGCGCTTGTGCTGCGCCCAACAAGCCACCCCAAAAAACCAGAAAAAAGCCGTGTCGCCAGCCGTTTTGCAGCAGCCAGGAAGTGGCGCGGGTTGTCAGTGAGGTGTGCATGGGCATTAGCCAGGTTTGACCAAAGTGAACTGGATCACGTCGATGCTGGCTTCGTCAAACGCCGCTTCGCAGTAAGCCAGATAGAAGGACCAGAGGCGGATGAAGCGGTCGTCAAATTTCAGCATTTTCACCGTGTCCAGTTGCGACATGAAGCTCTCGCGCCAGCGGCGCAGGGTTTCGGCGTAATCAGGGCCGAAGTTCAGCTCATCGACCACCTGCAGGCCCGCAGCTTGCGCTTGTTTGCGGAACTCCCCTGGGCTGGGCAAACAACCGCCCGGAAAGATGTACTGCTGAATGAAATCGGTCGATTGCAAGTACCGCTCAAAAAAGCGGTCGTCGATCGTGATGCTCTGCACACACGCACGGCCACCGGGCTTGAGCATGCGGGCGATGGTCTGAAAATAGGTGGGCCAGTATTCCTGGCCGACCGCCTCGATCATCTCGATCGAGCACACCGCGTCATAAGGACCATCATCGATGTCGCGGTAATCTTGCAGTCTCAAATCCGCTTGTTTATGCATGCCATGCGATTGCATGCGGGCGTTGGCAAACGCCAGCTGCTCGGTGGACAGGGTCACGCCGGTGATATGGGCCCCAAACTCGGTGGTGGCCGCTTCGGCCAAAGCGCCCCAGCCGCAGCCGATTTCCAGCACCCGGTCGCCGGGCTGGGCGTTCACCATGCGCAGGGCGCGGCGCACCTTGGCTTTTTGGGCTGCGGCCATGTCTTGGCTGTGATCGCCTTCAAACCAGGCCGATGAGTAGTTCATCGTGCCGTCCAGCCACAGTTCGTAAAAAGCATTGCCCAAGTCGTAATGGGCGTGGATGTTTTTGCGGCTGTTGCTGCGGTTGTTGCGGTTGAGCAGGTGCTTGATGCGGTAGAACAAACGCCCCAGCCAATGGCCGTAAATGGCGCTTTCAATGTGGTCGCGGTTGGCAATGGTCAGGCGCAGCAGGGCGGCCAGGTCAGGCGTGGTCCAGTCGCCCGCCATGTAGCCCTCGGCAAAACCAATGTCACCGGACTTGAGCACCTCGGCGCACATGTCCCAGCGGTGAATGTGCAAAGCTGCAAACGGGGCCTCGTGCGTGCCAAAAACCTGGTTGTTGCCATCGGGCGCGTGCACCGTGAGGGTGCCAATCTTCAGGCGTGTCAACAGGCTCAGCAAGCGCGCAGCGGCTTTGGGCAGGCTGGCGTGCGAAATGGCAGCGGTGCGGTGGCCCAAGGCTTGGGCGTTGTCGGCGGTCTTCATGGAGGGCGGCATCCGGTGGGGTCCAGTGTTCATCGGGTCACAAAATCGCGGGGCGGCTCCGGCTTGCGCCAAAACGGTACTTTTTTCAACCACAGCAAGAGCGCATGCCAGTGGATGCGGGCCACCACGCCAAAGGTCAGCAGCGGAAAGCGCCACATCACGCGGCGCAAAGCGGCTGCCGTGGCGGGCTCGAGCACGCCGCTCCAGCTGGTGTCGATCAAAGGGCCATCGGCGTCGCCATGGTCCACACGCGCCACGATGCGGTCTTGTCCGTTGTGCTGCGTGCGCATGAAGCGAAAGCGGTACTCTCCTTGCACATCGCAAAAGGGCGAGACATGGAACACCTTGTGGGCCAAAATCGTTTGACCGTATTGCGGCTCGGGCAACAGGTAGCAATGCCGCTCGCCAAAGGTGTTGTTCACCTCGGCCACGATGGCGGCCAAGCTGCCATCGGCGCGGTGCGCGTACCAAAAGCTCACGGGCTTGAAGGCATGGCCCAATACACGCGGAAAGGCCTGCAACCAGACCTCGCCTTTGGCGTCCTCGACGCCTTCTTTGTCCAGCATGGCATCGAGCCACGCCAAGGCTCCGCCGGTCTCGGCCGATCGGCCATCGCCGTGGTCGGCATCGTGAAAGGCAAACCATGCGCGGCGGTTGATGGCCAGATCCGTGCGGCACACACCCGCTTGCAAGCTGCGCATGGGCAGCATCAAAAAAGCGCTCGGGTAGACGAACGCGTGGTGGGCCGGACGGTGGCGCGTGTGGCGCACCTGGCCCCAGCCGATGAGCGCGGTGGCTGAAGTCATGCGGCCAGTTTTTCCTGAAGGCCGCCTTGCTCGTGGATTTGCTTGAGCAGGGCGCGGCCCACTTGCAGGCCAGACTTGAGGCCATCTTCGTGAAAGCCGTAACCCGTCCATGCCCCGGCGTACCAGGTGTGGTGCTGGCCTTGCAGCAAAGGCACGCGTTTTTGCGCCTCAATCGCTTTAAGGTCAAACACCGGGTGCGCGTAGTCGTATTCGCCCACGATGGTGGCCGGGTTGATGGGCTGCAATGGGTTGAGTGACACCACCACGGGCTGGGCAAAAGGGATGCGTTGCAGCAGGTTGAGCAGGTAATGCAGGCACACGCTCGAGGACTCGCGCTCGGTGCTGGCTGCGCGTTCGTAATTCCAGGCGGCCCAAGCCTTGGGGTTGGCCGGCAATACGCTGGCATCGGTGTGCAGCACGGCACGGTTGTCTTGGTAACGGATGTCGCCCAACACCTTGCGCTCCTCACCTGAGGGCTCGCGCAGCAGACCCAGTGCCTGGTCGGTGTGGGTGGCGATCACCACTTCGTCAAAGCGTTCGGCATGTCCGTCGGTGATGATGCGCACGCCTTGCGCGTCGCGCTCGATCAGGCGAACCGGGGTGTTCAGGCGCTTGTCGTGCACGCCCGCCAGAATTTTCTCAACGTAGTGGCGCGCACCCCCCACCACGCTGAACCATTGCGGGCGGTTGGTCACCTGGATCAGGCCATGGTTGTGGCAAAACCGGATCATGGTGGCCACCGGAAACTGCAGCATCTGGTCGGTCGGGCAACTCCAGATGCAACCGAGCATGGGCAGGAAATACCAGTCGCGAAAAGACTCGCTGAACTTGTGCGTGCGCAAAAAGTCAGACAGAGGCTGCTGCAGGTCTTGTTCGCGCTGGGCTTTGGCGATGCGGGTACACAGCGCATTGAAACGCATCACATCGGCCAACATGCGCCAAAAACGCGGGTTGACCAGGTTGCCGCGCTGCGCGAAGACGCTGTTCAGGTCGGTGCCGCTCCACTCCAGCGTCTTGCCATTCACCGCCCCCGGCACCTTGACCGAAAACGACATGTCGGACGGCGCGGTCTCCACATTCAGCTCGGCAAACAGGTTGATCAGGTTGGGGTAAGTGCGCTCGTTGAACACCAAAAAACCCGTGTCCACGCCGTGCGTGATCGGGCCCTTGGGTGTGGGCAGGGTGATGTCCACCGTGTGGGTATGACCGCCGAAGTAGTCGCCCGCCTCGAACACGGTGATGTCGGCATGGTCTTTCAGGGTGTGGGCCACGGCCAAACCGGAAATGCCAGACCCCACGATGGCCAGTTTCATGCGGCGGCTCATGGCTTGGCTTTCAGCGCTGTGTCGATGGCAGAAATCAGGGTTTTGCTTTCCGGCCCCGTCATGCTGCTGTACTGGTCAATGACCTTGCCATCACGGCCGATCAGGTATTTGTGGAAGTTCCAACGGGGCTTTTGGCCGGTTTGGGCGGTGAGCTGCTTGAACAAGGGCGCGGCACCATCGCCCGTGACCTGGGTTTTGGTGAACATCGGGAACTTCACGCCAAAGGTGCTTTCGCAAAAGGCGGCGATGTCTTTGTTGCTGCCTTTTTCCTG
>CAMDFT010000092.1 GCA_945897795.1 Limnohabitans sp. Rim8 | reverse complement strand
TCCTTGGTGTCCAAACGGGCGTTTTTTCAGCAAGCGCGCTTTGTCAACACCCGCAACTGGCGGTTGGTTTACGCGCTGGGCGTGGTGCTGGGCGCGTTGGTCTGGCGCTTTGTGCTGGCGGGTGGTGAGGCGCAGCACACCAGCGTGCCTGCGTGGCAACTGCTGGTGGGCGGCTTTTTGGTGGGCTATGGGGCGCGTTTGGGCAACGGTTGCACCTCGGGGCACGGCATTTGCGGACTGGGCTCTCTGCAGTTGCCCTCGCTCGGCGCGGTGCTCACGTTCATGGCCACCGCCTTCATGACCGCCAACTTGATGGCCACGGCGACGAAAGGTCTGGCATGAACCCGCACACTCTCACCCTACCCAAAGCGCTGGTCACTTTGCTGGCAGGCGCATTGTTTGGCTTTGGCTTGTCGCTGGCCACCATGGTCCAGCCCGAAGTCGTCATCGGCTTTTTGCAGTTCAAGGACTGGGGCCTGATGCTGGTCATGGGCGGCGCTGCGGGCTTGGCCATGTTGGCTTACAAGGGCTTTTCGCGCTGGTTCAGCCGCCCTCTTTTGGGTGGTCAGTTCCTCACCCAGCCTGCCAGCTGGAACCGCCAAACGGTCATCGGCTCGGCCATTTTTGGCATTGGCTGGGGCTTGTCAGGCGTTTGCCCCGGCCCGGCCATTGCGGCTTTGGGCACAGGCAACACCGACATCCTCTGGGCTTTGGGTGGCATTGTGCTGGGCGGGCTGGTCCATGGACTGACACAGGGCCGGACGGCGCGGGATTGAGGGCTGCACCCGCTTTCAGACCCAAACCGGGCCCTCGCAGGTTAGAATAGTGGGCTTGACCTCAGGTCACCCTCCTTTCATTTCAGACCCAATTCCTATGAAAACCGCTCAAGAAATCCGCGTCGGCAACGTCATCATGCACGGCAAAGACCCCATGGTCGTCCTGCGCACCGAATACCAACGCGGTGGCCGCGGCTCGTCCACCGTGCGCATGAAGCTCAAAAGCCTGATCGCCAACTTCGGCACCGAAGTCGTGTTCCGCGCTGACGACAAGATGGACCAGGTCATTCTGGACAAGAAAGACTGCACCTACTCTTACTTCGCTGACCCGATGTACGTGTGCATGGACACCGATTTCAACCAGTACGAAGTCGAAGCCACCAACATGGGCGACGCTTTGAACTACCTCGAAGACGGCATGGAACTCGAAGTGGTGTTCTACAACGAGAAAGCCATCTCGGTGGAATTGCCCACCAGCGTGGTGCGCGAGATCACCTGGACCGAGCCCGCCGTCAAAGGCGACACCTCAGGCAAAGTGCTCAAGCCCGCCAAGATCGCCACCGGCCTCGAAGTGCCAGTGCCCTTGTTTGTGGCCCAAGGCGACAAGATCGAAATCGACACCCGCACAGGCGAATACCGCAAGCGCGTCTGATCTTTGGATCACCTCCTAATCAAGCCCCGGAAGGGGCTTTTTTCATGGGCGTTGGCGTGTCTTGCGGCCGATGCACAATCAGACGCATGCAAAGCACTCAAGACATCAAAGAACTTTCACTCCCGCACGCTTGGTCCGACTTGCTGGCCGAGGCCAAAAGCAGCGACTGGCTGGAGCCGGAGGCACACCGCCTGGCCTTTGCCGACCCCGAGTTTTTGCTGCGCCGCGAAACCCGGGGCATCCGCTTTCAGCTCGAAATGCTCAAACCCGATCTGGCACAGGCCGAAGCGGGCATCGAGCACACGGTGGTCGTGTTTGGGAGTGCCCGCTTTGTGGACCGGGCTGCAGCCCAAGCCCAGCTGCAAATCGCACAGCAAAGCGGCCAGGCGCAAGACATCGCCAAAGCGCAAGCCCTGGTGCGCAACGCCGAGCATTACGAAAACGCCCGAGTCTTTGCGCAAATGGTGTCCCGGGCCTGTTCTTGCCTGCCCAACGATGAAAAGCTGTTCATCTGCACAGGCGGTGGCCCGGGCATCATGGAGGCGGCCAACCGGGGCGCACAAGAGGCCGGCGCACCTTCGGTGGCGCTCAACATCGCCCTGCCCCACGAGCAACACCCCAACCCTTATGTCACGCCCGAGCTGAGCTTCAAGTTCCATTACTTCGCGTTGCGCAAAATGCACTTCATGATGCGGGCCAAGGCCTTGGTCGCCTTTCCAGGTGGATTTGGCACGCTCGACGAATTGTTCGAGGTGATGACACTGGTGCAAACGCGCAAAGCCCGGCCGGTGCCGATCTTGCTGTTTGGCACCACGTTCTGGAAAGGCCTGATCAACATGGATGTGCTGCTTGCAGAAGGCACGATCTCGGCGCAAGACCTGAACTTGTTTCACTACGTCGACACGCCCGAGGCGGCTTGGCAAGTGATCTGCGACTTTTATCAGCTCAAAGTGTCGTGAGTTTTGTGAGCTGGCCCCGTCCGCAAATGCCAAGCCCCCCGAGCCCCTGAGCCCACCGCTGCGCCCACCACCCAAAACAGGGGGGCCACGCCCACCACGGCACCCAGCGTGCCGAACAGCATGGGCATGAGCACACTCGAAGCGTTGATGCTCATCAGGCGCAGGCCCAGCGCCTCGCCTTGCCGATGCGGCGGGGTGATTTGGTGCAAGGTGCTCATGATCATGGGCTGCACCGTGCCCAGCACCAGGCCCAGCAACACCGAGCAAACCCCCATGGCCCCAGCGCTGGGCATGAGTGGGTAAACGGCGAACAACAACGCGGTACACACCATGGCCCCACTGATGACTTGGTGCTCTTTGACGTGCCGCGCAATGAAGGGCAAACACACACGGATAAAAGCCGCCGCCAAGGCAAAAGCGCCCAAAATAGACCCCACAACCGAGGCGCTGTAGCCGCGCTCATGGCCCAGCACCGGCACCACAAAGGTGTGTACATCCCAGCACGAAGACAGTACCCAGTTGACGGCCAGCAAACGCCGCATCATGGGCTCGGCCAACAAATCCAAGGCGCGCCGGGGTTGGGCGTTGGGCAGATCCGGCGACAAGGCCAACTCAGGCACTTTGCGCACCCAAAACCAAGTGAAAAGCGGAAAAACCGCCATCAACAAAAAGGCCCACTGGTAGCCCGACACATGCCCAGCTTCGGGCCCTGAAAAATCGATCAACAAGCCCGCCAGCACCGGGCCCACAAAGTTCGACACCGCCGGGCCCAAAGACAACCAACTGAAGGCCACTTTGAGCTCGGCCGGGTCTTTGGCCATGCGGCCCACATGCCGCTGCAAGGCAATCACCGCCAAACCCGTGGCCCCGCCAGCGGCCAGTGCGCTGACACACATCACCGGAAAAATCGGCCACACCGCCGACAACACCACACCCGATGCGGCCAACGCCACGCTGATACGCATGATTTTTTGCAAGCCCTTGCGGTCGCTGTAGCGCCCAGCAGGCAAGGCCAAAAACATCGGGGCCAAGGCAAACAAAGCCAACAAGGCCCCGACGGCTACAGCGCTGAAGCCTTGTTGTAGAGCCAGCAAAGGCGTGGCCATTCGCGCGCCTGCCATGCAGGCATGCAAGAACATCTGGCCTGCGATCAGACGGGCCAGATCAGGGCTCACTCCGCACCTTCTTGCGGCCCTTCAGCCGTGCCTGGCAACAGGGCTTGCGCCTGAGCCTCGGGCAAAGCGTCCACCTGCCGCAAAGCGCGGTTCATCACATTGCTGCGGGTCTGGGCCTGGTCCAGGGTGTTGAGGACCGTTTGCGTCTGGTTGCGCACCTTGTCCAGCACATCGCCGAACTTGCCAAACTCGGTCTTCACCGCACCCAGCACCTGCCAGACTTCGCTGGAGCGCTTTTCCAGGGCCAGCGTGCGAAAGCCCATTTGCAGGGCGTTGAGCATGGCCATCAAATTGGTCGGCCCCGCCAGCGTCACGCGGTGGTCACGCTGCAGGGTTTCCATCAAACCTGGGCGGCGCAAGACTTCGGCGTACAGGCCTTCAGTGGGCAAAAACATCACCGCAAAATCGGTGGTGTGCGGCGGCTCCAAATACTTTTCGGCAATCGACTTGGCTTCGAGCTTGATGCGCGTCTCCAGTGCTTTGGCACACAGCTCGGCTTGCACCGGGTCGGCGCGGCCTTGCGCTTCCAAAAGGCGTTCGTAATCTTCGTTGGGAAACTTCGCGTCAATCGGCAGCCAAACGGGCTCGCCGTTGTCCGAGCGACCCGGCAAGCGAATCGCAAAGTCCACCCGGTTTTTGTCGCCAGGGCGAGTGGCCACCTGCACCGCGTATTGCTCTGGGGTCAGCACTTGTTCGAGCAGCGAGGCCAATTGCGCCTCGCCGAACATGCCACGGGTTTTGACGTTGGTCAGCAGGTGCTTGAGGTCACCCACGCCTTGCGCCAAGGTGTGCATTTCGCCCAGACCTTTGTGGACTTGCTCCAGCCGATCAGCCACTTGTTTGAAGCTCTCGCCCAAACGGGCTTGCAGCGTGGCCTGGAGTTTTTCGTCCACGGTCTGGCGCATTTCGTCGAGCTTGGCGGCGTTGCTTTGCTGCAGTTGGGCCAGCTGGGTTTCCATGGTGCCGCGCATCTCGGTCAAGCGCCGGGCATTGGCTTCAGACAGGGCATTGACCTGCTGGGCCAGGCTGTCGGTCAGGCTTTTTTGCAGCAAGGCCAGTTGCTGGGCCAGGGCGTCGATTTGCTGGTTTTGCGTGCGGGTGGCCTCGGCGCTTTGTTGCAACAGCGATTGCTGGAACAGCGTGAGCTTGTGCGTGGCCTCTTGCCGACCCTGCACGCCAGACTGGCTGATTTCGGTGCGCAGCTCGCGCTCCAGGCGCTCCGCTTGCGCCTGCGCTGCAGCAAACTGTTGCTGCTGCCACGCGGTCTGGACCGACGCTTGTGTGGCAGCCTGTTCGGTGGTTTTTTCTGCCAGAAGTTGTGCCATTCGCTCGGCCTGCGCCTCGGGCGACACCCGGGAACGCAGCAGTAAAAACACCAACACCAGCAGGTTCAGCCCAGCCAGTGCCCACAACGCCCATTCGTTCATGCAGCGGGGCCAGTCACCGTGTTCAACGGCGTCAAAGCTTGGCCACGGGTGAGGTAAGCCACCAAGTTGTCAGCGGCCAACTGCGCCATGGCCATGCGGGTTTTGACCGTGCTGCTGGCGATGTGGGGCGTGAGCACCACGTTGGGCACCTTGAGCAAGTCGGGGTGCACCGAGGGCTCGCCCTCAAACACATCAATGCCCGCTGCAGCAATTTGACGCGCCGCCAGCGCTTGGGCCAAGGCCGCATCGTCGACAATGCCGCCGCGCGCGATATTGACCAAGGTGGCGGTGGGCTTCATTAGCGCCAACTCGGCCGCGCCAATGGTGTGGTGCGACTCGGCGCTGTAGGGCACCACCAGCACCACATGGTCAGCCGTCTGCAGCAATTCTTGCTTGCCCACATAAGTGGCTTTGCACTGCGCTTCCAGCTCGGCGCTCAGGCGCGAGCGGTTGTGATAAATCACGTTCATGCCAAAGCCATGCGCCGCGCGGCGGGCAATGCCCTGCCCAATGCGGCCCATGCCGATGATGCCGATCGTCGAGCCATGCACTTCGGCTCCGGCGAACATGTCGTAGCTCCACTTGGTCCACAAACCGGCGCGCAGGTAATGCTCGCTCTCTGTCACGCGGCGGGCCGTGGCCATGAGCAAGGCAAAGCCAAAATCGGCCGTGGTCTCGGTCAGCACATCGGGCGTGTTGCTGGCTTGCACGCCCGCAGCGGTCATGGCGGGCACGTCAAAGTTGTTGTAACCCACGGCCATGTTGGCCACGATGCGCAACTGCGGGTTGGCCTGCAAGAGCGCCGCGCCGATGCGCTCGCTGCCGGTGGTCAGGGCCCCCACTTTGCCTTGCATGCGGCGGGAGAGTTCTGCCACAGACCAGACCTCATCGGCCTGGTTGCTCTCGACTTCAAACACCTGCGCCAAAGACTGCAGGACCTCAGGGAAGATGGCGCGGGCCACCAAAATGGAAGGTTTGGACATCATTGGAACCAGATGAAACTCATGATCACGAACAAAGGAATCAGGACAGCGCCCGACCACAACATATAGCCAAAGAAGCTGGGCATCTTCACGCCACGGTCTTCGGCAATCGCTTTGACCATCAAGTTGGGCGCATTGCCGATGTAGCTGTTGGCGCCCATGAACACGGCACCGGCCGAAATGGCGGCCAAAGTCGGGGCCAGGGTGGTCATCAAGACTTGCGGGTCACCGCCTGCGGTGTTGAAGAACACCAAATAGGTGGGTGCATTGTCCAAGAAGGAGCTGAGCAAACCCGTGATCCAAAAATACATCATCACGTCGGGACTGCCGTCGGGCTGGGTCACGGCTTGAACCACTGCACCGAATGGGCCATTGACACCGGCCTTCAGCATGGCAATCACCGGGATGATGGTCAGAAAAATACCCGCAAACAACTTGGCCACTTCGGCCATAGGCCCCCAACCAAACTGGTTATCGGCATGGACTTTGGCAGGTGTGATTTTGAGCGACAAGAAAGTCACGGCCACCAGACCCAGATCGCGCACCACGCCTGCAAGGCCCACTTCGGTGCCATAGATGTTGAAAGACACCGGGGATTTCCAGAGCCCGCTCATGAGCACCAAGCCCACCACCGCGGCCAACAGCCAGAAGTTGATGGCACCGTCAAAACCAATGCCTTTGGAATCCGGTGTCGGGTCTCGCGGCAGCAGATCTTCTCGGCGGTGGTACCAAGAGTCCAGCACAAAGAAGATGGCCAACAAACTGCCCACCAAGAACAAGGTTTCAGGGAAGATGGCTTTGAGGGTCCAGAAGAAATCCACACCCTTCAAAAACCCCAAGAACAGCGGCGGATCGCCGAGGGGCGTCAAGGAGCCGCCAGCGTTGGAGACGATGAAGATGAAAAACACCACCACATGCGCCACATGCTTGCGGTTGTCGTTGGCGCGGATCAAGGGGCGGATCAGCAGCATGGACGCACCCGTGGTGCCCATGAAGCTGGCCAGCACAGCACCAATGGCCAAAATGGCAGTGTTCAGCCCTGGGCTGCCGTGCAAATTGCCCCGAATGTAAATGCCGCCCGAGACGGTGAACAAAGCCGTCAGCAAGATGATGAAGGGAATGTATTCGGCAAACAAGGCATGCACCGTGTTGGCCCCAGCGGCGGCAGGACCGAACACCCAAGCGAAAGGCACCAGGAAAGCCAAGCCCCACGCGGCGGCCACTTTGCCGTAATGGTGGTGCCAGAAGTGCGGCAGCAACAAAGGCATCAAAGCAATGGACAGCAAGAGGCCCGCGAAAGGCACGCCCCAGATCGCCGACAGCTGAGCGCCGTCAAAATCGGCGGCCCAAGCCCCACCGGACAGGGTCATCAGCATCGGCAAAGCCAGCCAGGCGGTCCATCGCATACCCAATAGCGTCATGAAACAACTCCTTTTAAATGGTGCCGTATGTTACCGGCGCGACCATGCCTTTTCAGGCACCCGGGGCAATTTCGAACACCTGGCGCAAATACGCCAAATACTTCTCGTCGTCGCACATGCCCTTGCCAGGTGAATCCGACAATTTGGCCACAGGCTGGCCATTGCAGCGGGTCATTTTGATGACGATTTGCAGCGGCTCGTAACCCAGGTCATTGGTCAGGTTGGTGCCCACACCAAAGGCCAGCTGGCAGCGGTCGTGGAACTGCTGGTACAGCTCAATGGTGCGAGGAATCGTCAGGCCATCACTGAAAATCAGCGTCTTGCTTTTGGGGTCCACCCGGTTGTGCTGGTAGTGCGCGATCATGCGCTCGCCCCAGCTGAACGGGTCGCCGCTGTCGTGGCGGGCACCGTCAAACAGCTTGCAAAAATACAGGTCAAAGTCGCGCAAAAAGGCATTGAAGCCGTACACATCGCTCAGCGCAATGCCCAGGTCGCCCCGGTACTCCTTGGCCCACGACTCAAAAGCAAACACCTGGCTGTCGCGCAAACGCGGGCCCAAGGCCTGGCAGGCCTGCAGGTACTCGTGCGCCATGGTGCCCAAGGGCGTCAGGCCCAGCAAATAGGCGTAGTACACGTTGCTGGTGCCTGCAAACTTGCCAATGAGGCCAGTGCCCAGGCGGGCGGACAAGACACGCAGCACCTCTTCGTGCCAAGCGCGTGAAAAACGCCGCCGTGTGCCATAGTCGGCAATCTTGAGGGTTTCAAGGCCTGTGACCTGCATCTGGGCGATTTTGGTGTCCAGTCGGCGGCGGCCCTCCATCAGGTCGGGCACTTTCTGGGTGTTGCGAAAGAACACCTCGTTGACGATGGCCAGCACCGGGATCTCAAAAAGAATCGTGTGCAGCCAAGGCCCCTGGATGGTGATGTCGATCTCACCCGATGGCAAAGGCGTGACCTCAATGTACTTTTCGTTGAGCTTGAACAAGCCCAAAAAATCAACAAAGTCGCTCTTGATGAAGCGCATGGAGCGCAGGAACTGCAGCTCCCCTTCCTTGAAGGTCAGGCTGCACAGGGAACGAATTTCTTCGCGAATCTCTTTGACAAACGGGGCCAAGGGCACGCTGGGGTTGCGGCACTTGAACTTGTATTCGACCTGCGCCCCCGGAAACTGATGCAGCACGACTTGCATCATGGTGAACTTGTACAGGTCGGTGTCGAGCAGGCTGGTGATGATCATGGCAAAAAAAGCCCCCGCCAGAGCAGGTCAGGACAATGAAAGAAGACCCATGTTAAAGCAAGCCCCAAAAAACTCTGGCGGTCTGCCCCAGCTCATCAACCGCCTCCCTCAAACCAGAGGGTCCGAGGGAGGTTTTCCGATCACGTCACATCGTCTCCTTTTGAAACAGGCGATGGCGAATGGGTGTCTGCCGCTGAATGCGCTTGGCTGGCTGCTGAATCCAAGCCCAGCCAAAGGCCCAGTGCAGATGCCGCCCCTTTCAGGCTCGCGCGCACATCCCCCCACAAACCGGCAGCAACAGGTTGCGCCACAGGCTGTGTCACGGAAGACGGCAGCGAATCAAGAGGCAACAGCCAACGAACGTCCGAAGCCGGCGCTTGTGGTGTCACCTCCATTGGCAAGGCATCAGGACGCTCCAAAATCGGGGAGGTCTGTTCCTGCGGCTTGGATTCCTCTGAGCGAACATCTGGCTTGGGCACATCGCTCTGACCCATTGCACCCACAGAAGGCCCAGCCGGAGACGGTACCGATGGGGTCGCGGCATCGCTTGGCGACTTGGGCGCATCAGGCTGAGCAGGGCGGTCGCTGCGTTGGACCCACTGGGTCAGACTCTCCGTGTCCATCATGCTGGTCAGGCCACCCTGCTGAGAAATGGCCATGGCCATTTGCAACAGTTGCCCGGTCGTCTTTGGACTGTCCACCACACTCACGCTCATGCCAGACCGGAATTGCCAAGGAGCCTCATCCAACACACGCTCGATGGATCCCGCGCCTGAAGTCGCGGTCAAGGTTTGTGCTGCGGTCCGCATGACCGAAGGCTCATTGTCACTTTGATCGGCGGACGACCATTTTTTCGCCAGCATGTCATTCAAACGCGCCAAGGGTGAAGACGCCATCGAATCCAGCACACCGCTCTTCAAGATGTCAGTCAACAAGGCGCTGGCCTTGACATCGCTGTAGGCCATCCAGTTGGCACCGGTGACCCGAACCACATTTTGGCTGCGCGCGATCACCGAACCCTGCTCCTGAATCGAGCCCTGCCCGCTGAGCAAAGCAATCCAGCCGTCGGCATCCGAGGTGATGCCGCGCGTACCCACATTCAACCCACGAACACCTGCAATGACGACATCACCACTTGAGGCGTTGTGCGCATTGACGCTGGCGCCAGCACCTTGACCATCCAGCAGCAAACGCTCAAAGCCAAAACCGCCAATGCCTGTGGTCGCCGCCAATTGCAGATCGCCTGTGAATGCCAGAGGCGGTGCATTTTCTTGCGCCAGTGCCTGGATGGCCAAACCCGCATTCAGAACCGCAGAGCGCGTGATCAAATTCACGCCCGAGACCTGCAAATTCCCGCTCGCCAAAATGGCCACTCGCCCATTTTCAGATTGCAATTTAGAGCCAGCCACCCATTGAAGGTCACCCAGGCTGCTCAATGAGACATCGGAAACTGCCGTCAACTGCATCAGCACTGGCAACGAGGACAACAGGCGAACCTCCAAGTCACTCGCGTCTTTCAGCACCAGTTGCGCCGCATCGGCTGAAACAACACCCCCGAAGTCATTGACACTATCCAGCGTGACCGCCTGGCCTGCCGCCGTGAACTGGCTCGCGCCACTCACCGTCAACACGCCGCTGTCGGTCACCGCACCTGCCGCTGTCACGTTCAGGCTGCTCACGTTCACTGTGCCCAGGTCCAGCGCAGACGCCACACCCACCGT
>CAMDFT010000091.1 GCA_945897795.1 Limnohabitans sp. Rim8 | reverse complement strand
CAAAAACTGGACATCCAGCCGGGCATGACCAGCATGGTGGAGATCAAAACAGGTTCCAACACGGTGCTGAATTACTTGGCCAAACCGGTCGTCAAGACTTTGAATCAGTCCTTGGGCGAGCGTTAAGCGGCAGTCTGCACGCTGCCCTTTGACGCCTGTGTGCCCAGGGGTGGCCCTCGGCTCTGGGATAATGCTTGGCATGAGCGGCAATACTTTCGGACAACTCTTCTCGGTCACCAACTTTGGTGAATCCCACGGCCCAGCCATTGGCTGCGTGATCGACGGCTGCCCCCCCGGCATGCCGCTGTCCGAGGCCGACATCCAGCCCGACCTGGACCGACGACGTCCCGGCACCAGCAAATTCGTCACCCAACGCAACGAGCCCGATGCGGTGCAAATCCTGTCGGGCGTGTACCAGGGCCTGACCACCGGCACCCCGATTTGCCTGCTGATCAACAACACCGACCAGCGCAGCAAGGACTATGGCGACATCTTGCAGACCTTTAGACCCGGCCATGCCGACTACACCTACTGGCGCAAATACGGCCTGCGTGACCCGCGTGGTGGTGGCCGCTCTTCGGCGCGCCTGACGGCCCCCATGGTGGCGGCCGGGGCGGTGGCCAAAAAGTGGCTGAAAGAACAATTTGGCACCACGTTCGTGGGCTGCATGAGCCAGATTGGCGATATGCCGATTGGCTTTGAGAGCTGGGATCATGTGCCGAACAACCCGTTTTTTGCCCCGATGGCCGATGTCTCGGCCCTGGAGGACTACATGAGCGCACTGCGCAAGTCGGGCGACTCGTGCGGCGCGCGTTTGCGCGTGGTCGCCCGTGGCGTGCCCGTGGGCCTGGGCCAGCCGCTGTTTGACAAGCTCGACGCCGACATTGCCTACGCCATGATGGGCATCAACGCCGTCAAGGGCGTGGAGATCGGCGCGGGCTTTGGCTGCGTCACGCAAAAGGGCAGCACCGCAGGTGACACGCTCACGCCCGAGGGCTTTGTGGGCAACAACGCTGGCGGCGTGCTGGGCGGCATCAGCACCGGGCAAGACATCGAGGTGTCGATTGCCGTGAAACCCACCAGTTCCATTCTGATCGCCCGTGAATCGATTGACTCTACGGGCCATCCCACAGAGGTCCTCACCAAAGGCCGTCACGACCCGTGTGTGGGCATCCGTGCCACACCGATTGCCGAGGCCATGCTGGCCTTGGTGGTCATGGAACACGCCTTGCAGCACCGCGCCCAATGCGGTGATGTGGCACACGACTTGCCGCCCATTGCTGCAGCCAAGCCTTAAGGCATGACGCAACGTCGTCAGCTCATGCCTTTTGCCGCCCTGTCGGCCAGTTACTTCGCGCACATCGGTTTTTTCAATCCCTATTTGCCGCTGTGGTTGCAAGACATGGGCTTGAGCCTGCTGACCATCAGCGTGCTCACAGCGGTGCAGGCCACCACCCGATTGTTTGCGCCCTATGCCTGGGGGGCCATCAGCGACCGCACGGGTGAGCGGGTCAAGCTGCTGCGCATCGGGGCGGGGGTGGCGTTTGCCACGTCCTGCCTGCTGTTTTGGGATTGGGGGCCCGTCGGCTTGGGTCTGGTTTTGCTGCTGATGTTCACCCACACCAGCGCCATGATGCCCATGAGCGAGGCGGCGATGGCGCACTTGGTCAGCCAAAACGGCGCGTTCGACTCCAAGCGCTACGGCCGGGTACGGTTGTGGGGTTCCATGGGTTTTTTGGTCACGGTGTTTGTGGCCGGGGCCTGGTTCGAGGCTTTCGGGATGAAGCACTTTCCCGGTTGGACCGTGTTCAGCCTGGGCGCGGTGCTGCTGAGCGTGTGGTGGATGCCCGACATCAAGGAGACCGCCCACCCGGTGCGCGATCATGTGTCGGTCATGCCCGTGCTGAAGCAAAAGCCGGTGCAGTGGTTCTTTGCGTCCACCTTCTTCCATGTGCTCTCACACATCGGCATTTACGTTTTCTTCTCGCTTTACCTGGACTCTTTGGGTTACAGCAAAACCATGATTGGTGTGCTGTGGGCGCTGTCGGTGGCGGTAGAAGTGTTGTGGTTTTTCAATCAATCCAGGTGGCTACCGCGTGTGTCTTTGACCGGCTGGCTGGTGGCCTGCTCGGCCGTCATGCTGCTGCGAATGGGCATGACAGCCGCTTGGGCCGATGTGCTGTGGGTCTTGTTGCTGGCGCAAACCCTGCACGCCATCACTTTTGCAACGCACCACACGGTGTGCATCGCCCTGATTTCGCACCATTTTCCGGGCCGCATGCGCGGACGTGGCCAGGCGTTGTATACCGTGATGGCCTATGGATTTCCGGGGGTAATCGGGGCCTTGCTGGGCGGCTTGCTCAGTGAGCGTTGGGGTTTGCAAAGCGTGTTTGTGGCCAGCATGGTGACCAGCGCTGTGGCCACCGCTGCGGCCTACAAGGTCTGGCGTTTGCAGCACCCCAAGCCCAAGGTGCCCGGCTGAATCGGCAGGGCTTTCTGCCCCCCTTTTTGATGCCAAGTTTGGCGTATGCCCCCAGACTGTTGTACAACACCTTCACCCAGTTATTGATGCCATCCCAAGCCATGTCTGCCGCCGTCTTGCCTGATTTTTTACCCCCTGAACTGGCTTTGGCTTTGGCCGGGGCCGAGCGCCACGAGTCCTCTTGCCAATCGGCCCGGATGGTCTGGCACGCGTGGGGTCCTGTCGCTCAGCCAACGCTGGTTTTGCTGCATGGCGGCAGCGGCAGTTGGACGCATTGGGTGCGCGTCATTGCGCCGCTGCGTGATGCGGGTTGGCGCGTGCTGGTGCCCGACTTGCCGGGTTTTGGGGACTCGGATCTGCCTGTCGGCTGCACCGATGTGAACGACTTGCCCCCGCATTTGCATGCTGGCCTGCAGCAATTGCAAGGTGCTGGGCTTTGCGCCGGGCCAGTGAGTGTGGTGGGTTTTTCATTTGGAGGCATGGCCGGTGCCTTGTGGCTGGCCGAGCACCCTCAAGATGCGGCGCAATTGGTCCTGGTGGGGGCACCTGGCATGGGCCTGGCGTCGCCCGATCGCACGCCCTTGAAGGGTTGGCGGCACCTGCAAAGCCCTGTGGCGCGAGAGGCGGTTCACCGCCACAACCTTTTGGCGCTGATGTTGCAAGCCCCGGAGGCTTTGGACGACCTGGCGCTGCGTCTGCACAGCGCCAATGTTCAGCGCGACCGCATGCCCCGCCGGCGCTTGTCTTCAACCGACATCGTGGCGCGGGTTTTGCCTCAGGTGAAAGCCCGGGTCAGCGCTATATTTGGCGAACACGACGCCCTGTACCGAGGGCGTTTGTCAGAGCTGGCAGCAGCCTTGCCCCTGATGGCCAGTCGATGGGGCTGCTGGCAAGTCGTGCCGGGTGCAGGTCATTGGGTGCAATATGAAGCCGCGGCGCATTTCAATGCGGCTTTGCTAGAAGCCCTCAGCCTTGACCCCAAGACTTGAATCAGGAGGGTGGGGCAGTCGAAAAAAACGGGCTTCAGGTGGGCTGCAAGGCATGCAGCAACTCGGTTTCGATCTCGATTTGAGCACGGTTGTGCTGCAAGGCCGTGCCGCTGATGAGGAAGTTGTCTTCGACGCGTTCGCCCAAGGTGCTGATCTTGGCCAGGTGCAGGTGAATGCCGTGCTGGGCCAGCACGCGGGCAACGCTGTAGAGCAAACCGATGCGGTCACTGGCCGAGATGCTGAGCAACCATTTTTGGCCTTGTTCGTCCGGGTTCAGCGTCACCCGGGGCGTGACCGGAAAACTCTTGACGCGGCGCGATACGCGGCCGCGAGACGGCGAGGGCAGGGGACCGTGCTTTTCCAAGGTCTGCGCCAGACCCGACTCGACCATGCTCATCAGCTCGCGGTAATGCTCGGGCAGCATGGACGTGACGATCTGGAAGGTGTCCAGCGCCCAGCCGGTGCGTGTGGTGTGGATTTTGGCGTCCAGGATGCTGAAGCCCGATTGATCAAAGTGCCCGCAGATGCGGGCGAACAAATCCGTTTGGTCGGGTGTGAACACCAGCACCTGCAAACCCTCACCAACTGGGGAGGGCCTGGCACGCACGATGGTGCGTGACTGTTCTGGCGTTTGCAGGGCCACATGTCGCGAGAGCTGACGCGCATGCCAGGCGATGTCCGAGGCGTCGTGGCGCATGAAGTAGCTCAAGTCGAGCGTGTCCCAAAACGCCTTGTGCCCCTCGTGGGGCTGGGCCTGGCGGGCCAGCTCGATCAGGGCTTCGCGTTTGCGCGCTTCCACCTCGGCATTGGCATCGGGCGCGCGGCCGCCCAGCACCCGCAGCGTTGATTTGTACAGATCCTCCAGCAGCTTGCCTTTCCAGGCGTTCCAGACCTTGGGGCTGGTGCCTCGGATATCGGCCACGGTGACGAGGTAAAGGGCCGTCAAGCGGCGCTCGTTGTCTACGCGCTGGGCAAAACGGGCGATGACTTCGGGGTTGCCCAGGTCTTCTTTTTGTGCCACGCGGCTCATGGTCAGGTGTTCACTGACCAGGAATTCAATCAGCTGCCCATCCTCTTTACCAATCTGGTGCTGACGGCAAAAGGTGCGGACCTCGGCGCAGCCCAGTTGCGAGTGGTCACCGCCTCGGCCTTTGGCAATGTCGTGGAAGAGCGCTGCGGCGTACAAAATCCAGGGCTTGTCCCAGCCGCTGGCCAATTGCGAACAAAAAGGGTATTCGTGCGTGTGCTCGGCCATGAAAAAGCGCCGCACATTGCGCAGCACCATCAGGATGTGCTGGTCCACCGTGTAGGCATGGAACAGGTCGTGTTGCATCTGGCCCACGATGCGCCGGAACACCCACAGGTAGCGCCCGAGCACCGAGGTCTCGTTCATCAGGCGCATCGCATGGGTGATGCCCTGGGGCTGCTGCAGGATCTGCAAAAACGTCTGCCGGTTCACCGGGTCGGCGCGAAAGCGCCCGTTCATGATGGCGCGCACGTTGTACAGCGCCCGCAGCGTGCGGGCCGACAGGCCTTTGAGGCCGGGCGTGGCCTGGTAAAGCAAAAAGGTTTCGAGGATGGCGTGCGGGTGCTTTTGGTACAGGTCATCGCTGGCCACTTCGATCAGCCCGGCTTTTTCAAAAAAGCGCTCGTTCAGGGGGCGCAAGTGGTCAATGCTCTCGCCGCGCTCGGTTTTGAGGCGGTCTTCGATGTTGAGCAACAAGATTTGGTTGAGCTGCGTCACGGCTTTGGCGGCCCAATAGTATTGGCGCATCAGCTTTTCGCTGGCACGCAACGCCAGTCGACCCTCGGGCGTGATGTCCGATGCATAGCCAAAGCTCTCGGCCACATTGGTTTGCAGGTCAAACACCAGGCGGTCTTCTCGCCGTTTGGCTTGCAGGTGCAAGCGGGCGCGAATCAGACCCAGCAGGGCTTCGTTGCGCTTGATTTGACGCGCTTCCAGCGGCGTGGCCAGGCCTTTGCGCGCCAACTCGTCCCAGCTGTGGCCCAGCCCTGCGGCGCGGGCCACCCACAAAATCATCTGCAGGTCGCGCAAGCCGCCGGGCGACTCTTTGCAGTTGGGCTCCAGGGCGTAGGGGGTGTTGTCAAACTTGGTGTGGCGCTGGTGCATTTCCAGGGTCTTGGCCACCAAAAAGGCCTGCGGGTCCATGGCCGCCTGAAATTGCTTCTGAAATTCGGTGAAAAGCTTGGTGTTGCCTGTGACTCGGCGAGCCTCCAGCAATGAGGTCTGTACCGTGATGTCCTTGGCCGACTCGGCCAGGCACTCGTCCAGGCTGCGCACACTCGAGCCAATTTCCAGGCCCGTGTCCCAGCAGCTGCCAATGAAGCGCTCTAGCTGCGCCTGTAGTATTGGGTCGCCCTCTGGGGTTTGACCGGCGGGCAGTAAAACCAGCACATCCACGTCAGAGTGCGGGAACAACTCGGCGCGGCCAAAACCGCCTACCGCCACCAGCGCCAGCTCAGGAGAGAAACCCGCGTTTTGCCACAACTGAATCAGCAAGCCATCGGCCAAAATAGCCAGTTGTTTGAGGGTTTGCTTGAGGCCCCTAACGGCCGAGCCGCTGTTGGCCAGGACCTGGAGCACGGCCGCCTTGTCGCGCTTGTAAGTCTCGCGCAGGGCGACCAGATCGGCAGATTCGGCCAAATCTGGCGAGGGGGCCTGGGCACTCATGTCAGGCGGTGGCTGGGGCGGTCACAAAAGCGGGCACGGCGGGGGTTCCGGCCGAGACGGTGAGCACTTCGTAGCCGGTTTCGGTGACCAGCACCGTGTGCTCCCACTGGGCTGACAGCGAATGGTCTTTGGTGACGATGGTCCAGCCGTCGCCCATTTCCTTGATGTCACGTTTCCCCGCGTTGATCATGGGCTCGATGGTGAACACCATGCCGGGGACCAATTGCACCAAGGTGCCGGGTTTGCCGTAATGCAGCACTTGCGGCTCTTCGTGGAACACTTGGCCAATGCCGTGTCCACAAAACTCGCGCACCACCGAAAAGCCTTGGCCTTCGGCAAACTTCTGGATCGCGTGGCCAATGTCGCCCAAGTGCGCGCCGGGTTTGACCTGCTCAATGCCTTTCCACATGGCCTCGTAGGTCAGTTGGGCCAGACGTTTGGCCGCAATCGAGGCCTCACCCACATGGAACATGCGGCTGGTGTCGCCGTGCCAACCGTCCTTGATGGTGGTGATGTCAATGTTGACCGAATCCCCTTTTTTGAGCGGCTTGTCGTTGGGAATGCCGTGGCAGACCTGGTGGTTGATGGAGGTACAAATCGACTTGGGGTAGGGCTTGTAGCCGCCTGGCGCGTAGTTCAGCGGGGCCGGAATGCAAGCTTGCACGTCGACCATGTAGTCGTGGCAGAGCTTGTCGAGTTCGTTGGTGGTGACGCCTGGCTTGACGAACGGGGTAATGAAGTCCAGAACTTCCGAGGCCAAGCGGCATGCCACGCGCATGGCTGCGATGTCGTCGGCATTTTTGATGGTGATGGTCATGGGTTTGATTATCCCATTGGGCCAGAGTGAACGCTTTCGCCGAGCTTCAAAACCATGGCCGCAGCTTGTCCAGTGACCCTCGGGTAAACACCGATTCTGGCTTTGTGCGCCTGTCTGTATTCTGTATACAGACATGAATTCTTCGCTCCTCCAACTCACTGCAGCCCCGGACCTGGTTGAACAGGTCTACAGCCGTTTACTTGACGCCATCAGCGAAGGGACCTTGCCGCCGGGCGAGCGCCTGACGCAGGAAGACTTGGCCCAGCGCCTGGCCGTGTCCCGCCAGCCGGTGTTGCAGGCCCTGCGCTTGCTGAAAAAAGACGGTTTTGTAGAGGACGCGCCGGGCAGGGGTGTGCGTGTCACGCAGCTCGATGTGGGTTGGATTGCCAAGGTCTACCAAGTCCGTGGCAGCCTGGATGCGCTGGCCGTGCGGCTGGCGGCCGAGCGCGGTGCCCGGCTGGATCCGGACGTGCTGCGCCAAGGGCGCCTGGCCGAAAGCGGGCGCGACGTGCAAGCCTTGATCCAGGCCGACCTGGCCTTTCACCGCGCCATTTACCAAGCCTCTGGCAACCCACTCATTGCGCAAAGCATTGACCTGCATTGGCACCACCTCAAGCGCGTCATGGGCGCGGTGCTGCAGTCCTCGCAACAGCGGCAAACCGTGTGGGACGATCACGAAGCCATTGCCCTGGCCATGGCTGCTGGTGATGCCGACTTGGCCGTGCGCCTGGTGCAAGAACACGCCCACAAGGCCAGCGTGCAACTCACTGCCCGGTTGTCCGAACAAATTCAACACCTCAAAACAGGAGCACCCCCATGAAACTGACCCCCGAACAACTGGAACAATTTGACCGCGACGGCTATTTGTTTTTCCCCGGCCTGTTCACGCCCGAAGAAACCAAAAACCTGAACGATGCCGTGCCCGAGTTGTACAGCCGCCGCGAGGCCTACAACGTGCGCGAAAAAGGCAGTGACGCCGTGCGCACCAACTTTGCGGCGCACATGTACAGCGAGCCCTTTGCCAAGCTGGCACGCCACCCCCGGATGATCGAGCCGGTGCAAGAGCTGTTTGGCGAAGAGCTGTACATGCACCAGTTCAAGATCAACGGCAAGATGGCGTTCGAAGGCGATGTGTGGCAGTGGCACCAGGACTACGGCACCTGGCTGAATGACGATCTGATGCCCACCGAGCGCGCCATGAACGTGGCGATTTTTCTGGACGATGTGAACGCCTTCAACGGCCCGCTGATGTTCATCCCCGGCAGCCACAAGAAAGGCGTGGTCGAGGCCAAGCACGACCTGTCCACCACCAGCTACCCGCTGTGGACCGTAGACAACGACCTGATCCGCCAATTGGTGCAGCGCGCTGGCGACAAAGACGGCGGCATCGTCAGCCCCACCGGGCCAGCCGGCTCCATGATCTTGTTCCACAGCTGCCTGGTGCACGCCTCCACCAGCAACCTCTCACCCTGGAACCGGGTGAGCGTTTACCTGAGCCTGTGCGCCGTGTCCAATCACATCCGCCGCCACAAGCGCCCCGAATACATCGCCCACCGCGACTTCACGCCCATCAGCTGCCTGCCCGACGACTGCCTGGTGAACAGCTACCCGGTGGATCTGCCTTGGAAAGGCGGTATGCCCAAAAGCGCTCTGAAAACCTCGCTCGATGTCTTGAAAGAAACCGCATGAACCTGCACGCCAAACTCCTGCAGCGCGCTGCCGAAAACCGCCCGATCCGCATCGGCCTGATTGGCGCGGGCAAATTCGGCTCCATGTACCTGGCGCAAATCCCGCGTACCCCCGGCGTGCATTTGGTCGGCATTGCCGACCTGTCCCCCGACGGCGCCCGCGCCAACCTGGCCCGCGTGGGCTGGAGCCCTGAGCGTCTGAGCGCCACCAGCCTGGACGACGCGGTGAAAAACGGCACCACCCATGTGGGTGACGACTGGCAAAGCCTGGTGCGCCACCCGTCGGTGGACGTGGTCGTCGAGTGCACCGGATCGCCCCTGCATGCGGTGGACCACATTCTGGAAGCCTTTGCCCACCGCAAGCATGTGGTCAACGTCACGGTAGAAGCCGACGCCTTTTGCGGCCCCTTGCTCGCCACCCGTGCGCAATTGGCAGGTGTGGTGTATTCACTGGCCTTTGGTGACCAACCAGCACTCATTTGTGACTTGGTCGATTGGGCCCGCACCTGTGGCTTTCCGGTGGTGGCAGCAGGCCGGGGCCACAAATGGCTGCCGCACTTCAGCGAATCCACGCCTGAGACCGTGTGGGGCTATTACGGCCTCACGCCAGAGCAAGCTGAGCGTGGGGGGCTGAACCCCAAGATGTTCAACAGCTTTTTGGACGGCTCCAAACCCTCGATTGAAAGCACCGCCGTGTCCAACGCCACGGGTTTGGGCGTACCCAGCAACGGCTTGCTCTACCCACCTGCCAGCGTGGAAGACATCCCCTACGTCACCCGCCCGATCTCGGAAGGCGGCGTCTTGGAGCGCAAGGGCATGGTGGAAGTCATCTCCAGCCTCGAGACCGATGGCCGAAAAATCCCCTACGACATCCGCATGGGTGTGTGGGTCACGGTGGAAGCCGAGACCGATTACATCAAGAATTGCTTTGAAGAGTACAACGCCCACACCGACCCCTCGGGCCGGTATTTCACGCTGTACAAACGTTGGCACCTGATTGGCTTGGAAGTGGGCGTGAGTGTGGCGAGCGTCGCCCTGCGCAACGAACCCACGGGCGTGGCCACAGGCTGGAACGCCGACGTGGTGGCCACCGCCAAACGCGACTTGAAGCCCGGTGACATGCTGGACGGCGAGGGCGGCTACACCGTCTGGGGCAAGTTGTTGCCTGCGGCCACCTCCAAGCGCATGGGCGGTGTCCCGCTGGGCTTGGCGCACGGCGTGAAAGTGCTGCGCCCCGTGGCCAAAGGCCAAAGCCTGACCTGGGACGACGTGGCCATGGACACCAGCACCCACGCCTACAAAATCCGGCGCGAGATGGAGGCGACTTCGGTGCTGGGATGAACGATCAATCTGTCGGGTCACCAGAAAGCCGTGCATGAGTTGCACGGCTTTTTGCTTCTTGAAAAAGACAGCCATGTATCTGTCCATCTCGCCTCCAGATCAGGGTTTCCCCCGTTAAAATGCTGCCTTTACCGGTCAGCCCCAGTCAGCGGCCCCGGAATGACGGTTTTCTGTCCCTTTACAAGGCCACCCTGTGTCCCTGCACATCACGACTTTTGAAGGCGCCAGCGCCCTCAGCGACTTTCGCATTGCCCAGCTTTTGCCACGATTGGCCGCCATTTCGCCGCAAATTCAGGGCATTTCGGCCCGTTTCGTTCACCTGGTCGCCACGACCGCGCCTTTGGCAGAGGCCCACCA
>CAMDFT010000090.1 GCA_945897795.1 Limnohabitans sp. Rim8 | reverse complement strand
TCATGACGCCACCTCTTCGTTCAGCATGGCGTCCAGGCCATCGAGCAGCGCCAAAGGCGCAGGCAAGGTGCAGCAGCCGCCCGCAGGCCCGTCGATGCCGCGTAAAAACAAATACACCGCGCCGCCCAGCTGCTGCGCCGGGTCGTAGGCATCGCCCAGACGGGCGCGCAACAAGCGGTGCAGCGCCAGCATGTACAGCGCGGCCTGCACCTCATAGCGGTGCTGGGCCATGGACGCATCCAGGGCTTGTGCTGTGTACGCCGCATCATCGGCCCCCAGGTAATTCGATTTGTAGTCGAGCACCCAGTAGCGGCCTTCGTGCTCGAACACCAGATCGGCAAAGCCCATCAGCATGCCGTGCAGTTGCGCATCGGGCAGCTGCGGGCGGCTGACGCCGGGCAACAGGTGCTGCTGGCACAAGGCATCGACCTGGCGTGCATGCAGGCGCTCAGCAGGTAACCAAAATTCCATCTCGGGCAGCATGTCACCCAGCGCGTTCAGCGGCGCGTTGGGCCCGCGCAAAGGCTGGGCCACCACGCGGATGAGCCACTGAACCACGTTATCGGCTTGGGCGGTGTAACCGACGTTTTCACAGCGGTACATGAGGCGCTCGGCCTTGGACGCATCGATAACAAAACCATCGACCGCCAGCCATTCGAGCTGGTCGTGCAAAAAATTGCCTGCCGTGGGGCCTTTGGCAAAGCCGTGCCACGGGAACACAGCACCGGGGCTGGTCGTCAAGACCGTGGGCATGGCAGTATCTTCTGGCGGTTCGTCGTCTGCGGGGCGCGGCGGGTTCAGGTGCAACACCAAGGGTGCCAGGGTCTGCGAAGCCAGGTCACGCGTCAGGCGTGAAAAACTCGCGATCGTCCACGACTTGTCGATGCGGGCAGTGCAGTTCAGCGCCTCGCGCAGTGCGTTGGTGTGCGCAGGTTTTTGCCACAGCGTCAGCGGCACGTGGGCGGGTGCGACTTGCATGTGCACCAACAGGGCCTGTCCAAGCTTGCTGGCCTGCAGGGCTTGCAACTTGTTAAGCCAATCGGCGGCCTCCAATTCTTGACCGCTGCCCAGCAAATGCCCGGCCGCACTGCCGTGGTTCACGCAGGTTTTGCCGTTGCCGCGCTTGACCGCGCTCCAGCCCACCCACAGCGCGTGGCGCGCCCGCGTGAGGGCCACGTACCACAGGCGCAGGTCTTCACGCAGGCGGTCGTGGTCCGCGAGCTTGGAGTCGTCTTTGTCAAAGTCCAGCGTCCAGTGGCGGTTGCCCTTGCCCTCGCCATCACGCCCCTCCAACTGCAGCACGGCGGCTTTGTCGGCCGTGACCACGCGGTGGCTGTGCGCAAAGGGCAGGCACACCACCGGGTACTCCAGGCCCTTGCTGGCGTGGATGGTGATGACTTTGACCAGGTCCTCGTCGCTTTCTAGCCGCACGGTTTGCTCTTCGCCACCACTGGTGCTGCCCGACTGCACTTCGTCCATCTGCTGGGCCAACCAGCGGATCAGCGCCTGCTCGCCATCGATCTGGCTGCTGGCCGCTTGCAGCAATTCGGCCAGGTGCAGCACATTGGTCAGGCGGCGTTCGCCATCGCTCTGGCCACGCCATCGCCCGGCCAACTGCAGCACATGTAGCGACTGGCGCAGCATGGCCAGCACGCCCTGGCTTTCCCAGGTCTGGTGCAGTTCGCGCATTTGCTCGGCGCGTGTGTCCAGCAGTTCGTCTTGCGTGGCCAGGTCGTACAGCTCGGCCAGCGACAGGCCCACCGTGCGCGTGCCCAATGCGGCGCGCACGCGGCGCATGTCTTGTGGCTCGGCCACACCGCGCAGCCACAGGCACAGGTCTTGCGCTTCGTCGCTGGCAAACACCGAGTCGCGGTCTGACAAATACACCGAGGCCACGCCACGCACCCGCAGCGCGTCGCGCACAGCGGCAGCTTCTTTGCCGGTGCGCACCAGCACGGCGATGTCTTTGGGCTGCAAGGGTTTGTCGCCTTTTAACGCATCGGCAAAACGCGCTTGTGGGTCACTCAGCCAAGCCACGATTTGCTCGGCGCACAGGGCCGACAGGTGTGTCTGCGCATCGCGTGTGCTGCGCAAAGTGGCGTCGTGCACCACGGTCATGGCTTTTATATCGCCTTCGCTTGTTTTGAGGATTTCATCGCGACCCTTCGCGCCCACGGACTGGAACGGCAGCGGGTCTTGATCGCCTTGGCGGTAGCCAAAAGCGTCTTTCGGAATCTCAAACCAGCGGTTGACCACATTGACCACCGCTTGGGTGGAGCGGAAGTTGGTGCCCAACACATGGTGGCGGCCTGCGGTGGCGCGGCGTGCGGCCAAGTAGCTGTGGATGTCCGCGCCCCGAAAACCGTAGATCGATTGTTTGGGGTCACCGATCAACAACAGCGCGATCTCGGGCAGGTTCTCGGCCGTGCGGTAGATGCGGTCAAAGATGCGGAACTGCAGCGGCGAGGTATCCTGAAACTCATCAATCATCGCCACCGGGAACTGTTCGCGCAGGCGCTGCGCCAAGCGTTCGCCAGATTCGGGATCGGCCAGCGCCACATCCAGACGCTCCAGCATGTCGGCAAAACCAAACAAACCGCTGCGCCGCTTGAGCTCGGCCATGCGCTGCAACACATGGGTGCGGGCGTGCAGGCGGGCAACTTGGGTGGGATCGGGCAAGGCCTGCAAGGCGGCTTGCAGATCGGCATAGGCTTGAGACTCTGGCGGCCAATCCACAGGCGCTTCGCCAGTCTTGCGGCATTCGAGCAGGCCTTGGGGCGTGAAGCGTGCCCAGCCGGCTTTCATGGCTTTTTCCAAGCGCTTGCCGTCTTCTGGCCCTTGGGCCCAGGCTTTGAGCACGGCCAGCCACTCGGCGCATTTTTTGTACGTCAGCTTGCGGCCATCCCAGCTGGATTTGTGATGCGCCAGCTGCGCCTCGATCCATCCCAACAAGTTGTCGGCCTTCTCGCACCAGCCCTGTTTGAGGGCCTGCAGTTGCGCGTCGCGCTCGGCCATGGCCGCGCCGAACACCTGCGCCAGCGTGCCGGGCGCACCGTCGGCCAAGGCCACGGCCATCAGGGCGCGCATGTCTTGTTCGAGCGCGGGCACATCGCGCCAAACGCCCAACACCTGCGTCACCAAGTCTGTGCCCATGGGGTAGAGCTGCTGACGCCAGTAGTCCTGCACTGCTTCGAGTCGCAGCGCGGCCTCGTCGCCCACCAGGTTTTCTTCAAACAAGCTGCCGCTGTCGAACGCGTGCTCGCGCAGCATGCGCTGGCACCAGGCGTCGATGGTGTAGACGGCCGCGTCGTCCATGGCTTGCGCCGCCAGCGCCAAGCGGTGGGCGGCTTGCTCGCGCAGCTCGCCTTCGGGGTATTCGTCTTTCAGTTGTTGCAGAAAGTCATCGTCGGTTTGGGCCATGCCCCTGAACACCTGCGCGGCCTCGGTCAAACGGGCGCGGATGCGGTCCGACAACTCGCGGGTGGCAGCGCGGGTGAAGGTCATCACCAGCACGTCTTGCGGCAGCATGGGGCGCACAGGTGCGGTGCCCTCTTGGCCGTGGCCCAGCACCAGGCGCACATACAGCGCGGCAATGGTCCAGGTCTTGCCCGTGCCAGCGCTCGCCTCGATCAGGTGGCTGCCGCGCAGGGGGAAGGTGTGGGCATCGAGGGCGTGGGCATTGGAGGCTTGTGAGGTGCTCATGCCAGCTCTCCCTCTTCGTTGTCATGGGGCGCATCGGGCAAGGCCTCGATCTCGGCTTGCTCGGCCCAGGCCTTTAATGGCGCGTAAACGGTTTGGGCCAAGCGCTCGAAAGCGCCCGTCTCCAGCAAGTCCTCCACCGTGGCATAGGTGCGGGCCAGCGCCGGGTCTTTGTCTTTTTCTGCGCGCTTGAAGTCACTGCCTTCATAGGCATCAGCCAGAGCGTTGGTATTGTCCGGGTCTTTGAGCCACTGCAGCGCCACACCGGGCGGCAGCGGCAGCGGCCAACACATGCCCTCGGCCCAAACGGCCAACAGCGCGGTCAACTGGGCGCGGGCGGCCTCTGGCTCTGGCCCGGCCATGCGCAGCACGGCGTTGCGGCCCACCACCACACACAGCAAGGGCTGGTCCATGGCGGCAGCGGCCAGCGACAACAGCCAGATGTCGATCAGTTTGTCCGGGTGGGCCTGCGGTGTTTTGCTTTTCAGGTTGGCCAGATCGCTGGCGCGCAGGTGCAAGGACATCTGCCCTCCCTCGCCTGCCAGCACATCGCCCAGCGCGTCTTGCAAGCTGACTTGGGGATGCGCCATGTCCACCAACAGGCGCTCGGCCGCATCGGGGTAAGCCTGCCGCTCGCGCAGCGCTGCGCCCAGCATGGCCTGCAGGCGGGCGCTGAGATTTTGCGCGGCGAGCTTGCCCACACCCGCCAGTGGCAAAGCCCCGGCCTGGCGCAGACGCTGCACCACCTGCTGCACATGCGCGGGCAAGGTGTCGGCACTCAACTCAGTCGGCACATGCTGCAGTTCGTGGTCGATCAACTGGTACAGGTCCAGGCCCGCCAATCCAAACAGCTCTTCGTCGTGGAGTTCGCTGCGCTCGTCTTCCAGATGCACCTGCAGGCGTTCCCGGAAAAACGCGCCCACAGGTTTGCGCAAAAAGCGGGCGAGTTGGGTGAGCGTGATGACGGGCACGCCATTGGCGGATTCGAGCGGGGGCAACAGGCATGGATCGCCACGTCGCTGCGCTCCTCGCGATGACGTAACTGAATCACACGATTCGCCCTCTGCACCCTCGCCATAGCCATCCCTACAGCCTTCGTCATAGCCATCCCTAAAGCCTTCGTCATAGCCATCCCTACAGCCTTCGTCATCGCGAGCGAAGCGTGGCGATCTAATCTGCGCAGCGCGCCACTCTTTGGCATAGGTCTGCAAACCACTGCCCTCTTCAAAATAAGTGCGGCTGAAGGCCTGCAGCGGGTGCACCGTGGTCAGGCGTGTGGCCATGCCCTTGCCCCACAGCAGGTCGATTTCGTCGCGCAGCTGCGAGACCAGCACCGAGGGCGGTTGTTCGCTGTTGTCGCGCACGCTGCGGCCGCTCCAACTGACATACAGCACTTGGCGCGCTGACAGCAGGGCTTCGAGCATGAGCTGGCGGTCGTCGTCACGGCGCGAGCGGTCGCCGGGGCGGCTCATGCCGGGCAGGCCCATCAGGTCAAAGTCCGCTCGCGGGCTGCGGCGCGGGTAGTCGCCGTCGTTCATGCCCAGCAGGCACACCGCCTTGAAAGGGATGGCCCGCATCGGCATGAGCGTGCAAAAGGTCACGCCCCCGGCCCGAAAGCGCTGCTCCAGCCGGGGTGTTTTGAGCGCTTCAAGCCAGGCCGAACGGGCCACGGCCAACGGCACGTCCTTTGCAAAGCCGGCTTGGCCACAGGCGCGCACCCAGTCGGTCAACGCTTGGTCCAAGGCAGACAGTGCGTTGCGGTCGTTGTCGTCTCGCGGCTTGAACATCGCAGCCAGCAAGGCGCGGCCACGCTCGGCCCATTGGGCGGGCGTGGCGTCTTGTGTGGTGGTTTGCCACCAGTCGATCAAGGCCTGCAGCAGGTGCGCCAGCGACCCGGCCAGCTCGGCATCCAGCCCACCCACTTCGGGGTAAGGCGTGGCCCCGGGTGCATCAGCAGTCACCGGATCGACCCCGCAGGCATAGCCCATGAGCATGCGCTGCACACCAAAGAGCGCCGAGTTTTCGTCGCCGCACATGCCCAGGCCCAGGCCTGCGCGGTGCTCTGCCGACAAGCCCCATCGAATGCCCGAGCCCGCCATCCAGCGCAGCAGCGTGGGAAGGCCGTCTTCTTTCAAACCAAAGCGGGCGGCGAGCGCAGGCACTTCGAGCAACTCGACCAACTCGCTCATGCGGCTGCGCTGCTGCGGCAAGGCCAGCAACCACTCCACCGCATGAATCAACGGACTGATGGCCTGCGCACCCAAGTCGGCAATGTCATAAGGGATGAAGCGCGCATCGGCGCGCTTGTACTGGCCAAACACGGCGCGGATCGCCGGGGCCATGACTTCGATGTCGGGCACCATGACCACCACGTCGCGGGGTGACACAGGCTGATCGCCCGGCGGGTTGTGGAACCACTGCAGCAGCTGGTCGTGCAGCACTTCCAGCTCGCGCAACGGGCTGTGGGCGATTTTGAAAACGACCGACTGATCCCCCTGGGCCCATGGCTCCACAGGAGAGCCACCACTGGACGGCTCCAGGTCGCGGATGCGCCGCTGCAGCTGCGCCAGCAAGCGCGTGCCGTCTTCGCCGGGCACGTCGTCAAAAAAGTCCAGGCGTGGCCACTGCGTGAGTTGCTGGGCCGCTTGCAGGTCATCAAACGCGTCGAGCTGGCGGATGAAGTCGCGCCCCTGCCGCCCCCAAGCGGCCAGCAGCGTGGGTGCGTGCAGGTGCATCTGCGCCATGGGCAAATGGGCCAATGCCTCGCCCCGGTAAGCGTGTCGTCGCCGCTCGGCCTGCAGCCATTCACGTCCGTCGATGATGTCGCCCCAGTGGTACTGGCACGGGTTGGGCACGGCCAGCATCACCTGGCTGTGCGCGGCCAGCGCCGCCAGCATCTCCAGCAATTGCCCAGGCATGTGGCTCATGCCAAACACCGACACGCGCCGCGCGACGGCGCTGGCCAGCGGCTGGCCTGACTGCAGGTGCGCCAGCGCCCGCGCATGCAGCGCCGGGCGCGTGGCTTGGCGCTGGCTGTCATCCAACGTGGCCAACACGCGCCGCCACAACTCGGCCTGCCAAAGTTGGTCTTCTGCCAACACGTCAGAACCTGCCGATTTGCGCAACACATCGCGCCCGGCGGCCCAGTCTTGCAGCCAATCGGGGCGGTAAATTTGGTACTGGTCAAACAAATCCGCCAAGCGCGTGGCCAGTTGCAGCAGGCGATCGGGCTCGTCGCCGCGCAAAAAACCCGCCACGGGCTTGAAGACAGAGTCCCCCAAGCAGCCGGGCAGCAAAGCCATCAGCCGCCAGGTCATGGGCAGTTTGTCCAGCGGCGAGTCGGGCGGCACGTTGTGCGCACCCAGCACTTGGCGGTAAGTGCGCCACAAAAAGCGCGAAGGCAGCTCCACCCGCGTGGCCGCGCACACCCCGCTTTGGCGCGCCAGCTCGATCTTGATCCACTCGGCCATGCCGTTGCTTTGCACCAGCACCACTTCACTCTCGAGCGGATCCAGCGGATGCGCACGCAGCCAGCCCGTCAGGGTGTCGGCCAGCCGCTCGGAGCGATGGCTGTGCAGGGCAATGAAACCAGGGGAAATGGTGGAGGCAGGCATGCGGTGAAAAAGTGCAGACATGGGAACGAAAGGACAAGAATAGCCGCAATCGTGCCCGCCACCAGGCTCATGGCAAGAGCCCTGCATTGCCCAAATTTTAAGCACCCGCCGCCAAGCCAATCAGGATGCGGCTTGGCGCAGTTGTGCAAGGACTTATCCACACCTTTGGGCACGGGGATTGGGGGCAAATCCCTCACAGAATAAAAAGATCCACTATTGACCCAAAGGGGCCAAACCCGTGCGGGGACAACAGTGCACCTCTGCACTAGCCCCTACGAGCACCCGCAAAATACCGCCCTTTTGGCTTAAGGGAATACGCTGAAGTAAAAAAACACACATCCAGCAGATACTTTGCTGATCAACTTCGATCAACAAAAAAGGAAAAGTCACATGACAGCCTCCTGGATAAGGCGCACGGCTTGCGTCACGGGCGCATTACTGGCCATCGGCATGCCTCTGGGCGCTTGGGCTCAAGCATGGCCCAGCAAACAACCCATCAAATTGGTGGCGGTGTTCCCGCCGGGCGGATCGGTGGACCAAGTGGCGCGCATTTTGTCGGGCCCCCTGTCTCAGCAACTGGGCCAAAGCGTGGTGGTCGAAAACAAGGGCGGCGCATCGGGCGTGATCGGCACTGCGGGCGTGCTCAGCGCCCCCGCCGATGGCTACACCTTTGCGGTGGTGTTCGACACGCATGGCGTCAACCAAAGCCTGATGCCCAACATGCCTTATGACAGCAAAAGGGACTTGACCCCTCTGATCCTGGTGGGCACTTCGGCCATGATGCTGACCACGCACGCCAACACCGAATACAAAACATTTGCCGATGTGGTGGCTGCGGCCAAGGCCAAAAAGAACGTCTCTTATGGCTCCATTGGCAATGGCAGCCTGGCGCATTTGGCCATGTCTTTGCTGGGCAAAAGTGGCGGCATGGAATTCAACCATGTCCCTTTCAAAGGCGGCGGCCCTTTAATGAACGATGCCATTGCAGGCCACATCCCTTTGTCGATGGCGACCGTCTTTTTGAACAAACCGCACATCGACAGCAAGCGCTTGAGGCCACTGGCCGTGACATCGGCCAAACGTGTCGCCGATTTTCCTGACGTCCCCACCATTGCCGAGGCGGGCTTTGCAGGCTTCGAAGCCCCCGCTTGGTGGGCGCTGCTGGCCTCGTCCAAAACGCCCCCGGACATCATCAAACGCATGAACGAAGAGCTGAACAAGGCGCTGGCCAACCTGGATGTCTCCAAGCGCTTGGTGGCGCAGGGCATTGAAATTTCAGGCGGCAGTGTTGAAAAAGCCAAGACCTTCATTGACGGTCAAATCGACACTTGGGCCAAAGTGGTGCGCGACAACGGCATCAAACCAGACTGAGTTCAAGCCGCCGCATCCGGCAGCGGCGCATCGACCACCAAATCTGCGTTGAGTGCGCGGACCCGGTGGTCGACGTAGTAGCCGCCAAACTCGGTGTACCTGAGCAAAACCCGTTGGCAGCGGTTGCAAGAAAAAACATCGCTTCGGTTGCAGGGGAAAAATTGCGGCGCAAAGGGCGCAAGCGGGCTGTCGTATCGGGTGCCCTGAGGGTGGAACTCTTCAAAGGTGGGCTCGCTACCTGCAGCATTTCCTCCCTCCGCGAGGTCTGCGCGCAGGCTGCCCACAGCGGTCATGTACGGCCCGGGCCAACGGTCTTCCGTCATGCTTTCCCAGCCGGCACAAGGCCCCAAGGCGCATTGGCATTTTTGGGGTGAAGAAGTGTTTACCAAATCCCTCAAGGCTTGGGCATCGAGGCTGGGTGGTTTCGTTGTCATGTCACGGTTGCCTCAAGGGTGATCGCAGCGGCTGACAAGTGATGTCGCACAGGCGCACAGAGAAAAATTCTCAGGTGTATAGAATTTTAACGATGCACTTCTACGAACCCCACCTGGGCCACGGCCTCAAGCACGATCCGTTCAACGCCATCGTGGGGCCGCGCCCCATTGGTTGGGTGTCGAGCCGCAGCGACAGCGGCGTGCTCAATTTGGCCCCTTACAGCTTCTTCAATGCCTTCAACTATGTGCCGCCGCTGATTGGTTTTTCCAGCATCGGGCGCAAGGACTCGCTGAACAACATCGAGGCCAACGGCGAATTTGTTTGGAACCTGGTCACGCGCCCCCTGGCCGAAGCCATGAACCAGACCTGCGAGGGCGTGCCCCCTGAAGTTGACGAATTTGCACTGGCCGGTCTGACCCCTGCCCCCTCGCGCCTGCTGAGCGTGCCCCGAGTGTTGGAGAGCCCCGTCAGCTTCGAATGCCGCTGCACCCAAATTTTGCAAATGCAAAACCTGCAAGGCGAAAAAGTGGACACCTGGATGGTCTTTGGCCAAGTGATTGGGGTGCACATCGACGAGCGCCTGATTCCCAACGGCATTTACGACACCGCCAAAGCTGGGCATGTGTTGCGTGGCGGTGGCGCAGCCGATTACTTCACCATCGGCCCGGAACAACTCTTCAAGATGTACCGACCCGAAAGCGGCGCGCGCGATCTCCCTAAGTGAGTTGCCCAAGTCACTTGACCTGAGTGACACGGGCCTTGGGTTTTCCCTAGCGTGCAGCATGCGCTTCGGGCCGCATGATTTGGGCTGTCAAGTTCAACCCACGCCCTTCATGACCACAGCAACCTCACCAGCCCCTGCCCAGTCCCCCATCTGCAGCACCATGATGCAGATGCCCTTGTCGCTGAACCATTTGCTCGAGCGTGCAGGCACATTGTTTGCCAGCAACGAGATCGTCTCGCGTCTGCCCGACAAGTCGTTGCGCAGGCACAGTTATGGCGAGTTTTACCAACGCACGCGCCAACTCGCGCAAGCCCTGCAAAACCTGGGCCTGCAAAAAGGCGAGCGGGTGGCCACGCTGTGCTGGAACCACCACGCGCACCTGGAGTGCTATTTCGGCATCCCGGCCGCAGGCGGGGTGATGCACACCCTCAACCTGCGCCTGTCGCCCGAAGAAATTGCCTGGATCGCGGGCGACGCACAAGACAAAGTGCTGATCATCGACGACGTGCTGCTGCCGCTGTACCAACAATTCGCCCATCTTTACCGCTTTGAAAAGGTGATCGTGTTCCCCTTCTCCGGTGCTGCTGTGGCCGCGCCGTTTACCGACTACGAGCA
>CAMDFT010000089.1 GCA_945897795.1 Limnohabitans sp. Rim8 | reverse complement strand
TGCGATGAACATCACCATTTTTGAAATCGACATTGACATACTGGTCTCCTTTTATTGATTGACAGACAAAACAAGTCCTGCACGCTCAATGGCAGCGTCTAGCCATGCAGGCGAAATAAACCCTTGCGATATGGAAGCGATGCGCAAACTCTCCTTTTCCATTTTCTTGACCACTTCTTGCGCAACGCTGGCGATGGATGCAAAGGGAACCACGACGACACCATCGTCATCCCCCACGATCAAATCGCCAGGATGGACCGTCACACCGGCACAATCCATGGTCGTCTGAAGCCAAGCTGGCCCATCTTTTCGGCACTGCTGCGCATAAATAGAAGCCGCAAATACAGGCCATGACTCAGCACGCAATTTTTCCGCATCGCGAACAGCGCCGTTGAGGACAATGCCGGCAAGGCCTTTGTGCATGGCGGCCATCGCCATGATTTCACCCACGGGAGCGCCCAAAGCGCCACCCGATTGCTCCGCCACGATCACATCGCCAGCCTTGGCCTCGCGCACCGCTACATGCATCCCCAGATTGTCTGCAGGCGGCAATTTCAGCGTGTAAGCGGCTCCGAGCAAACGCATGCCAGGCCGCAAGGGGCGCACCGATGGGTGCATGACATGACCCGGCCCCAAAACATCGCTGATGGTGGCCACGGGCAAGTGACGATAGGCCTCCACGAGGTCCATGGAGGGGCGTTCGAAAGCAGGGCCAATCGTCAACATGTCATCAACCTCTCATCGCTTTGAGTTGGTGCGCATAACCCGACGCATCGATCTGAACATCGATCAGGCAAGGCCCATCCGCATCGAGTGCGGTTTGCAGCGCTTGCGCATATTCGGCTTCATTGTGAACCGAGAAACCCAAACCACCCAAGGCTTGCATGGCACCCGCAAAGTCATGCTTGCGCCACCGCACGCCCCGTGTCGGCAATTGCCGACTTTGCTGTTTGATGTCAATGAGCGACAGTGCGCTGTCGTTGAAAACAACCACCACGACCTTGGCTTGTGTCTCTACAGCCGTGCACAACTCACCCATGCACATCATCAAGCCACCATCACCAGTGAAACACATGACGGCTTGAGAAGGATCCTCCAATGCACAGGCAATGGCAGCGGGCAATGCGAAGGCCATGGATGCCAGTCCGTTGGAGATCAGCACATCGCCCGGTCGGGTGCTCGGGAAAAAGGCGGTGGCAGAAAACATGTGTGCGCCCGCATCCACCGTCATGCGCGGCACGATTTTTTTGTGGGCACAGGCCTGCGCAGCCAATTGCACCACTTTGTCGGGCGCCACACCAAACTTCACAGGCGGGTAGGCCAATTTTTCTTGAACTTGCGTTCGAATGTTTAACCATTCAGAGGGTTGCCAGCCAGATGGGTGATCATGGAGTGCGGCGTTCAATTGAGTCAGGATCACCTCCAGAGAACCCGTCACTCTGGCCTCAGCTTGGACATAGTGAACACGATGCTCAACCTTGGAAATCTCACACACCGCTTTGCCATAGCGCCAAGGTTGCAAGATCATTTCAACCGGATCCAATCCCACCAAAACCATCAGGTCTGACTGTGCAATACATTCCGCCTCTTGGAGTCCACCCGTAAACACCCCCACAACCTGAGGGTCCTCATCGGACACAACCCCTTTGGCTTTGTAGGTCGGCAAAACTGGGCAGCCCAGCAACTGCGCCAGTTTCCTGACTTGTTGGGCATGCTGACGGGCTTCCAGCCCGACAATCAATACAGGTCTTTTGGCATGACCCAGGAGTTTTTGAACGGCTGCAAGATCTTCTGAAGCAAATGCAACCGCGTCGGATGGTTTGGGCTTTACGGCCGCAGCTGGCACCACGCGTTTAGCCGCTTCACCCGTTAACTCAATGTGTACCGGTCCAAATGGCGCAGATACAGCCAGTGCCAGCATGGCGTCGATCTCAGCCACTGGGTCTGGCCCTTCAAGACGACTGAAACCTTTGACCACAGGGGCCAACATGGCCTTTTGATCAAACACCTGGTGGGTGATGTAGCCCAATTGCTTGGGCGTGAAACCATCGGTGATCACGAGAACAGGCGCACGATCCAGCGATGCGTAAGCCACACCATTGGCGCCATTGGCCACACCAGGCCCCTTGGTCATGATCGCCACACCCGGTATGCCTGTGGTCTCGGCCATGGCACCCGCCATCATGACTGCCGCATTTTCCGACTTCGTCAAGACAAAATCGATGCCCAACTGTGCTGCGGCTTCAATCACGTCCAAGGAGGAGCCGCCACCGGGAAGTCCGAAGATTCGTTTGACACCCGCGTGACTGAGCGCTCTGGCCAAGGCTTGGGCTGTTGTGATGGTGTTTTCCATGTCAACGCCTTTCATCGACGGATATAGGGATTGGCGGCAGGACCACCGGTGTATATCCAAACGCTCTTGACTTGCAAATAGTCATAAATCGCATCCAAGCCGTTTTCGCGCCCCATGCCTGAGGACTTGAAACCGCCAAATGGTGAGGTGTAACTGGTTGAACGGTAGATATTGATCCACACGGTACCCGCCACCAACCGGTTGGACATATCAACTGCTCGGCGCAAGTTCTCAGTCCAGACACCAGCGGCCAAGCCATACTGCGTGCCATTGGCAATGCGCACGGCATCGTCATCGTCCTTGAATTTGATGACACTCAGCACGGGGCCAAACACCTCCTCCTGAGCAATGCGCATGTCGGGCGTCACGTTCACAAAAATGGTAGGTTGCACAAAGAATCCTTTGGCACCTTCAGGCCCCTGAGCTACCGCTCCGCCCATCACGCAATGCGCGCCTTCATTCTTGGCAATCTCGATGTAATCGAGCACCTTGCGGTACTGCTGCTCGGTGGTAATGGGACCGAGCTGCGTATCTGGCGACATGGGATCGCCAAATCGCGCGGTGCTGGCCAATGCCACCAACTTCTCAACAAACACATCGTGAATCGATTCGTGAACCAGCAAGCGAGAGCCTGCAATGCAGGTCTGTCCACTGGCTGCAAAAATGCCCGAAATCGCCCCAGACAAAGCGTCCTCTATCCGGGCATCTTCAAAAACGATGTTGGCCGACTTACCGCCCAGCTCCAAGGTCACATGTTTGAAATCAGCAGCTGCGGCCACATTGACGCGCCGACCGCCTGACTCACCGCCCGTGAAAGCCACTTTGCGCACCAAGGGGTGAGTGACCAAAGCCTCGCCCACATCAGCCCCTAAACCCGTGACCACATTGATCAACCCAGCAGGCAATCCCGCTTGGGCCGCCAAGGCTGCAAACTCGAGCGTGGAAGCAGAGGTGTATTCAGAAGGCTTGATCACCACCGCATTGCCTGCGGCCAAGGCCGGCGCCACCTTCCATGCCAGCAACAGCAATGGGGAATTCCAGGGTGTGATGCAGGCGGTCACACCGATGGGTTCGTAGCGCGTGAAATTGAGCACATGGGGCTTGTCAATGGGCGGCACCGCGCCTTGTATCTTGTCTGCGAGCCCCCCGTAATAACGAAACCACTCGACCAAATACTTACACTGATTGCTCATTTCAGCGTAAAGTTTTCCGTTGTCACGCACCTCAATTTCTGCCAGGCGTGGCGCATGCTCCAGCAACACATCGGCAAAACGAATCAAGGCCTGACCGCGCTGCGATGGCGTCATGCGCGACCACGCCCCTTGACGCATGGCCCGCTCAGCGGCCTGAACGGCGCGATCGACGTCCTCAGCATTTCCCAAAGGTATTTCGGCCCACTTTTCACCAGAGTAAGGGTTGACCGAATCCAGCCAACGCCCGGACGAGGGATTGACCCACTCACCGTCAATGAACATCGAATAACGCTTCATTTGGTAGCTTTCAAGAAGACTGAAGGGGCAGGTCAATGCGCAAGTTCCAATGCGCATCAACAGTCACCCGGGCCAAGTGAGGCACGACCACCGTCGATTCACGTTCTTCGATGATGGCAGGGCCTTCCAAAACAACACCTACTGCCAGCAAATGACGGGCATAAACCGGGGTCGTCACGAAACTTTTTCGCTGTACACAAAAGACGGGCCGATGACCTTTGAGTGCAGCGTCCGCTTGGGGCAAGGCCGCCTCATCCAGCGAGTCGGCCACTTGCAGCAAGTCGGGAGCAGGGCCTTGCACCACCACGCGCCAGGACACCACTTCGGCGGGCGTATCTTTTTCGGTTCGACCGTACAACTGTTGGTAGCAAGACGAAAAACCATGCGCCATTCTGGCCACCAGATCGGCCATGGGCGAGACCATGTCCACGGGCACCTCCACCTCGTATCCCTGCCCCACATAGCGCATGGCAGCACTGACCTTGACACGGCACTGGTCCAGGGTCAGGCCGGAATGGGACATCATCGCCAAGCCCTTTTGTTGCAAGTCTGCAACCAGTCCTTGCACTGCGGCGGTATCGAGTTGTGTCAAGCTTGAGATCTGCGCTTTGACAAACTGAAATGACATGGGCGAAGCCAAAAAGCCAAAAGCCGATGCCACGCCAGCACCGCGAGGAATGAGAACGTGACGCATGTCCAGTTTCATGGCCACATGACAAGCATGAACGGGACCCGCCCCGCCAATGGGCACCATGGCGTAATGGGATGCTTTTAACCCCTTTTCCAGTGCATGGATGCTGGCGGCCTGAGCCATGGCTTCATTGACGGTTTCATGAATGCCAAACGCCGCATCCACGACAGACAAAGACAAGGGTTGAGCGATTTGCTTTTCGATGGCATGGCCCGCAGCGACCAGATCCAGTTGCATGTCCCCACCCAAAAATGAACCCGCGTCCAAATAGCCCAGCACCAAGTCGGCGTCTGTCACCGTCGGATCGAGGCCACCCTGCCCATAACAGGCAGGGCCGGGGACGGCGCTGGAACTGTCAGGCCCAACCTGAATCAAGCCCAATTGGTTGACTCTGGCGATGCTGCCACCGCCCGAACCGATCTCAATCATGTCGATCGCCGGCACCTTCAGGGGGATGCCACTGCCTTTGCGAAAACGCTGCAAGCGCGCCACTTCAAAATCATTGATGACCTGCGATTCAGAGCCATTGATCAGGCATGCTTTAGCGGTCGTGCCGCCCATGTCAAAACACAGAACATCTTTTAAACCGGCTATTTTTCCGATCAACGAAGTGGCTTGCACACCCCCGGCAGGCCCGGACTGAACCAGTCGAATCGGATAGGCCATGGCGGTCGTGTAATGGACCGTTCCACCATCCGATTGCATGAGGTACAAATCCTTTTGGAAGCCCATGGTTTTGAGGCCCTGGATCAAACCCGATATGTATTTCTCAAACAAGGGCTGAACATACGCATTGCACACCGCCGTGGCCGTCCGCTCGTACTCACCAATTTCAGGCATGACTTCGCTGGAAATGCAAATGGTCACATCGGGCAGCAAGGCCTGCAAGATTTCTTTCGCCTTCAATTCATGCCCATCGTGTCTGAAGGCATGCAAAAAGCAAATGGCGACCGCTTGAGCCCCGGCATCCCGAATTTGCTTGGCGATGGGTTCAAGCGCCTCGATGTCCAAGGGCTCGATCACGGCGCCATCGAATGCCACCCGTTCCTTGACCTCGAAACGCAGTGATCGGGGCACCAACGGCTCAACCGGTGTCAAGAACAAATCATAGATGTCGTAGCGCCATTCGCGGGCAATTTGCAACACATCCCGAAAACCTTGCGTGGTCACCAATCCCGTGATAACACCTTTTCGCTCGATCAGTGCATTGGCGACCAAGGTGGTGCCATGAATGATGTTGTCCACTTGCTCGGGCAAGACCCCATTGTTTTTCGTGATCAGGGACACGCCGGTCAACACCCCTTGCGAGGGGTCGTGCGGTGTTGTCAGCACCTTCTCGTTGACCAAGTGACCTTGTGAATCGATCATGACCAAATCGGTGAATGTTCCACCAATGTCCACCCCGATCCGATAAGGGCCTTTCATTGCAATCGGTTCACGGCTCATGAAGCTCTGCCTTTGTTTGCATTCAGCATTTGTTGTATTTCGGATGCCGCCAAACCGAAATCGCGCTGTGCACTTGCCGCCGACACCACACCATCGAGCAGATCCCTTTCGACAGCAGAGCGCTCTCGCAGATGAGGAGACGACATGCCGCCGCCCCCTGGGGTTTCAAACGTCACGACCTGACCCTCTTTCATGCTGATGACCGACTTGGCTGGAATTTTCACGCCATCCAACAAATCAAGCCCTGCAGCACCATCAAGGCCGCCCAAGAATCCTCGTGGCGGGTGCTTGACCCGCTCATGGCGAATCATGAAGGTCAAGGGTTCGGGTGACAGGGATTTGAAAGCAATGCGCTGCCCCAATCCCCCTCTGTGCAAACCGGCACCGCCACTGTCCACCAGCAGACTTTTTTCAGTCACCAGCATCGGGGTCTGATTTTCAAATTGCTCAATCGGGCTGTTGGCGACATTGGTGGGAAAACTCAGGCAGGCAGGACCATCGCTGGTGGCTCTGGCACCGTAACCGCCGCTCATGAAAAACATCTTCACAAACTTGCGTTGGGACCGATCAACGCCTTTGAAGTAGACATTCCAGATCGGTGAACCGCTGTCCGCAATGATTTTGTTAGGCATCATTTTGGAGAGCGCTCCAAAAATGACAAACGGCAAATAATGCCCAGAAAGATGCCGACCCCAGACGGGCGCAGGCCGTGTCGGGTTCACCAAACAGCCCTCGGGTGCCAAAATGGTCAATGGCCGCAATCCGCCATCGTTGTTGGGAGATGAGGGATCAAAAGCACACTTGACGGCATAGGCGCTATAAGCAAAAGTGAAATTCATCACGGAGTTGATGGGCTTATCGATTTGAGCATCCGTGCCTGAATAATCAATCACCAACTCAGAGCCTTTTTTCCGAACATTGCAACAAATCAACAATGATTTTTCGAACCCATCTGCCATGACCTGGTCATCGAACTCACCATCGGGCATGGATTCGAGCATTCTGCGCATACTGTTTTCCGAACGCAGCAAAATCTGATCGGTCACCGCTGTCAAATCGTCGATGTTTTCTTGTTGCAGCAAGGCCAACAATTTGGTTTGGGCCAACTCGTAGGCCGCAAACTGCGCACGAATGTCCCCAAGAGTCTCCAGCGGTTCTCTTAAATTTTCTTTGATGAAAGAGACCACATCGGAATTCTCTTCACCCCGTCTGCAGATTTTGAGAACCGGAATGCACAAGCCCTCCTCATAGGCGTCTTTGGCAAAAGGATTGGGGGCACCGCCAATGTCCACCGTATGAAAGGTGGAGCCCACAAAGGCCACCAACTCCGCACCGCGAAAAATCGGGCGAACCATGGTGATGTCGTTCAGATGGCCGGTTCCAAGCCATGGGTCATTGGAAATCAAAACATCACCAGGCTCCAGCGTGTGCTTGGGATAGCGCTCAAGCATAGCGGCCAAGGTTCTTGGCATCGTTCCTAAAAATGAGGGAATCGAGCGGGATGACTGCGCAAAGACCCTGCCATTGGCGTCCATCAGAGAACAAGCCAAATCCCAATTCTCACGAACGACCACCGAAAACGAGGTGCGAACAAAGGTTTGCGCAACCTCATCCATCAGCCCCGTCAAACGTTGCCAAACAATTCCAAGTTGCAGTGCGCTGATGCTTTTTCCCATGAATGACCCAATCCGTTTCGTGGTGGATTGTCACCAGCGGCCTGAACAAAGACCATTGGTAAATGACAAAGTCTGATTTAGCGACAGGCTAAAGTCACCCGCTGTCACATGAGGGTCTACACCGATGCTCAAGCGCTTGTCGAGTTGCTAGGTATCTAACTACACTAGTTTGATGTTTACAAACTCACTGGATGGGCTGTTTATGAATCGCATTTTGGCATTTTTTTTTGGAATTTTGGCTTTTTCTGCGCATGCCCAAGATGCCAACTACCCCAATAAACCCATTCGTTTGATCGTGGGCTATGCACCTGGAGGTGCCACAGATATCGTGGCGCGCAGCATTGCCATCAAGCTTCAAGAAACGCTGGGCCAAACCGTGATTGTGGAAAATCGCGCCGGTGCAGGCAGCAACATTGCTTCCGAATTTGTGGCCCGCAGCGCGCCCGATGGCTACACCCTGCTGTTGGGAACGATCGCCAATGCCACGAACATGACCGCTTACAAAAACCTTGGCTACGACACCATGCGGGACTTCATCCACATCACCCAGACGATGACCGCACCTTCGTTATTGGCTTTGCATCCTTCTGTGCCGGCCAAAAATCTGCGCGAATTTGTCGCGTTGGCCAAACAAAACCCAGGAAAGATGGCTTTCTCATCCAGCGGAAGCGGTGGGTCACCCCACTTGGCAGGCGAACTGCTGAAAATGCGAGGCAACATTGATTTGATTCACGTGCCCTACAAAGGGGCAGCGCCAGCCATGTCGGATTTGCTGGCAGGCCAAGTGCAAATGAGTTTTCAAACTGCTTTGTCAGCGATTCCCCATTTGAAAAGCGGCAAGCTCAATGTCATCGCAGTCGCGAGCAAAAAACGCATGGATATATTGCCCAATGTCCCCACCATGGCCGAAGCTGGCATGGCTGATTTTGAAGTTTCAAGCTGGAATGGCTTGTTTGCACCCGCCAAAACACCTGCACACATCGTCAATGCCTTGTACAACGCCACGATCAAGGCACTCAACACACAAGACATCAAAGACAAAATGGAGGCCCAAGGTGCTGAACCTGTTGGCAGCACTCCCGATGAATTCAAAGCCTTTGTGAAGGCAGAAATTGACAAATGGGAACAGGTGATCATCAAGTCGGGCGCGAAGATGGACTGAATCTTGACGCCCGTGGACTGTCCGGCAGCCTCCATGAGGCTGCACCCCAAAGACAGGGCCGGTAGGCCAAACTTTGATGCCCTGAAGAATTTGAAATGGTAGTGGACAGCAGCCCCCTCACTTACTCTCTATTCCCGTTGTATAGGGCTAGAGAGCAAATGAGCGGTGATTTTACGAGGCCGTGTGTTGCTCTGAGCTGGCCATTCGTAGAAATCGGATTCTCTCGACTTTCTGGCACAAGTACGCGTAAATGCACAGCTCCATGACTTCAAGGAGCACACGCGATGACCGTCACACTGATGACCGAAGCCGATCTGGCAGTCCGATGGTGCATGAGCGCCAAAACACTTCAGCGCTGGCGAATGAAACAGATCGGGCCGGAGTACCTGAAACTTGGCAAGCAAGTCAGGTACCCACTGGAGGCGATTACGGAATATGAAAACCAGACCAGGACCAACGTAGCCTTCAAAGGTGCTGAGGAAATCTTGCTCTACCTTCAACAAACCGGCCAAGCCACGATAGAGAAAATCCGGGGCGCATGCCTTGGCGGCAAAAAGCCCCGCCATCAAATCCACACTCACATTTACCGCTTGATGCGTGCGACGCCACCCAAGGTCAAAGCCACCCAGGTCTGCCTTGATCCAGATTCCACGGTCATGACAACGCTCTACAGCGTTTGCCAAGACGATGAGCAATAGACTCCTGTCCACTCAAGACCTTGCCGATCGGTTGGGCGTTCCCAACGAAACCCTGAGTCAGTGGCGACGACAAGGCAAAGGCCCTTGCTTTATTCAGATCGGACGCATGATCCGCTATTCGGTTCACGAAGTGGAACTGTTTGAGCGTCAATTCAAAAGCAGTTCTGACTGGGTGGTTGGGCAACTGGCGCCCGAGCCCACGAAGGGTCACAAAAAGTCTATCGGTGGCAGATTGCGACGGTCAGAGTTTTCCGAGACGCGCACGGAGGCGATCATCACGGTTTATCTCGAACATTTGTTCGGCCCAGACAAGACCTCTCTGCCAACTGGACCCATGGAAGACTATGCTCGCCTGATGACTCTGAAGATCCCTTCCAATGATCCAGTTGAAGGGCAGATCGAAATCGACAAGGCGCAACTGACCCCCGAAGTTCTATTCGTCGACCTGGTGAACACGTTGGGGAAAATGACCGCCAATATCGACACGGTGCTGAGTCACGCACGCAGTAAATTGCCGACCTTCGACCCCATTGCGCTGCAGTGTGCCGTAGACCAGTTCGCCGACATGGCGACCCGCAGACACGTTCGCAAATGGGCTGGGAAGCAATGAATTAGATTCACTGGGGGCAAAGGAAGTCCATGGCTGAAGCATCGAAACCGTCATTTCATGCATGCCCGAATCTGGCTCGCCATTTCTGCAACATCACCAGCGCCTCATCCGCCCCCTCCTCCGGCGCCCAGTCAGCGAACTCACGCGGTCCCTGCGGGTCAAACGGCCCGGCCTTGCCTTCCAGCAGCACCGCATCGGGCGTCAACGCAAGGACTGTGTGCCAAGCTCCGGCGGGCATATCCACCACGGGGCCAACGCCTGGGCCTGCATGGCTTTGTGTGCCGAGTTTGAATTGCTGGACAACCTGGCCTACGTCGTCAAACACCAGCACACCCAACAAGCCTTGCACTGCCACCAAGGTTTCGTCCTTGGGCATCAAGTGATGCCGATGGGGCCGAACATAGCTTTCCAGACCAAAGGCGATGAACAGCCTTTGGAACGGCGCTTCATGGCTGGCATGGATATTCAGGTGCTGCCGCAAACGTGGCGAAGCCTTAGCCTGATCGTGCAAATCAGTGAATTGGTCGAACGCAAAAACTCGTGCACTCATGAAACTGCCCTCTCCTGTTTGCGGCTTTGAAAACGCCACCAGCCACTAACCACCATCCAAGCCACCGACACACCCACGGCATCCGCCGCCAGATCGGCCCATTCGGCAAAGCGCCAGCCTACGGCCCACTGCGCGGCTTCAATGCCTGCGCTATAGACCAGCATGCCCAGCACCACACGCAAGGCATACGCTGGCCACAGCAGCAAGGCCCAGCCCGTTAACACGACAAAGGCCAGGGCATGCTGCGCCTTGTCCCACCAGTTAAAGACCGGCAGCTGCAAATGCTCAATGGGCATCAGC
>CAMDFT010000088.1 GCA_945897795.1 Limnohabitans sp. Rim8 | reverse complement strand
GTCCACCACCATGGCCTCAAGAGCTTGCGTTTGAACAGCGCGTTGGCGCCTTTTGGCTTCACCCATTTGGTGACCTCTGTAAATCCGTTGAAACTGGCTACCAGTCTAGCTTGCAGACGATTTGTGAGACTTCAACTGCTGGAAATAGGGTGATTGAATTTCAGGCTCATGAAGGTAGTTTTTGGCCACACCGGGGTGGTAGCTCAGCACGCTTTTGAAGTCGCCCGACGGCTCCAGCGTGGCCACTTCGCGGCCCAGCACGTACACCGACAGTTGCATCACGCTGCGCCTGTTTGGTTGGGCAGTGTCTGCGCCCTTTCACGTCGCAGCTCGTCTAGGTCGGTCAGCCTGATCTTGGGCCATTACATCCAGCTCGTCCCCCAACACGGCCAGCACCGCCAGCAGCTTGCGGGTGCCAAATTCAGCGCAGCGGCCTCGCTCAAAACGCGACAACGATTCCGCCGTCACGCCCGCCAGGGCTGCCACATCTCCTTGCTATCAAAAAAATGCAAGTCGCGCAGGCCAATTGCACTTCTTCCGTTGTGTGGCGTTAAGGTTTGTAAGGAGGTACTGTGATTTGGCCACCCCATGCATTGACTGTTTCGCTGATCAAGCGAGACACGATACGGCTCGCTTGTGTCAGTTGTCTTTGATTGGGGTGGGCGAGAGTGACGTACCGCTTGAGGTCTGGCATGGTTATCTTTGCAGCTTGCAAACGTCCGGTTCTCAATTCCTGATCAACAGAAAACGGGCCCAGCAAGGCATAAAGATGGGGATTGTCGGCAATCAGTTCTTTTTGTACCCGCAAGGAGTCGGCCTCCAAGGCTGCCTGCAGATGAAATCCTTGGCTTTTGGCTGTCTCATCCAGAATGGATCGCCAGTGCGCAGGGCGGCGTGGCAGGACCAAGGGTAACCCTTCTAAGCGTCGAAACTCAACGGTGTCAGCATGGGTCAGAGACAGCCCTGGTCGCGAAACCAAATAGGTACTGGCGGTCGCGAGCAATGTCTCTTCGGAATTTTTTGGGTTGTCATAGCGAAAAAGAATAGCCATGTCCACACTGCCCGAGTCGAGCATGGCGTCGAGCTCGCCACCTTGTCCCTCACGAATGTTGAGCGTGATTTTTGGAAACTCATGGTGCAGTCGCTTGAATACGTGAGTCATCAGTGGGTGTGCTGCTGAGGGCAGTATGCCCATGTGCACCTCACCCATCGGGACTTTGGCGGTCTGCTGAATATCGGCCAAAAACTCATCGGTGTCACGGATCCATTGCCGTGCCTTCTGTGCAACGTGGTGCCCGAACTCGGTCAATGCCACACCGCGACCTGTGCGCCGAAACAATGTGCCGCCACATGCTTGCTCGAGAGCACTGATCTGGCGGCTGATGTGCGATTGGGCTGTTTGACGTTGCGCCGCCACTTTGGTGAAGCTGCACATTTCGGCCACTTCCAAAAAAAGTTTGAAGTCTTGTATTTGCATGCCATTCCTTTGCCATGCCAAAAATGGCATATCTGAAATCTCTGATGAGATTCTATGCAGATGACATGGCACTCCCTAGACTCCACATCCATTGCCATCCCTGCACCGATGACCGGTGCGCGCCTTTAGAGGAAATAACATGAGATTTGTGAGTTTCGAATACCAAGGAAAAGCCAGCTACGGACTGTGGAAAGACGACAACAATTGGCAGCAGGTGCCCGCCGACTTTGGTGTGCAATACCCGGATCTGAAGTCGGTGATTGCAGCCAACCAGCTCGACGCCTTGGAAGCCGCTGCCACACAGTCTGGTGCGCCCATCAAGGCCAGTGATGCACGATTATTGCCTGTGATTGGCAACCCCTCCAAAGTGTTCTGTGTGGGTTTGAACTACAAAACCCATGTGGCCGAAATGAAGCGTGCCGACAGTGAATACCCGGCCATCTTTACCCGTTTTGCGGACAGCTTGAGTGCGCACGGTGCGCCGCTGACCAAACCTGCCGCAACGCAAAGATTCGATTTCGAGGGCGAGTTGGCTGTGATCATTGGCAAGGGTGGTCGCCATATTTCACAGGCCGATGCCTGGGACCACATTGCTGGTTATGCCTGCTTCAACGACGGGACTGCGCGAGACTGGCAGCGCCACACTCACCAGTGGACACCGGGCAAAAATTTCCCTGGGACGGGACCCTTGGGACCTTTCATGGCGACGCGCAAAGCCATACCCGACGTCAATCAACTCACGCTTGAAAGCCGTCTCAACGGTCAGGTTATGCAACACGCATCTGTGGCTGATTTGATTTTCACATTGCCTGTGATCATCGAATACCTGTCTGGTTTCACCAACCTGTCCCCTGGGGATGTGATTGCGACAGGCACGCCAGGTGGCGTGGGTGATAAACGTGAGCCGGCAGTCTACATGCATGCAGGTGACGTCATTGAAGTTGAAATCACCGGACTGGGCACACTGCGCAATGTTGTGGTGAGCGCCAATGTCTAAAGGAAACAGCATGAACGCAGACAAAAAATCATTGCGTATCGCAGTGGATATCGGAGGCACTTTCACTGACATGGCCTGTTTTGATGAAGCCAGTGGACAGATATCGTTCGGTAAGGCGTTGTCCACTCACGGCCAATTGCATGAGGGCATTCAAAACACGCTGGACAGTGCGCGCATTGATTTGAGCAACGGATACCTGTTTCTGCATGGATCCACAATCGTCATCAATACCCTTCTTGAACGCAACGGTGCCAATACGGCGCTGCTGATCACAGAGGGATTTCGAGACATCTATGAAATCGGTCGCGTCAACCGTCCGGACGCCTACAACCTGTTTTTTTCCAAGCATGTGCCGTTGGTTCCCCGCTCGCAACGTCATGAAGTGAGCGAGCGCCTGCGCGCCGACGGCTCCTTGCATAAGCCGTTGGACGAAGAAGGTGTGCGTGTTCTCGCGCGGCAACTCAAGGCTGAAAACATCGAGGCTGTGGCCGTGCTGTTGCTTCATTCATACCGCAACCCCGATCATGAGCGGCGCGTTAAAGCCATCTTGCAAGAAGAAATACCAGGTGCATTTGTATGTGCATCACACGAGCTGTCCCAAGAGTACCGTGAATTTGAGCGTGTTTCGACTGCTGTGGCCAACGCTTATGTGGGGCCTCGAGTGTCCGCCTACTTGGGCGAACTCGAAAACCACCTTGAAGAAAAAGGATTCGCTGGAGATTTCTACGCCGTTCAATCGACGGGAGGGCTGTTTCCTTTGGAGCATGCAAGACGCGATTGTGTCCGCATGCTGGAATCCGGGCCTGCTGCAGGCGTCATCGGCGCTCAGGCCATTTGCGCTCAATTGGGGCTGCCAGACTCTATTGCATTCGATATGGGCGGGACAACTGCCAAGGCCGGTGTGATCAGCGAAGGCCGACCACTGACCACCGGCAGCGCGCTGATCGGGGGCTATGAAAAAGCCCTGCCGATCCAGATTCCGATGATGGACATTTTCGAGGTGGGCACGGGTGGCGGCTCGATTGCTCGCGTTGAATTGGGCAACTCACTGCGCGTTGGACCACGTTCTGCGGGCTCCATGCCAGGTCCGGTTTGTTACGGCCGTGGTGGAGAAGAACCCACCGTGACCGACGCCAACTTGATTCTGGGCCGCTTGGATGAAAACAATTTCCTGGGTGGCGAAATGCCGTTGTATGTCGACCGTGCTCGTCAGGCTATGGAAGTCAAAGTAGCTAAGCCTTTGGGCTTGGATGCAACCCATGCGGCAGACGGCATCTTGCGCATTGCGGTCACCCAGATGTCACATGCGGTTAAAGCAGTGACAACGGAACGAGGACTAGACGCTGGTAGCTTCACCATGGTGGTGTACGGTGGTGCAGGCCCCTTGCATGCATCAGCGATTGCTCGGGAAATCGGTATCCGCAATGTGTTGATTCCGTATGCGCCGGGATATTTTTCGGCTTACGGCATGCTGTTTTCCGATCTCCGCTATGACTATGTTCGATCGGTTTTCCGCCGCCTCGACGGTTTGTCCTTTGACGAAATCGAGGCCATTTACAAAGAGATGGAAGATGAGGGTCGTGCGGCCATTGGCGCATCACAGATCCGTCCTGAAGAGATCGTGTTCGAACGTGCGGCTGACATGCGTTATTTTGGGCAAGAGCATGCCGTGACTGTGGATTTGCCGCAGGAGTACTTCGTTCGCAAGGATCGTGCAGGCATCAAGAATCATTTCGATGACGTACACAAGATACGGTATGGCACCTCTGCACCCAAAGAACCTGCTGACATTGTCAGTCTGCGGGTCACGGTATTGGGAAGAATGAACAAACCGCCACGCAACGAAGTGGCAGCTGGCCAGAAAAACCCCGATGAGTCAGCTTTGCGCACGCACAAGCCAGTGTATTTCCGAAGCGCTGGTGCTTACGTCTCCACCGCAGTCTACAGACGAGAGCATTTGAAAAACGGCAACCTGATCCAGGGGCCGGCGCTCATTGAAGAGCATGCGTCCACCACCGTGGTCCAGCCAGGAGACACAGTGCGTGTTGACCAGTTTGGCAACTTGCAAATTTCTATCGGGAGTGACCGCACATGACCGCCAATTCAATTCACGCCACAAGTAATCCAGTTGATCCCGTCATTGTCGAAATCATTCGCAACGGCCTGTTTGCCGTGACGGAAGAGATGAAAACCAACCTCATGCGAACGGCCTACAACCTCATCATTTATGAAGCCTTGGACTTCACGGTGGGCTTGTTTACCAAAGAGGGGGATACCGTTTCCATCGGGTTGGGCTTGCCAATGTTCATTCGGGGCATGTCAGAAACAGTCAAGTCCAAGATCCGTCACTTTGGGTATGAAAACATCCACCCTGGGGATATTCTGGTCACCAACGATGCCTACACCACGGGCAGTCACCTCAATCACTTCACGTTCACCATGCCAGTGTTCCATGAGGGTGAGTTGATTGGTTTTACCTGCTGTATGGCGCATTGGTTGGATGTCGGTGGCAGTTTGGGTCAGATCACCACCGATATTTTTTCTGAAGGCATTCAGATACCGATCGTTAAATACCAGAGTGCGGGCAAAGTCAATCAAGACCTGATCGACATTATTGCCATGAACGTTCGAATGCCAGAGCGTGCTTTGGGAGACTTGCGCGCTCAAATCACCGCCATCACAACCGGTGAGCGCCGTTTCTTGGAACTTGTGCAGCGCTACGGAAATGACGCCATTCAAGCTGCGATTGGCGAGATCATGAATGCCTCTGAAGTCTTGGCACGCCAAAACACACTCACGATTCCTGATGGGGTTTATGAGGCCGAGTCTTTCATGGATGACGATGGTCTGGAAGTGGGCAAACGCATTCCGATTCGTGTGAAAGTCACCGTCAAGGGTGATGAAATGGAAATTGACTTATCCGATGTCAGTCGCCAGGTCAAAGGTTTTTATAACTCTGGTTTCACCACCGGCATTGCCTGTGCTCAGGTAGCCTACAAGTGTTTGACCACCCCCACCGATTACCCTGTCAATGACGGCAGCTTCCGACCACTCAAAGTGATCATGCCCATGGGGACCGTCATCAGTGCCGAGCGGCCTTACCCCATGCGGGTCTGGATGACGTTCCCCATGACGGTGATTGACACGATTTTCAAGGCATTGGCGCCGGCGATTCCCGATCGCTCCATTGCGGGCCATCACGCAGATTTGGTGTTTCCCAATATCCATGGCATTTCACCCGAAGACGGCCGTCTCTTTATCGTCGGCATCGGTCCGCTCGGCGGTGGATGGGGTGCGAAAAGTCGCGAGGACGGTGTTTCAGTCACTGTTTGTATCAATGATGGGGATACCCATAACAGTCCTACCGAACAGCTTGAGGCGAAGTACCCGGTGCTGGTCGAGAGTTACAAAATTCGCCAAGACAGTGGCGGCGCTGGTGAATTCCGGGGCGGCCTTGGGGCCGAAATGGTGGTGCAGGCGCTCTCGCCATTCTCAGTGACCACACGCATCGACCGGATGCACTGTAAACCTTGGGGGCTCGAGGGTGGAGGGGAAGCCGCTGGCAATGGCATTGCCATCCGCCACAAAGGTCAATGGCAAGAAGATTTGCCCAATGCCAAAGTTTTTAACGTTCGTCTGGAACGCGGTGATGCCTACAAGATGCTCTCTGGCGGCGGGGGTGGCTTCGGAAACCCGTTCAAACGTGATGCTCACAAAGTGGCAGAGGATGTGCGGGAAGGCTATGTGAGCCGAGAAGCTGCCCAGAAACTGTACGGCGTGGTTTTGGATGACAAATTCCAAGTCATTCCATCAGATACCTCAGCCTTGCGAAACCATGCTTGAAGTGATGGAGGAGAAAACCACACCAACACAGGCTGCCCATTTGGCGGCACTGTGGCATCGGCTGTCAGCGCAACACATTGCGCTGGGGTGTTCCTGCTCCATGAGCGGTATCAGCGTCACCCTAGAGGACTTCGAGCGTGACATTGCCGATTATTTGTGGGCCGAGAGCGAGCGGTTTGGAGCGACTGAAGTAGTTGATTTCCTGCTGGCTACTGGCCCTGTTGCGCAGCAATGGCAGCCCATTCGTTCGATTTTGAGCCGCATAGAAGAAGGTCAAGCGTCGCCAAGTGTGGCGGGTTGGCTTTTGCCGCGCATGACCAAAACCATTGAGTCATACGCCAAGTTGCACGGGCCATCAGTTGAAGCACCTTTACTGGGCGGATCGAGGTCTTGGCGTCTAGGTTATCGGGATTGATTTTTTCACCACAACAGGAGACTTTTATGCATTCAATTCAACGCGCCATGGCAGTTTTAACCCTGCTGGTCGGCTGTACGGCTATGGCGCAAACCAAACTACCTGAGGGGCCGATCAAAATGATCGTTCCTTTTGCTGCAGGCGGCGGAGTAGACAGCGCGGCCCGTGTGATTGCGAAACAATTGAGCACGAACCTCAATGTACCTGTGCTCGTTGAAAACAGGCCTGGTGCCAATGGTTCAGTGGGTGGAAAGTTTGTTCAAACTTCCACACCTGATGGAACGACGCTTTTGTTTTCAGCGTCTACGCATGCGCTTGCCAAGCAAGTCATGGCCAATGCTCCCTATGATCCACAATCTGATTTTGCAGCTGTCGCCCGTGTCGGACAAGCGCCATTGATGATGGTGATTTCTCCTAACTTACCGCAGACAAAACTTTCCGAAGTGATCGCTGCAGCCAAGCAAAATCCGGATAAGTGGACTGCCGCATTGCCTGCACTTGGCGCGGCCAGCCATCTTGGAACGCTGATGTTTGCAAATCAGGGCAATTTGTCCAATCTGGTCACAGCTGTGTACAAAGGCACGGCGCCCGCATTGACAGACGTGGCGGGCGGTCATGTGCAAATCCAGATCGATGCCATCATTGCTTTGCAGGGGCTGGCAAAGGCCGGCAAGGTCAAACCCATCATGGTCACTTCTGCCAAAAGAAGCTCGGTCATGCCCAATGTCCCAACGGCTGTTGAAAGTGGTTACCCCAAGTTCGTCGCTGAATCTTGGTACGGTGTTTGGGCTCCCAAATCCACTCCTGCAGACCGCGTTCAGTTATTGAATAAAGCCATCAACGAAGCTGTGCAGCAGTTGACCAAATCAGGTGCGTTCGATGCGCTGGGTGTGGATCCCATCACTGAAGGTGTTGATGACTTCAAAAAATATATGGCCGCTTACGTGCTTGAAAGTTCGGACCTGCTCAAAGGTGCTGGATTCAAGCCAGAATAAAATTTCTGACGCATCCACAAAAGGCCCTTAGGGGCCTTTTGAATTGGACCATCCGTTTGCGTGCAGACCAAAGCCGATCAAGCATTCACATTCACCACCACCCGACCACGCACCTGCCCAGCCAGAATCTCCGCGCCCAGGTCGATCGCGTCGGCCAAACCCACTTCGCGGGTCATGCGTTCCAGTTGTGCGGTGTCCAAGTCTTGCGCCAAACGCGCCCAAGCCGCTTCGCGCACGGCACGCGGGGCCATCACGCTGTCGATGCCTGCTAACGTCACGCCGCGCAAGATGAAGGGGGCCACGCTCGAAGGAAAGTCCATGCCTTGGGCCAGGCCGCAGGCGGTGACCACGCCGCCGTATTTCGTACTGGCGCAGGCGTTGGCCAGGGTGTGGCTGCCCACGGTGTCGACCACGCCCGCCCAGCGCTCCTTGGCCAGCGGCTTGCCGGGGGCAGCCAGGTCGGCCCGGTCCATCACGTCGGCCGCGCCCAGCTGGCGCAGGTAGTCGGCCTCTTGCAGGCGGCCGGTGCTGGCCACCACGCGGTAACCCAGCTTCGCCAGCAGCGCAATCGCCACGCTGCCCACGCCGCCGCCAGCGCCTGTGACCAGGATGTCGCCTTTGTCAGGTGTGACGCCGTGCTTTTGCAGCGCCATCACGCAGAGCATGGCGGTGTAACCGGCGGTGCCAATGGCCATGGCCTGGCGGGGTGTGAAAGCGGCAGGCAGTTTCACCAGCCAGTCGCCCTTCAGGCGCGCCTTTTGCGCCAGACCGCCGCTGTGGCTCTCGCCCACGCCCCAGCCGTTGAGCACAACTTTGTCGCCCGCCTTGAACAGCGGATGCTGGCTCTCGGTCACGGTACCCGACAAGTCGATGCCGGGCGTGAGCGGGAATTTGCGCACCACGGGGCTTTTGCCGGTGATGGCCAGGCCGTCTTTGTAATTGATGGTGGAGTAATCCACCTGCACCGTCACGTCGCCCTCGGGCAGGGCGCTGTCATCGAGCGTTTGCAGGGTGCAGCGGTAACCGGCATCGTCTTTTTGGATTTGCAGGGCTTGGTAGGTCATGGGCGGTCCTGTGGGAGGCGAGGTTGAGCAAAACGGGTCAAGGGGTCATCATGGTCCGGGAAAGAAGCAGCCCAGGCATTTGGCGACCCCCGCTTGCCGCACATTGTGCCCCTCGCGGCCCCATTGGCCTGTCACCCGCGATGCGCGCGGTTAACATCGAAAACCGCCGCATCCAACCCCGAACGCCCATGCCCCTTTGCTCCCAAGACAGCACGCCCTGGTCACGCCGTGACCTGCACCGCGCGGCCTTGGCCGCCGCGCTGGCGCCGTGGGTCACGCCTGGCGTGCAGGCCCAAAGCGCCCCACCGCGCTGGCGGGTTTCCCCCTTCAGTTTGGGCGTTGCCAGTGGCCAGCCGCAGCCGGGCAGCGTGGTGCTGTGGACGCGCTTGCACATCGACGAAGCCGATGCCGCACGGCGTGTGCAAGGTGCAAAAGTGGTGTGCGAGCTGTTTGCCGACGAGGCCTTGCGCCAACCCTTGCGCCAATGGCGCTTGAGCACCGACGCCCGCCGGGCCCACAGCCTGCATGTGCTGGCCGATGGGCTGCAGCCGGGGCGGCATTATTGGTTTCGCTTTGTCAGTGGCAACGCCGTCAGCCCGGTGGGCCGCACCCGCACCAGCCCGGCTTTGGGTGAGGCCGTGCGCCGCCTGCGTTTGGGCCTGGCGTCTTGCCAGCATTACGAACAAGGCCACTTCGCGGCGCACCGCGACATGGCCGCGCAAGACCTGGACTTGGTGCTGTTCGTGGGTGATTACATCTACGAAAGCAGCAACAAACAATACAAAATCCGCGCCCACGAAAGCGGCATGCCCTTCACCTTGGACGCTTACCGAGCCCGTCACGCGCACTACAAAAGCGATGCCCACTTGCAAGCTTGCCACGCGGCTCACCCCTGGCTGATGACCTGGGACGACCACGAAGTGGTGAACGACTACGCCAACGACCTGGACCGGAATTTCACCGAACAGGCTGTGTTCTTGCAGCGCAGGGCGGCGGCCTACCAGGCTTACTTTGAGCACATGCCTTTGCGCCTGGGGCCCGACCCGCAGCAGCACAGTCAGATGCGCATCCACGACCGCATGGCCTGGGGCTCTCTGGCCGACTTGTGGACGCTGGACTGCCGTCAACACCGCGATCACCAGGCCTGCCCCGACCTCATGCGCGGCGGCGGTCGCGTGGTCATGGGTTGCGATGCTCTGGCCGATCCGGCGCGCAGCATGTTGGGCCAGGCGCAAGAGCAATGGCTGACCGCGGGCTTGACGCAAAGCCAGCGGCGCTGGAAGCTGCTGGCGCAGTCCACCTTGATGGCCAGCAGCGGCATCCAGACGCCCTTGGGGCGAAGCGCCTTCACCGACGGCTGGGACGGTTACCCGCAAGCACGCTTGCGCCTGTTGCAGACGGTGGCCGACGCGCGATTGAGCGATGTGGTCATGCTCGGCGGCGATGTGCATGCCAACGTGGCGGCGCAGTTGCGCGTGCAGCCGGGCGACGAGCGCTCGCCTGTGGTGGCCAGTGAACTGGTCACCACCTCGGTGTCCACCCGGGGCATGTCGCCCAAACTCATGGCGCAAATCCAGCGCGACAACCCGGACATCCGCCACGCCCGCTCGGACGAGCGGGGCTACACCTTGATCGACATCCGGCCCGATCGGCTGGACGCTCAGTTCTTGACCACCCCGCACCCGGCCCAGCCCGAAGCCCGGCTGGCGCTGCAGGGGCGCTGGACGGTGCGCCAGGGCGTGGCGGGCGTCGAGCCGGGTTCTTGAAAAGGCCCGACCCTATACAAGGGTTACCATGCGGTCTTTTTTTAGGCTGCATGGCTAAAATCCTTGCATGAACACCACCCAAGTGACCGCGCCCAAGAAATCCTTCAAAGTCCAGATGCTCGCCGCCCGCGAAACGGCCATCATCCAATCGGTCAACCGTTTGTTGTCCGAAAAAGGCTTTGACGCGATGACGGTGGACGAGGTGGCGGCCGAGGTGGGCATCGCCAAGGCCAGCCTGTACAAGCACTTCACCAGCAAGGAAGAGCTGGCCTGTGCGGCCATGGTCACCGCCATGCGCCGGGCGCAAGAGGTCATCCAGAGCACCGATTCGTCTTTGCCCCCGCTGGACAAGCTCAAGGCCGTGACGCGCTGGACCATGACACTCAAGCTGCAAGGCCTGATGCCCTCACTGCCCAGCCAGAACTCCAGATTGCGCGCCACCCTGATGGCCAGCAAGGACTACATGGACAGCTTGATGGAGGTGAGCGACGCTTTGGGCGGCTGGATCGAAGAAGCCAAAGCCCAAGCCCAGATCAACAAGGCCTTGCCCGCTGTTGCGGTGCTCTACACCTTGTTTGCCCGGGCCTGCGATCCGGTGCTGGAATTTCTGAAAATGGGCGAACAACACACCGACGAGCAGATCCTCGATCTGGTGATGAGCACCTGCTTTGAGGGGCTGAACGCCCGCTGA
>CAMDFT010000087.1 GCA_945897795.1 Limnohabitans sp. Rim8 | reverse complement strand
GCACAACGGGGTGTGTTGGCTGGCGCATCGGCGCGCTTTGATGTTGGCGCAGCCCTGGATTGGACTCGACTTGACTTCCGTCAACGAAAAATGGCTATGGAGTCGACGCTCAAAACGGCCTTGAGTGGGCTCAAAGGTGCCAAGGCCGTGGACGGAGGCGTGGTGGTCAAGCTGGATGGCAAAGACGTTGCAGTTGTGGTTCACGCAATTCCGGCCGCGTTCGGCGTGGCCGCCGCGCGCGAGTTAGTGGGAAGGCCCTTCCTAGAGGATCATCAGCGTATCGAGTTGCTGACTTCTGCGCATGGGCCATTGCATTTGATCGCCTGTCACCGGGGCGCTACGGAAACCCAGGCTACGTCGCTTCTGGGATTTCCAGACGCTACGGTGGTGAGCGGCCCCTTTGGGGTGTTCGTAGCGGATGACGTGCAGAAGATGCAATTCGCCTTCTTGGCCAACTGTCGAGACGACTCGCAGACGCGACACGCCAGTCAACGTTTTTTTGAATGGTTACAACAGACCGGCGAGGGGGCCTTGGTGGCCCGCAGGGCAGTATCTCGCGCTCGGATCGTCAAGCTGGTGGCGAAAGAAATGAATACCTGAGGTGGCTGAAGATTAGGCTTGGAAGGTGAGCGCGCTCTATACGACCGGTGTTTGATTAAGCCGCCATTAGAGGCGGTCCATGTTGTATTCCGCAATCAGCCTGGTTGGGCTCTGCCGTAACCTCAAGTCAACGATGATTTTTTGTTGTCTGGTCAATCATGAGGGGCAAGATTCACATCAAACTTCCTTGCCCGAACCCGCATAAATCCTAGGCTTTCCTCTTGGGCACGACCAAGAGAAAACAGAGAAAGAGAGAGATTTCGGGCCAAAAAATGGGCCACTCCCGATTTCTCGGCCATCTACGGCCAAGAGACTTTTTCAGGAATGGCGCCATTACAGGCCCGCAACGGGATACATGAACGGTTGAGAGAACCGTTCATGAGTAATAAATGGTAGGGCGTCACGGACTTGAACCGTGGACCAAAGGATTATGAGTCCTCTGCTCTAACCAACTGAGCTAACGCCCCCACCGAAGCCGTGATTGTAGTGGCCTGGCAGACGGCTTATTTGGACTGGCTCAGCGCATTGCTGACCAGGCGCGAGGTGATGTTGACGATCTGGATCATGCGGTCGTAGGGCATGCGGGTCGGGCCGATCACGCCCAAGGTGCCCACTATCTGGCCGTCGACCTCGTAGGGCGAGCTGACCACCGACAGTTCCTGCATGGGCACGATCTGGCTTTCGCCGCCAATGTAAATACGCACGCCTTCGGCCTGGCTGGACACATCCAGCAAGCGCATGAGTTGGGTCTTTTGCTCAAACAGGTCGAAAGCCCGCCGCAAATGGCCCATGTCGCTGGAAAAGTCGCTCACCGACAACAAATTGCGCTCACCGGCGATCACCACCTCGTTTTGGTCATCGGCCAGTGCTTCGGTGCTGACCTGAACGGCCGCTTGCATGAGCGTGGCGATTTCGCTTTGCAGGCTGACCAACTCTTGCTGCACCCGGCTGCGCACCTGCTCAATGGCCATGCCCGCGTAGTGGGTGTTGAGGAAGTTCGAGGTTTCGATCAATTGGCTTTGCGAGTAATCGGTCTCGGTGAACAGGATGCGGTTTTGCACATCGCCTTCGGGCGAGACGATGATGACCAGCAAACGCCGCTCGGACAGGCGCAAAAACTCGATGTGCCGGAACACCGACGGCTTGCGCGGGGTCATGACCACACCCACAAAATGCGACAGGCTGGACAGCAAGTGGGCCGCACTGGCAATCACTTTTTGCGGCTGGTCTGGCAAGAGGGCGGGTGTTTCGAGACCATCGCGCTGCACCGTGAGCATGGTGTCCACAAACAGGCGGTAGCCCCGGCTGGTCGGAATGCGCCCGGCCGAGGTGTGGGGGCTGGCGATCAGGCCCAGTTCTTCCAGGTCGGACATCACATTGCGGATGGTTGCGGGCGACAAATCCAGGCCCGAGGCCTTGGAGAGCGTGCGCGAGCCCACAGGCTGGCCGTCCGCAATGTAGCGTTCCACCAGGGCTTTGAGCAATAACTTGGCACGATCATCTAGCATCGACACATTTTAATGATGTAATTTGCAAATGAGATCCAAGTTCCGTCACATTGCACTCTTTGGCAAATACCACACCACCGCGCATGGCGGGGCGCTGGAGAGTTCTCGCCGCGCTTTAGACGACGTGGCCCAGTTCTTGACGCGGCAAGGCTGCGATGTGGTGTTGGACCAAGAAACCGCCTCGCACACGGGCTTGAACCAATACCCCGTGCTGGAAATGGCCGAGATCGGCGCGCAGTGCGATCTGGGCCTGGTCATCGGAGGCGATGGCACCATGCTGGGCGTTGGCCGCCAAATGGCCCGCCATGGCGTGCCTCTGATGGGCATCAACCAAGGGAGGCTGGGCTTCATCACCGACATTCCCCTGCAAAGTTACCAGACTGTATTGCTGCCCATGCTGCAGGGCCACTACCAAACCGAAGACCGCAGCTTGCTGCAGGCCCACGTCATGCGCGACCAGCGCAGCGTGTTCAGCGCCTTGGCCATGAACGATGTGGTGGTCAACCGGGGAGGTACCTCGGGCATGGTGGAGTTACGGGTCGAGGTCGATGGCCACTTTGTGTCCAACCAACGTGCCGACGGCCTGATCATTGCCACGCCCACGGGCTCCACAGCTTATTCACTCTCGGTCGGCGGCCCCTTGATGCACCCAGGCATTGGCGGCTGGGTCATGGCCCCCATTGCACCGCACACCCTGTCGAACCGGCCCATCGTGCTGCCCGAGTCCTGCGAAATCAGCATCGAGATCGTGGCGGGGCGTTATGTCAGTGCCAACTTTGACATGCAATCGTTGGCAGATTTGATTTTGGGTGATCGGATCGTGGTCAATCGCTCCGAGCACAAAGTGCGCTTTTTGCACCCGGCAGGCTGGAATTATTTCGACACCTTGCGCAAAAAAATGCACTGGAATGGGGGCGATTGAGCCATGGCATTGACGCACATCACCCTGCGCGACTTTGTAATCGTGCACGAACTGGCACTGGACCTGAGCACGGGTTTCAGCGTGCTGACGGGCGAGACCGGTGCGGGCAAATCCATCCTGATCGATGCTCTGCAGTTGGCCCTGGGGGCCCGCGCCGAATCGGGGGTGGTGCGCGAAGGCGCCGCCCGCTGCGAGGTGTGCGCCGAATTTGAACCCACACCGCGCATTCAGGCCTGGCTCGAAGAAGCCGGGTTTGAGGCCAACGTCAATTTGCTGCTGCGCCGCACGGTGGACACCGCGGGCAAAAGCCGCGCCTGGGTCAACGGCAGCCCCGCCACCGCCACGCAACTGCGCGAGTTGGGCGAGCAGTTGCTGGACATCCATGGGCAACACGCCTGGCAAAGCCTGACCCGCCCTGATGCGGTGCGCGGCTTGCTTGACGCTTATGCGGGCACCGACACGCGCCCGCTCAAAGCCGCCTGGCAGGCCTGGCGCCAGGCTCAGCAATCGCTGGCTGATGCCCAACAGTCGCAAAGCACTCTGGCCAACGAGCGCGAACGCCTGGCCTGGCAAATCGGCGAGCTGGAAAAGCTGAACCCGCAGCTGGGCGAATGGCAAGAGCTGAGCACCCATCACAGCCGATTGGCCAACGCGCAAGCCTTGATTGACGGGGCCAACCAGAGCACCGTCTTGCTCGAAGGTGGTGACAGCGACAGCGAAGGCGGCGCCCTGCGCCAGTTGTCTCGTGCCATCCAGACGCTTCAGTCGCTCGGCCAGTACGAACCCGAGTTCAACGCCCTGGCTGAGGTGCTGGTGTCTGCGCAGGCTCAGGCCGAAGACGTGGCCCACAGCCTGCACACTTATTTGCGAAAAACCGATCTGGACCCAGAACACCTGGCCCAATTGGATGAGCGCATGGGCCTGTGGCTGTCGCTGGCCCGGCGCTACAAAAAAACGCCCGACGAACTGCCCTTGGGCTTGCAAACCTGGCGTCAAGAGCTGGCTCAGCTCGATGCCGCAGCCGACCTGGACAGCCTGCAAAAAGCCGAACAAGCTGCCCACAAAGCCTGTCTGCAAGCGGCCAAAGCCGTATCACATCAACGCCAAAAGGCGGCTAAACCACTGGCCCAGGCCGTCAGCAGCGCGATGCAGCAACTGGGCATGCAAGGCGGCCGCTTTGAGGTGCAGCTGCAAACCCTGGACGCCCCAGCGCAACACGGCCTGGAAGAAGTAAGCTTTTTGGTGGCAGGGCATGAAGGCAGCACGCCTAGGCCTGTGGGCAAAGTGGCTTCGGGTGGTGAGCTCTCGCGCATCGCACTGGCCATTGCAGTCACCACCAGTGAGCTGGGCGAAGCCGGCACCTTGATCTTTGATGAAGTGGACTCTGGTGTGGGCGGTGCTGTGGCCGAAACCGTGGGCCGATTGATGAAGCAACTGGGCCAACACCGTCAAGTGCTGGCCGTGACCCACCTGCCTCAGGTGGCCGCCTGCGCAGACCACCACCTGCTGGTGAGCAAAGCCGCAGCCAATGGCCAAGTCAGCAGCCAAGTGCGCGGCGTGAATGGCGAAGAGCGCGTGAGCGAAATCGCCCGCATGTTGGGTGGTGAAAAGTTGTCCGCCACCACCCTGGCCCACGCCCGCGAAATGCTGGGCACCCCACCCCTAAAACCCACACCCCAACCCGCAGGCCGCAAAGCCGAACAAAGTTGAGCATGGACATCATCCTGATCACCGGCATGTCCGGCTCTGGCAAATCGGTGGCGCTGCACGCCCTCGAAGACGCGGGCTATTACTGCGTAGACAATCTGCCGCCTGAGTTGCTGATTCCCTTCGTCAAGCTCGAAGAGCAACACCAAGAGCAACGCTTGGCGATTGCCATTGACGTGCGCAGCGCCAATTCCCTGCACCTGATGCCTGAGCAAATGCATTTGCTGGGTGACATGGGCATGACGGTGAAGTCGGTCTTTTTGGACGCAAATTCCGACACCCTCCAGCGCCGGTATTCCGAATCACGCCGCAAACACCCGTTGTCGGGCACCAACAAGCCGCAAAGCGACAAAGCACTGTTTGAAACCATCAAGTTTGAACGCGAATTACTGGCCGACTTGCGCGAACGTGCCCACGTCATCGACACCAGTTTGCTGCGATCGGCACAGCTTCAAACGTACATCAAGACCTTGGTCAGCGCCCCCTCGGCCCAGCTCACCTTGGTGTTTGAATCGTTTGGCTTCAAGCGCGGCATCCCGACCGACGCAGACTACGTGTTTGACGTGCGCATGTTGCCCAACCCGCATTACGAAAGTGCGCTTCGTCCTTTGACGGGGCGTGATGAACCGGTGCAGGCCTATTTGCGCCAGTCCGAAGCGTTCTTGCAGATGCAATTGCAGATCGAGGGGTTCCTCAAGCACTGGATTCCAGCCATCGAACGCGACCACCGCAGCTACGTGACGGTGGCCATCGGCTGCACCGGGGGGCAGCACCGCTCGGTGTTCATGGTCGAGCAGCTGGCACAAAGCTTCGGCACACGCTGGCTCACCCTGAAACGGCACCGAGAACTGGACGCGATTTGAGCGACAGCGCGAGACGCAGGTGAGCCGATTTGCCACCCGTTGCGCGGCTAATTCCCGTCACCTGCTGATGATTAGAGTTGGAGAAATCCAACGGCCTCAACCCAGCCCCTTTTCGAGCATGCCAATCACTTCATCGGCAAAGGCCGCATAGCTGATGGGTCCACCCGGACGCAGCCAGGTGAAGGTCCAGTTGATCATGCCCAGCAGCATCATGGTCAGGGCGGTCTGGTTGGTGGGCGTCAAGCGCTCGGGGTAGGCACGCTTCATGAAGCGGGTCATGGCGGCCACGATGTCGCGCTGGCGGTTCAGGATCAGCTCTCGCGGTGATACCGGTGCAGAGCCTAAGGCCGCGTCGGGCACTTCGCTCAAAAACTGGGTGTCGTTGAGCAACGCCGCATGGCGGGTGGCAGAGGTTTCATATTCCTGCAAAAACGCCCGAACCAACTCGTGCAGCGTGGCGCGGTCGTTCAGGTCCTTGCGTTGGGCGGTGGCCTCGGTTTGCGCGATCACAGCCAACAGGCGCTGGGTGTGGCGGTCCAGCAAGTCAAACAAAATGGCTTCTTTGCTGTCGTAATAGTGGTACAGCCTTGCCTTGGAGGTGCCACAAGCCGTGGCGATCTCGTTCATGCTGGCAGCGGGGTAGCTGCGCTGGGCAAAGCATTGCGCGGCGATGTCGAGGATCGCATCGCGCTTGATGTCGTGGGTTGCTGATTTGGGTCTGGCCATGGTGGCATTTTGCCAGTGCGCTCACAAGCGCAGCAACGCTGGGCTGGGGGCCACATTGATACAGCAGGGGCTGCGTTAACGCATAATGCATATATGCATAAGGAGTGACCATGCAAAAACGAATGACGATCACCATGGATGAAGCTGTCTACGAGGGTTTGGTGCGCGTGGTCGGCCGCCGCAAGATCAGCAGTTTTCTCGAATCTCTGGCACGGCCCCACGTCGTGAGCGACGATCTGGCCCAGGGATACCGCGCCATGGCCGAAGACACAGAACGCGAACAAGAGGCTTTGGCCTGGAGTGAAGCCCTGATTGGCGACGTCGGCCATGCGTCGCGGTGAAGTCTGGTGGGTGGATTTTGATCCCGCCAAAGGTGGAGAAATCCGCAAAACAAGGCCTGCGGTGATCGTCAGCAATGACCTGTCCAACACGCATTTGAACCGCTTACAGGTCGTGCCCCTGACCTCGAACACGGGTCGGCTCTACCCCAGTGAGGCGGTGGTCAGCGTGGCGGGGCAAACCAGCAAAGCGATGGCGGATCAGCTGACCACAGTGGCCAAAGAACGCCTGACCACGCAGCTGGGCTCTCTCAACAAATCAGACCTGAAAACACTGGAAAGTGTGATCAAACTTCAACTGGGCTTGCCTGGTTGAACTTTTGATCAGGGCATGCGGCGGACCTCAAACCGGCCAGACCACCCCGTTGTCATTCAGGATGGCGTTCAGCGGCTCGTCGTGGTCTTCGGGCTCCAAATCTTCTATAAACCCATGGGTGTAGCCCAAGCCCACGGTGAAGGGTTTGGGCTGCAGGGTGGCCAGCGTGCGGTCGTAGAACCCCCCGCCGTAACCCAGGCGGTAGCCGCCAATGCCGTAGCCCACGCAGGGCACAAACAACAAGGTCGGGACGATGACCTCGGTGTCTTTGGGCTTGGGAATCCCATAGGCATCCTCTTCCATGGGGCAGCCGGGGTACCAAGTGTGGAAAGTCAGGGTTTTGTGCTGCTTGTTGACCACCGGCAGGCCAATTTGGCGGCGCTGCGGCTCGCCGTTCAACTCGCCGTCTTCTTTCCAACGGTGCAGCGCGGGCAGCGGATCAAACTCGCCCTTGATGGGCCAATAAGCACCGATCACGGTTTCGGGGCGGTCAAACAACCAGATGCGCATGACGCGTTGCAAGGCTTCGGCCCGCGCCAACCGGTCGGGCAGGTTCAACCTTTCTTCAATCAAGGCTTTTCTCAAGGCGCGTTTTGCTTCGGCTTTGTCCATAATCGACCCATGAAATTAAGACGCATTTTGACACTGCTCAGCGCCATGACGATGACGGGCCTGTGGGCCTGGCCCGCCCAAGCTCAAAACCGGGGCGACGACGTGCTGCTGGAGATGCAACAGGCTTTTCGCAAAAATGATGCCAAACGGCTGTCAGCCCTGCTGCCCCAAGCCCGCGGCCATGTGTTGGAGCCCTTGGCCGCCTATTGGGACATGCGCACCCGCCTTGACACCGCGCCCGAATCGGAAATTCGCGGCTTCTTGAACAGCTACGCGGGCAGCTACTACGAAGACCGCCTGCGCAACGACTGGCTGCAACAACTGGGCAAACGGCGCGACTGGGCCACCTTCACGGCCCAATACCCACGCTTTCGCATGCGCGACGACCGCGAAGTGCGCTGTTACGCCCTGGCCACCGAGGCCATGAACAGCAAGACCGATGTGGCCGATGAAGCCTTGCGTGTGTGGTATTCGTTGCGTGAAGCCGACGACGGCTGCACCTATGTGGCCGAACATTTGCACTCGGGCCGTCAGATTCAGGCGCTGGACCTGTGGCGCAAAGCCCGCATCGCCATGGACGCCAACCGCCCCCGCGCAGCACAAGCAGCGGTGGACATCGAAGCGCCGCGCCTGTCCGAACAAGTGGCACTCATCCACGCCGACCCGGCAAAGTACCTGGACAAGCGCATCATGGCCATCACCCGCAGCCGCAAAGAACTCGCGGTGCTGGCCCTGATCCGACTGGCCGCCAAAGACCCGGACGAGGCGGCCGATTTGCTGAGCCGTCGCTGGGCCATTCAGTTGAGCGCAGAAGAGCGCAACTGGACGTGGGCCGTCATTGGTAAACAAGCCGCCCAAAAGCTGCAGGACAACGCCGCCAGCCACTTTGCCAAGGTGCAAAAAGACAGCGACCTGAACGACGACCTGCTGGGCTGGAAAGTGCGTGCCGCTTTGCGCCAAGGCCAATGGCCGCAGATTTTGAGCGCCACACAGGCCATGAGCGCGGACCACCGCAAAGACCCGACCTGGGTCTATTGGCGAGCCCGCGCCCTGACCGCCACGGCCCAGGACAACGCCCAGAAACTGGAAGCCCAAAGTCTGCTGCGCAGCATCGCCAGCGTGCGGGGCTTTTATGAACAATTGGCCCTTGAAGAGCTGGGCCAACCGATCACTGCACCTGAGCGCCCCGTGGCGCTGACCCCGCAAGAAAAAGCTGCGGCCCTCATCAACCCCGGCCTGCAGCGCGCCTTGTACGCCATCCAGTTGGGCCTGCGCGCCGAAGGCAACCGCGAATGGAACTACAGCACCAACCTGCACACCCCCGGTGGCATGAACGACCGCGAGCTGCTGGCCGCGGCCGACTTGGCTTGTCAGCGGCAGGTGTGGGACCGTTGCATCAATACCAGCGAGCGCACCAAGGACGTGATTGACTTTGATCAGCGCTTTCCCATGCCGCTGCGCGAGATCGTGGTGCGCCGCTCGGGCGAGATCCGCCTTGACCCAGCTTATGTTTACGGTTTGATCCGGCAAGAAAGCCGCTTCGTCATGGACGCGCGCTCGCATGTGGGCGCTTCGGGCCTGATGCAGGTGATGCCGGCCACCGCAAAGTGGACGGCTAAAAAGATCGGCCTGACAGGCTTCACCCCCGATCAGATCACCGACCGCGAGGTGAACGTGGCCATTGGCACAGGCTATTTGAAGTTGGTGCTGGACGACTTTGAAGGCTCCATGCCCATGGCCACCGCCGCTTACAACGCTGGCCCCAGTCGCCCGCGCAACTGGCGCAAAGGTCCTGTGCTCGAAGCGGCTATCTGGGCCGAAAACATCCCGTTTCAGGAAACCCGCGATTACGTCAAAAAAGTGCTGTCCAACACCACCAACTACGCCGCCATCCTGACGCGCCAGCCGCAGTCACTGAAAACCCGATTGGGCTCGGTCGGGCCGCGCACCTCACCTGTTGCCGAGGCCAGCAAGGATTTGCCGTAAATCTGACGGCAGGTTCAACCTCTTTGCTGTAGGTCGGACCTTCAGGTCCGACATGATGGGCTTTTCTGCAGGTCCATGTCGGGGCTAAAGCCACCGACCTGCAAAACTTCAGAGGCCATGACAACAGCTGGCTCCTGCGAGCAAATGCGCTCAGGCCTGCGGCGCTGGGCCCAACAAAGCGTCCAGATTGGCTTTGATTTTTTCTTCGATCTTGCCGCTGTAAGCGCCCAGCAAAAAGCCCAGTTTCAGCTGCAAATCAAAACGGGTCTCGGTTACGACCAACTCACCGCTCACGCCACTGCGGGCAAAGCGCATGCGGTCTTCAAACTCACCTGGCTCGTACTCGCAGGCCATGCCCCATTCCTGCTCGGCCTGTTCGCGCCAGCGTTCGGCCATGGCGCGTGCCCCGGCCAGTCCCAGGGTGTGCGTGCGTTCAATGTTCAGTTCGGGCATGGTGTGTGAAGGGGGTTAAGTGGACGTTCAGGTGTTGGCCATGGCCGCGGAATGGGGGGTCGGCTTGAAAGTCGGGTCGGCGGCCACCTCCACCAGGCAGTCGTAAAACACGGGCGCACGGCCCAAATCGGTCAGGTGCTGGCTGGTCAACTCGTTCACGTTGGTGCCGTTCAAGCCCAGCTTGCGCCACCAGATGCCCAGGCCATGGACCACGCCGGGACGTGCACGCTGGTTCACCTTGGCCTTGCAGTGGTAAGTGCCCCGGTCGTTGAAGACACGCACCACCGCGCCGTCGGCAATGCCACGCTGGGCCGCATCGCCTGGGTGCATTTCCAGCACCGGCTCGGCTTCGATGTCGCGCAGGCTTTGCACGTTGACAAAGGTGGAGTTGAGAAAGTTGCGCGCAGGCGGCGAGATCATGGCCAGCGGGTAACGCGCATCGCTGCCAGCCGCTTCGTAATTGGGCAGATGGTCGGGCAAGCCATCCATGCCCTGATCGGCCAAGCGTTGGCTGAAAAACTCGCACTTGCCCGAGGGCGATGGAAAGCCGCCTTGCGCAAAAGGCGCATCGGGCACGGGCAAAGAGGCAAAGCCATGCTCAAGCAGCTGCTCATAGTCTTTCTCGTCGCCAATGGCGCTGCGGCACAGACTTTCGTCGCTCTCGGCAAAACACGGGTCGTCAAAACCCATGCGCTGGGCCAACGCCCGGAAGATGTCGGTGTTGGTGCGCGCACCGCCCACGGGCGCAATCGCTGGGCGGTTGAGCAGCACGTCGGTGTGGCCGTAGCTGGTGTGGATGTCCCAGTGCTCCAGCTGCGTGGTGGCAGGCAAGATGTAGTCAGCCATGTCGGCCGTGTCGGTCTGGAAATGCTCCAACACCACCGTGAAAAGGTCTTCGCGGGCAAAGCCCTGCACCACCTTGCCCGACTCGGGGGCCACGGCCACCGGGTTGCTGTTGTAAACAATCAGGGCTTCGATCTGCGGGCCAAACGTGGGCGACGCCGGGCGCAACAAGTCGTCGCCAATGGTGGACATGTTGATGGTGCGCGGACGGCGCTCGCCCAGCAAGTCGGGCCGCTGCAAAGCCGCACGCCGCACCGGGTAATGCCCCGAGCTGCTGAGCAACACCCCGCCCGCCCGGTGCCGCCAGGCCCCGGTGAGCGCGGGCAAACACGCGATCGCCCGCACCGCGTTGCCGCCGCCGCGCACGCGCTGCATGCCGTA
>CAMDFT010000086.1 GCA_945897795.1 Limnohabitans sp. Rim8 | reverse complement strand
ATGGAAATGTCACTCCAGCAACGCCAGGACGAATCGCTGAACAAGTACTTTGAAGACCTCAACCGCAACACCCAAAAAGCGGGCGACATTTTGGGGCGCATTCGCGCCTTCATTCAATCCAAGAGCACCCACTTTGAGCGGGTTGAACTCAACCAGGTGATCACCGATGTGAGCGCCCTGATCCACGACCTGGCTTACAACGAATCGGTGGACCTGCAGGTCGACTTACCGCCTCAAGGCTTGGCCGTTAGGGCCGACCCGGTTCAGCTGTCGCAGATTTTCATGAACGTGATGCGCAACGCCATTCAGGCTACGCATGGCCAGCCTTTAAGGCAATTGCAGATCCGCGTCTGGCGCGAAGGAAAGATGGCCCACATCACCCTCACCGACAACGGACCGGGCTTGCCCGCTGAAGCCTTGAGCCAGGCGGGCACCGCTTTTTTCACCACCAAAACCGAAGGCCTGGGCGTGGGCTTGTCCATTTCGAAATCCATTGCCCACCAGCATGGGGGCAGCCTGAGCATTGGCAACAGCCCCATGGGCGGTGCGGTGGTGGCGTTGCAACTGCCGGCCGTGGACTGACGTCTGAATGAAAAGACCCGGCCTTGGGGCCAAGCCTCAATCTGATGGATCGTCCACCCAACCATCGCCTTTGACCACACGCCGCACCACCTCGGCGTTGAACCCCCGAGTGATCAGAAAGCGCATGTGTTTGGTGCGCTCATGAGGGTCTTGAGGGGGAGTGCCGAATTTTTTGCGCCAAACCTCTTGCGCCCGACTGAACTCGGTGTCTTTCAGGCCCGCCAGCGCCTCGGCCACCGCCTCGCCCGAGAGGCCCTTGAGGGCCAGCTCTTGTTTGATGCGGGCACTGCCCAACTTGCCCGAACGGCGGTTGACCACCGAATCAATCGCCCGCCCATCGTTGATGAAGTCCCGCGCTTGCAGCTCATCCAGCGCTTTGGCCAACTCGCCCGGCACCTCTTCGTGCTGTGCCAGTTTGCGTGCCAGCTCGGTGCGGGAGTGCTCGCGCTGGCTCAAAAGCCGCAGGGCGCGGCCTTTGAGCGAGGGCTGGAAACCGGGCTTGTTCAAGCTCAGTCGCCCTTGGGTGCGGCAATCGCCGATTCGAGCACACGGATGCCCAGCGATTCGCGGACTTTGTTTTCGATCTCGCGGGCCAAAGTCGGGTTCTCGCGCAAGAACTCGCGGGCGTTGTCACGGCCCTGGCCGATTTTCTCGCCCTGGTAGGCGTACCACGCACCCGATTTGTCGACGATCTTGGCGGCCACGCCCATGTCAATCACCTCGCCTTCGCGGCTGATGCCCTCGCCAAACAGGATGTCGAATTCGGCCGTCTTGAAGGGCGGCGCGACTTTGTTCTTGACCACTTTGACTTTGGTCTCGTTGCCGATCGCATCGTCGCCCTTTTTGATGGTGCCGGTGCGGCGGATGTCCAGCCGAACCGATGCGTAGAACTTGAGCGCATTGCCGCCGGTGGTGGTTTCGGGGCTGCCGAACATGACGCCGATCTTCATGCGGATCTGGTTGATGAAGATGACGGTGCAGTTGGTCTTTTTGATGGTGGCGGTCAGCTTGCGCAGGGCCTGGCTCATCAAACGGGCTTGCAGGCCGGGCAGGCTGTCGCCCATGTCGCCTTCGATTTCAGCCTTGGGGGTGAGGGCCGCCACCGAGTCGATGACGACCAGATCGACCGCGCCGGAGCGCACCAGGCTGTCTACGATTTCAAGCGCTTGTTCGCCGGTGTCGGGCTGGCTGACCAACAGCTCTTGCAGGTTCACGCCCAGGTTTTGGGCATATTGAATGTCCAAAGCGTGTTCGGCGTCCACAAAGGCGCAGGTGCCGCCCAAGCGCTGCATTTCGGAGATGACTTGCAGGGTCAGGGTGGTTTTGCCGGAAGACTCGGGGCCATAGATTTCGATCACCCGACCACGGGGCAAACCGCCCACACCCAAAGCGATGTCCAGGCCCAAAGAGCCGGTGGACACCACCTGGATGTCAGCGATCACTTCGCCTTCGCCCAGGCGCATGATGGTGCCTTTGCCGAATTGCTTTTCAATCTGAGCCAGGGCGGCTTGCAGGGCTTTGGACTTTTCGCTGTTGTCGTCGCTCATGAGAATCTCCTTGAATATCAATGGGTTGAGGCATCGGGCTCAGCAGTGATGCGCTGTTTACTGGATGCGTGAACAGTACTGTAAACGAGCTGTATAAAACTGTAAACAGTATTTTTGGTCAGTTTGCCTTATCATTAAAAGATGCCAGAAAACACCGATTTAAACCGCCTGAGCCCGCCCTTTTTGCAGGATGACCGCTGGCGAGAAACCCATTTGGGTCGTTTGCTGGGCCACGCCATGCGGCGCTTTGACGAACGCGTGCTGCACCTGATGGCGGGCAACGAGGGCGTGCCGCTGGCGCTGGCCAACTTGGCCTCGCGTGACCAAATCAGCGCCGCGCATGTGCACATCACGCGCCATTTGGCGCTGGAAGGTTCGCGCCTGACCGATTTGGCGCGGGCTGCGGGCATGAGCAAACAGGCCATGGGGGACTTGGTGGACCAGTGCGCCGCCTGGGGCCTGGTGCGGCGCGAAGCGGACCCGTTGGACGCCCGTGCCCGGCGCGTGGTGTTCACACCGGTCGGCCTGGCCTGGTTGCAAGCCTTCAAGGACGCGGTGGCCCAGGCCGAGGCCGAGTTCCGCGAAGCGGTGGGCAAAGATGTCGCCACCGTGGTGGCGCTGGGGCTGGAGGCCTACGCCCATTGAGGCGAAGACCGCATTCAGCGGGGCGCAAGGTACAAAGCTGACACTAGAATGAACCCGCCGACACAGGCAACCGAGAATGTCGGCACCGCGCCGCAGCCACAACAACAGGAGACAGCCATGCGCATTCTGATAGCCGAAGACGATCAAGTGCTTGCTGACGGTTTGTTGCGCACTTTGCGCAGCGCAGGCGCCGCAGTGGACCACGTAGCCAGTGGCAGCGAAGCCGATGCAGCCTTGATGACCAACAGTGAATTCGATTTGCTGATTTTGGACTTGGGCTTGCCCAAAATGCATGGCCTCGAGGTGCTCAAGCGGCTGCGCGCCCGAGGCTCGACCCTGCCGGTCTTGATCCTCACCGCCGCCGACAGCGTGGAAGAGCGCGTCAAAGGCCTGGACTACGGGGCCGACGATTACATGGCCAAACCCTTCAGCCTGCAAGAACTTGAAGCCCGTGTGCGCGCCCTCTCCCGCCGTGGCATGGGCGGCGCCACCTCGCAGATCAAGCACGGCCCGTTGGTGTACGACCAGACCGGTCGCGTGGCCACCATCGACGGCAAGATGGTCGAGCTGTCGGCCCGTGAGCTGGGCCTGCTGGAGGTGTTGCTGCAACGCGCAGGCCGCTTGGTCAGCAAAGACCAATTGGTCGAGCGCCTGTGCGAGTGGGGCGAAGAGGTCAGCAACAACGCGATCGAGGTGTATATCCACCGCTTGCGCAAGAAAATCGAGAAAGGTCCGATCCGCATTGCCACGGTGCGCGGGCTGGGTTACTGCCTCGAAAAGATCCCGGGTTAAGGCCTGGCTTCCTGCACGCACCAAGCCCTGAAGCCATGAAAACCAAGGGCTGGAACGTACGGGTCTTTAAGCGCGAGCAACGCTCGCTGTTTGGCGAAATCCTCGACTGGATGCTGACACCGCTGCTCTTGCTGTGGCCCATCAGTCTGGCGCTGACCTGGTTGGTGGCGCAAGGCCTGGCCAACAAACCCTTCGACCGGGCCCTGGTCTACAACGTGCAAGCCTTGGCCCAACAGGTCCGCATGGGGCCCGATCAACAAGTGCAGTTCAGCCTGCCGCAACCGGCCAGCGAGTTGCTGCGCGCCGACGAAACCGATCTGGTGTACTACCAAGTGCTGGGTGGCCGGGGCGAGCATCTGAGCGGTGATCGTGACATGCCGCTGCCCAAACCCAACCAGATCAAAGGCAGCAGTTACCAAGTGCACATCCGGGACGACGAAATGCGGGGTCTGGAAGTGCGCGTGGCCTACACCTGGATCCGACTGGACGCCAAGGGCACAGCACCGGCTCTGGTGCAAGTGGCCGAGACGCGCGAAAAACGCTCGGTGCTGGCCGCTGAGATCATCAAGGGCGTGATGCTGCCCCAATTTGCCTTGCTGCCGCTGGCGGTGCTTTTGGTGTGGCTGGCCCTGGTGCGCGGCATCAAGCCCCTGAAACAACTGGAAGAACGCATCCGCCAGCGCAAACCAGACGATCTGAGCCCGCTGGACGACAAAGCGGTGCCGATGGAGGTGGCCCCTTTGGTGGTGTCGGTCAACGATTTGCTGGCGCGCCTGAAAGACTCGATCGCCACGCAAAAACGCTTTTTGGCCGATGCCGCACACCAACTGAAAACCCCCTTGGCCGGTTTGCGCATGCAGGCCGATTTGGCGCAGCGCTCAGGCTCGAGCGAAGAAGACCTGAAAAAGTCCCTGCAGCAAATTGGCCGCGCCAGCGTGCAGGCCACGCGCACGGTGAACCAATTGTTGTCACTGGCCCGGGCAGAAGGCGGCGGCACCCACTTGCCCTGGCAATCGTGCGACATGGCAGCCCTGTGCAGCGATGTGCTGCAAGACTGTTTACCAAGCGCCATGGACAAGGGGCTGGACCTGGGCTATGAAGGGGTGGAAGTGGGCAGACCGGGCGCACAGGTGCAGGGCAATCCCACGCTGCTCAAGGAGATGGTGCGCAACCTGGTGGAAAACGCCATCCACTACACACCCAGCACGCCCGAGCGCCCGGGCGTGATCACGGTGCGGGTACTGGTCGACCCCTACGGCAAGGCGTTGGTGATGCAGGTCGAAGACAACGGGCCGGGCATTCCCTTGCCCGAGCGCGATTTGGTGTTCCAGCCCTTCTACCGCGCCCTGGGCACCAACGTGGACGGCTCCGGCCTGGGCCTGCCCATCGTCAAGGGCATTGCTCAGCAGCACGGTGCAACGATCAGCATCGACATGGCCCACCCTGGCCAAACCTGGCCTGGCGCATGCTTTACTTTGCGCTTTGGAATAACCTGAGTTGACCAGTGTCCGGGTGGACGAGATGGGCTGGGGTCAAGCCGGCGCGCCCATGTTCAGCTGCAAGCGCTCACGCGCCATCACGCGGGCCACTGCTGGCTCTGCCGCGACCTTTTGAACAAAGTCCCACAGAGCGGGATGCGCCTCGGGTGCAATGCCCGCGAGGGTGCCCCAGCGGGTGAGCGTGAGGCTGTAGGCGTCGAGTGGGCCCAAACGATCACCGCTCAGCCAGGGCTGGCCTTGGCCTGCGGCGGCTTGAACCAGGCCTTGCAGCTCACCCAGCATGCTGCGAAAGAGCTGCGTGTTGTAAGGCTTGAGGGCGGCCTGGACCTCTGGCTGGTCCGAGAACTTTTGCGGCATAAAGATGTGCGTGAACGTCGGGTGCACCGTGTTGTTCATCCAGGCCAGGGTGGACAGCGCCCGAGCGCGGGCCATGGGGTCGGTGGGTAGAAAACCCATCTGCGGAAAAATTTGATCGAGGTGCAGCACGATGGCCAAAATTTGCGTGATCGGCTGACCCGCATTCACCAACACGGGCACCTGAGCGCGCGGGTTGATGGCTTGGTATTCGGCGCTGTTTTGTTCACCCTTGTGCAGCTTGACCATGCTGGGCTCGAACTCGGCACCACTCATCTCCAGCAACACATGGGGCACAAATGAACAAGCGCCTGGGGCAAAGTAAAGCTTCAAACTCATGGTTTCATCTCCGGGAATAAAAGGTCATCGGGGCGCCGCCTGCGGGGCCGACGAGGCGGGTGCAGGCAACACGGCCGCTGGGCTGGCGGCATCTGGGGCACTGGCATCGGCGGCTGGGGGCAAGGCGTTGGCGTCTGGCAAGGCGGGTGGGGGGGCCGTTGCCGAAGCAGGCGGCATGACCTCGAACTTCAGGGCTTCGGGGCGCACTTGTTGCTGCAGCCGCTCGGGTTCGCGGTGTGCGTTGGGTCCATGGCCCCAGCGCGCAAACGCATCCCATTGCCACGCCAGCACAGCGGCATTGAGCACCAGCAAAAGCGCCAGCCAAAATTTCAACATCTTGCAGTGTCCCGTCAGGTCAAGGGTCGTACGCTGATCTCGGCGCTGTGGATGTCCTGCACGCCGAGTTCGGTTTGCAATCGTAACGCACCCCCAAGGCCCACCCCCAGCGCCACGCCTTGCAGGCCATCGCTGGTGTGAACACGCCGCCCTTGCAGCACGTCACGCGCAGCAAAGCGGCTTTGCAAAGGCGCAAAACCGTTGGCTTCAAAAGCCAGCAGGGTCTGGATCAGGGGCAACGCCACCCGCGCCAAACAAGCAGGCGCTGTGAGCTCGGGCAGCAACTCAGTCAGGGCCGCTGGCGGCGTGTTCATCCCGTCAGCGTTTCGCGGCCGGATGTTCAGCCCCACGCCCACCACGACTTGGCTGCGACCGCCCATGCTGGCGGCCTCGACCAAGATGCCGCCGAGTTTGCGGTCTTGAAACCACAAGTCGTTGGGCCACTTCAGGCCCACATCGGGGTGCAGGCTTTCGGCCAGGCTCAGGCCCACGGCTAATGACAGGCCTGACCAGTCTTGGGGCGACATCGGCAGGCTGAGTGAAAAGGTCAATGAGTCGCCCGGCTGGCTCTGCCACACCCGGCCCATGCGGCCACGGCCTGCGGTTTGGCGTTCGGCCACCAACAAGGTCGGCTCGTACTGGCCGGCGCGGGCCCGGCGCATGAGTTCGCTGTTGCTCGAATCGATCTCGGGCAACACCTCGACGGTGAAGTCGGGCAACAGGGGGTAAACCTGCTCCCAAACCGTTTCGGCAGGCCAGTGGGTCATGGGTGGATGCATCTTTGCAAGCGTGACAGAGGTGTGCGTCGGTCTTTGTGGGAGCGGTCTCTGACCGCGAACAACGCCACGTCAAAATCGATCGCGGTCAGAGACCGCTCCTACAGAAAACCGCAGCGCATGCAGGGTTGGTCCTACTTTTTCTGGCTGGGGGTTTTGTCCGTCTTGGAGGATTTCTTTTTGTCTTTGTCTTTGGCCTTGGACTTTTTCTGGCTTGGCGTTTTGGGCGTGTCCTTGCGTTCTTTGGGCGAGAGCAGCGTGCCCCGGCAATTGGCGCTGCCGCACCAGCAGGGGTACTCGGCCTTGAGCTTTTTTGTATAAGGCTCGTCGATGATCAGGCCGTAGTCGTAGTTCAGCTCTTCGCCCGCGTGGATGTTGCGGATGGCCTTGATGAAAATGCGGTCGTTGCTTTCGTCGGCTTCGCAGTTGGCATCGCAGCTGTGGTTGATCCAGCGCGACGAGTTGCCGCCATGCAGCGCATCGATCACCCGGTCTTCGTTCACATGGAAATAAAAGGTGTGGTTCGGGTCGTTGGGGTCGTGCGGGTGGCGGTCTTGCGCCTCTTCCCAGCTGATGACCTCGCCCACGTACTCGATCAGGGTCTCGCCTTCGGCAATGTCTTGCAAGGCAAAAACGCCTTTGCCGTGCACGCCAGAGCGACGAACCTGAATGCGTTTGCCAGATGCGCTGGGCGTCTGACGGCTGGAGGAAGAAACAGGTATTTTGGCCACGGCGTCAAAAATTTGTTATGGTGAATTCATGTGGGCGTGCGCGTGAGCGCGTGCCCGGGCGCGTGCGCACACGCGAAACAACGGATTGTAATGACATGAAGACCTTGGTAATTGCAGAGAAGCCTTCGGTGGCTCAAGACATCGTCAAAGCCTTGACCCCGACCTCGGGCAAGTTTGAGAAACACGACGACCACTTTGAGAACGACAAATACGTGGTGACCAGCGCGGTGGGCCACCTGGTGGAGATCCAGGCCCCCGAGCAATACGACGTGAAACGCGGCAAGTGGAGCTTTGCCAATTTGCCGGTCATCCCGCCGCACTTTGACCTGAAGCCCGTGGACAAAACCAAGAGCCGCTTGACGGCCGTAGTCAGGCAAGCCAAGCGCAAGGACGTGAACGCCCTCATCAACGCCTGTGACGCGGGCCGCGAGGGGGAGTTGATCTTCCGCCTGATTGAGCAGTACGCCGGTGGCACCAAGACCTTGGACAAGCCTGTGCAGCGCCTGTGGCTGCAGTCCATGACGCCGCAAGCCATTCGCGACGGTTTTAACAACCTGCGCACCAACACCCAGATGCAGGGCCTGGCCGACGCCGCCCGCAGCCGCTCAGAAGCCGATTGGCTGGTGGGCATCAACGGCACGCGAGCCATGACCGCGTTCAATTCGCGCGATGGCGGCTTCTTCTTGACCACCGTGGGCCGGGTGCAAACGCCCACGCTGGCCGTGGTGGTCGAGCGCGAAGAGCAAATCCGTAAATTCATCAGCCGCGACTATTGGGAAATTCACGCCGAGTTCGCTGCGGCGGCGGGCACCTATCCCGGCAAGTGGTTCGACCCCAAGTGGCGCAAAGAAGAAGACGCCGAGAAAAAGGCCGACCGCAAGTGGACTGCGCAAGAAGCGCAGGCCATCGTGGATGCGGTGCGCGGCAAAACCGCAAGCGTGACGGAAGAGGCCACGCCCACCACACAAGCCAGCCCTGGCCTGTTTGACCTGACCAGCTTGCAACGCGAAGCCAACGGCAAGTTCGGCTTTTCGGCCAAGACCACGCTGGCCCTGGCCCAGAGCCTGTACGAACGCCACAAGGCCCTGACCTACCCGCGTACCGACTCGCGCCACCTGCCCGAAGACTACGTGCCCGTGGCCAAGGAAACCTTCGAGATGTTGGCCGACAGCGGCATGCGCCACCTGGCCCCACACGCGCTCACGGCGCTGAACAACAACTACGTGCGCAAGATCCCGCGCGTGTTCGACAACAAAAAGGTGTCCGATCACTTTGCCATCATCCCCACGCTGCAAGCGCCCAGCGGCCTGTCTGATGCCGAGCAAAAGCTGTATGACCTGGTGGTGCGCCGCTTCATGGCGGTGTTTTTCCCCAGCGCTGAATACCAAGTCACCACCCGCATCAGTGTTGCCGCAGGCCACAGCTTCAAGACCGTGGGCAAGGTGCTGGTCAGACCCGGCTGGCTGGCTATTTATGGCAAAGAAGCGGCCGAAGAAGTGGAAGACGCCAAAGACGGCGACAAGGGCCAGAACCTGGTGCCGGTGCAGCCGGGCGAACAAGTGGGTGTGGAGTCGGTCGAGGCCAAGGGCCTGAAAACCCGCCCCCCTGCCCGCTATTCAGAAGCCACGCTGCTGGGCGCCATGGAAGGCGCAGGCAAGATGGTTGACGACGACGAGCTGCGCGAAGCCATGCAAGAAAAAGGCTTGGGCACACCCGCCACGCGCGCCGCCACGATTGAAGGCCTGATCAACGAAAAATACATGCTGCGCGAAGGCCGCGAGATGATCCCGACCGCCAAGGCCTTTCAGCTGATGACGCTGCTGCGCGGCCTGCAGGTGGAAGAACTGTCCAAGCCCGAACTCACGGGCGAGTGGGAATACAAGCTCGCCCAAATGGAGCAAGGCAAATTGAGCCGCGCCACCTTCATGGCCGAAATTGCGGCCATGACCGAGCACATCGTCAAGAAAGCCAAAGAGTACGACCGCGACACCGTGCCCGGCGACTACGCGACCGTCACCACGCCTTGCCCCACCTGTGGTGGCGTGGTCAAAGAAAACTACCGCAGGTACACCTGCACAGGTGCCGATGGTGCCAGCGAAGGCTGTGGTTTCTCGTTTGGCAAGACGCCTGCAGGCCGCACCTTTGAGCCTGCCGAAGTCGAGCAATTCATGCGCGACAAAAAGATCGGCCCGCTGGAAGGCTTTCGGTCCAAAGCCGGTTGGCCCTTTGTGGCCGAGATGGCACTCAAGTACAACGAAGAAGAGAAAAACTGGAAGCTCGAGTTCGACTTCGGTGACGACAAGAAAAACGAAGAAAGTGGCGAGATCGTCGAGTTCAGCGACGAATCGCTCGGCGCTTGCCCCAAGTGTGGCGGCGCTGTGCACGAGCACGGCAGCAATTACGTGTGCAGCAAAGCCGTGCCCACGAATGAACAGCCCACACCGAATTGCGACTTCAAGACCGGCAAACTCATCTTGCAGCAACCGGTGGAGCGCGCGCAAGTCGTCAAGCTCCTGACCGCTGGCAAGACCGACCTGCTCGACAAGTTCATCAGCAACCGCACGCGCCGCAGCTTCAAAGCCATGCTGGCCTGGAACCCTGAAGAAGGCAAGGTCACCTTCGAGTTCGCGCCACGCGAAGACGGCAAAAAGTACCCACCGCGCAAGACCGCCTCGACCAAGACACCGTTTGGCAAAGCGGCGGCTAAAAAGACGGCCGCAAAAACCACCAAAGCCCCGGCCTCCAAACCCGCTGCTAAAAAAGCTGCCAAGCCCGCTGCCGAAAAAGCCCCACGCAAAGCCGCAGTGGGCACCCTCAAACCCAGCCCGGCCCTGATGGCCGTGATTGGCGACGGCACCTTTGCCCGCACCGAAGTGGTCAAGAAAATCTGGGACTACATCAAGGCCAACAACCTGCAGGACCCGGCTGACAAGCGCTCCATCAAGGCCGACAGCAAGCTGCAAGCTGTTTTTGGCAGAGACCAGGCCACCATGTTCGAGCTGGCCGGCATCATCGGCATGCACCTGAGCTGAGGGCCTCTGCCCCTCAGGGCGTGTGCAGCACCAGCTTCACGGGCAAAGCGTCCAACAGGGGCTTGAGCGCCGCCCAGGCTGCGACAGGCGTGGCGCGGGCATCCACCACCACCGGTGCATCGCCTGTCGCCTGCACCTGCGGCCACTGCGCGGGGTCAAGCTGCAAGGGTGCCATCGCGTTTTGGATCAGTCTCTGCACCACCGCCCCTGTGGCCAGCGTACGCAACTCGGGTTTGTAAATTTTGCCCACGTTGGTCACGGGCATGGCGCTGAGCACCGTAATCGATTTGGGTTTGGCAGGGCCTTCGTCCACACGCTCGGCCGTGAAGGCGAGCAGCTCGGCTTCGGTCACCTGGCTGCCGGGCTTGAGGGTGGCAAAGGCCACAGGCAACTCGCCCGCGTAGGCGTCTGGCGCACCGACTGCCGCGCACAAGGCCACCGCCGGGTGTGCCCCCAAGGCGTCTTCGATCACTTTGGGGTCAATGTTGTGGCCGCCGCGGATGATCAGGTCCTTGGCCCGGCCCGACAGGTGCAGGCGGCCTTGCGTGTCGATGAAGCCCACATCACCCGTGATGAGCCAGCCGTCGGGCGTGAAACTGCGCGCTGTCTCTGCGGCGTCCAGATAGCCAGAAAACAAATTCGGCCCTTGGTAAAGCACCATGCCTTTTTCGCCAGCAGGCAGGGTGTGCGTTGTGGCCTGGTCATCGCTGTTCAGCGCGACGATGCGCACCCGCGCATGTGGCAAAGGCCAACCCACGCAACCCGCCGGAGCCGTCAGTCCCGGTGGGGCCACGGTGCTCAGGCCGACGGTTTCGGTCATGCCCAGGCTCTCGTTGATGTGCAAACCGAAGGCTTGTTCAAAGCG
>CAMDFT010000085.1 GCA_945897795.1 Limnohabitans sp. Rim8 | reverse complement strand
CGCCAGGATTCACCTGCAGAAGCCAAGCGCGAACCCGGGTACTGCACGAAGGGCTGGATCAGGTTGCCAGCTTCAGGCGCCTGGCTTTTGGGCAGGCTGGTGTAGCCGGTCACGCCCTGCCCCACCGCACGCCACATGGGCGCGTTGTTGCCGGGTTGCACCTGACCACGCTCGGCGTTGGTCTGGTCCTTGTACTTCGGATCGGCGTCGGCACCCGGTGCGATCTTGAAGATGTTGGCGCTTTTGACGCCCAAGCTGTTGTCAGCTGCGGCGGCCGTGGGTGGGGCCGCAGAGGCCGGGGCCTGTGTTTGGGCCACTGCGCCCAAGGTCCACAGGGCCAGACCGATGCTCAGTAAGAAGTGACGCATGAACTTCTCCTTGTTGCTCACTTGGGCGCACGGGCGTGGTCGTCTTGACCATAACTGGCACGGGCTTTGAGGTGGTTGGCCCAGCCGTCTTTGTCACCGGCTTTCCAGCCTTGGGCCGTGTAGACCGCCACACCGGTGCCGTTTTGCACAGGCTTGTCAGAACGCACACCCGGTTTGTCTTGCGAGGTTTCGCCGCAAGCCGCCAGCAAAGCCGCACACCCGATGATGAAGATGGTTTTTTTCATGTTCAGGCTCCTGGTTTGGCTTGATTGCCGTAAGCCGTGCCCCAGCCCCAAACTTCGGCACCTTTACCCCGGGCCAGCACGCGTCCGCGCAGGATGTCGGCGACCACATCGCCGTCACCGGCGAGCAGTGCCTTGGTCGAGCACATCTCGGCGCAGGCGGGCAACTTGCCCTCGGCCAAGCGGTTGCGACCGTATTTCTCAAACTCAGCCTGGCTGCCGTGCTCTTCTGGGCCGCCGGCGCAGAAAGTGCACTTGTCCATCTTGCCGCGCAAACCAAAAGTGCCACTGGAAGGGAACTGGGGTGCACCAAACGGGCAGGCATACGAGCAGTAGCCGCAGCCAATGCAGATGTCCTTGTCGTGCAGCACCACGCCTTCTTCGGTTTTGTAAAAGCAGTTGACCGGGCAAACCGCCATGCAGGGCGCATCCGAGCAGTGCATGCAAGCCACCGAGATCGACTTCTCACCGGGCACACCATCGTTCAGGGTGACCACGCGGCGGCGGTTCACGCCCCACGGGACTTCGTGTTCGTTTTTGCAAGCGGTCACGCAGCCGTTGCATTCGATGCAGCGCTCTGCATCGCAGATAAATTTCATTCGTGCCATCGTGTTCTCCTGGGGCGCTTAGGCTTTTTCGATGTTGCAGATGGTGGTCTTGGACTCTTGCATCATGGTGACGCTGTCATAACCGTAGGTGGTGGCGGTGTTGACCGCCTCGCCGCGCACGATGGGCGCTGCACCTTTGGGGTAATGCGCCAGCATGTCGGCTCCTTGCCAACGGCCCGAGAAGTGGAAAGGCATCCACACCGTGGCGGTATCCACACGCTCGGTCACCATGGCCTGCACGTCCAGACGAGCGCCTGTGGCGCCTGTCAACCAGACGCGGTCGCCATTGCGAATGCCCCGATCGGCCGCCGTTTTGGGGTGGATCTCGACATAGGCCTCTTGCTGCAACTCGGCCAGCCAAGGGTTGGCGCGGGTTTCCTCGCCACCCCCCTCGTACTCGACCAAACGACCCGAGGTCAGGATGAGCGGATACTTTTCGTGCACTTTGTCGGCGATGTTCTTGTCCTGCACAGTCTTGAACAAGGTGGGCAGACGCCAGAACGCCTTGCGGTCGTCGTGCGTGGGGTACTTGGCCATCAAGTCCGGACGGGTGCCATACAAAGGCTCGCGGTGCTGCGGGATGGGATCTGGGAAGTTCCAGACCACGGCGCGGGCCTTGGCGTTGCCAAAGGGGTGGCAGCCGTGTCCTTTCATGAACACGCGGATCATGCCGCCCGATGAATCGGTCTTCCAATTCTTGCCTTCGGCCTTGGCTTTTTCGGCCTCGGTCAGCTCATCCCACCAGCCCAGCTTTTTCAGCAAGATGTGGTCGAGTTCGGGGTAGCCGGTGGTGATGTCGGCACCCTTCGAATGCGAGCCATCTTCGGCCAGCAAACTCTTGCCTTCGCGTTCCACACCAAAGTTGGCGCGGAAGTTACCGCCGCCATCCATGACGTGCTTGGAGGTGTCGTACAGGTTGGACGAGCCGGGGTGCTTCATTTCGGGCGTGCCGTAGCAAGGCCATGGCAGGCCGAAGTAATCGCCTGTGAAGTCGTAGCCGGTTTCCTTGTCCTTGCCGCCTTTGGCCTTGAGGGTTTTCACATCGAACACGTTCATGTTCTTCATGTGGGCCTTCAGGCGCTCAGGGCTTTGGCCGGTGTAGCCAATGGTCCAAACGCACTTGTTGATTTCGCGCAGGATGTCTTCGGGCACGGGCTCGTCCATGCCGCCGACTTTTTGCATCTTGTAATTCTTGGACAGCTCTTTGGCAAAGCCGAGCTTTTCAGCCAGCTGGTGCATGATCATGTGGTCAGATCGGCTCTCCCACAAGGGCTCAATCACCTTCTCGCGCCACTGGATCGAGCGGTTGGAGGCGGTGCAAGAACCGCTGGTCTCGAACTGCGTCGCAGCGGGCAACAGGTACACCGCGCGGTTGGGGTTCAGGTCTTCGGCTTTGCCGGGCATGGCGGCCATGGCCGCTGTGGCCGATGGGTACGGATCGACCACCACCAACAAGTCGAGCTTGTCCATGGCGCGCTTCATGTCCAGACCACGGGTCTGGGAGTTGGGGGCATGACCCCAATAGAACACGCCGCGCAGGTTGCTGTCCTGATCGATCAGCTCGTTGTTCTCCAGCACACCGTCGATCCAGCGGGACACGGTGATGCCGTTCTTGCCCATCATGGCAGGCGAGGCAAACTGCTTTTTGATCCACTCAAAGTCCACACCCCAAGTGCTGGCGAAATGCTTCCAGGAACCTTCGGCCAGGCCATAGTAGCCGGGCAAGGAATCGGGGTTAGGACCCACGTCGGTCGCGCCCTGCACGTTGTCGTGGCCACGGAAAATGTTGGTGCCGCCGCCGGTCTTGCCCACGTTGCCCAAAGCCAATTGCAAAATGCAAGAAGCCCGCACCATGGCGTTGCCGATGGTGTGCTGGGTCTGGCCCATACACCAGACGATGGTGCCGGGGTTGTTGTCGTGCAGCATCTTGGCGATCTTGAAGACTTGCTCTTCTTTGACGCCACAAGCCTCTTCGACCTTGTCGGGTGTCCACTTGGCCATGACATCGGCCTTAACAGCTTCCATACCGTAGACGCGGTCGTTGATGTATTTTTTGTCTTCCCAGCCGTTCTTGAAGATGTGATAGAGCACACCAAACAGGAAAGGAATGTCGGTGCCCGAACGGATGCGCACGTACTCGTCGGCCTTGGCAGCAGTGCGGGTGAAGCGTGGATCGACCACGATCATCTTGCAGCCGTTTTCCTTGGCGTGCAGCATGTGCAGCATGGACACCGGGTGGGCTTCAGCTGCGTTGGAGCCGATGTACAAAGCGACCTTGCTGTTTTGCATGTCGTTGTACGAGTTGGTCATGGCGCCATAACCCCAGGTGTTGGCCACACCAGCCACCGTGGTGGAGTGGCAAATGCGGGCCTGGTGGTCGCAGTTGTTGGTGCCCCAGAAGCTCACGAACTTGCGCAGCAAATAAGCCTGTTCGTTGTTGTGCTTGGAGGAGCCCACGTAATAAATGCTGTCAGGGCCGCTGGCCTTTTTCAGCTCCAGCATCTTGGCGCTGATTTCGTTGAGGGCCACGTCCCAGCTGATGCGCTCGTATTTGCCCTTGACCAGCTTCATGGGGTAGCGCAGGCGGTATTCACCATGGCCATGCTCACGGATGGCCGCACCCTTGGCGCAATGCGCACCGAGGTTGATCGGCGAATCGAACACAGGCTCCTGGCGCACCCAGACACCGTTTTCCACCACCGCATCGATGGCGCAGCCCACCGAGCAGTGGGTGCAGATGGTGCGCTTGACTTCGACCTTGCCCGCGCCCGTGATGGACTTGGCAGTGGCGGCCTGCGCTTTTTGCACCAGGCTCAACTGGGATGCAGCCAAGCCCACCCCCACGCCCAAGCCAGAACGGCGCAAAAAGCTGCGGCGGTCCAGGGTGGGCAAGGCCTGCGACAAACCACGGCGCAAGCTGTGGATGAAGGGGGATGACGTGGCATCAGAAGTGCCGGAGGATTTTTTGGTCAGCAACATGGAGGGCTCCAGTTGGGGATGAACAGGAAAGAGAGACGAAAAATCAGACGCGGGTGGTCTTGTAATACTGCTGAACGTGCTCGCTCAGGGTGTAGCCGCCGCCACGTGTGGGCTTGGGCAAAGATGTGGCCACGGGCGCGGCCTGCTGCACAACACCCGGCAAAACGGCCGTAGCTGCAGCCACAGCGCCCACGGTCGCTGCACCCGAGAATAAGGTGCGGCGTGAAAGGGTGGAAGTTTTGGAAGACATCGAGCACTCCAGAAAATGAAAAATCAGGTCAAGCTCAAAAAAGCCATGTCATGCAAATGTTTGCACAGGCTGTGATGGTACTGCCACTCGGACAAGCAATCAGGGTGAAAACCCTTAGGTCAAGGCTCGGCAAGTCAAGTTGGTGACGCGCGCGTCAAACAAAGCACAAGCTGATGTGTGCTGGCACACACAGGACCCTCAGGCCCTGCGCTGCGATCACTCGGTTTTGTCGTCTTTGCCCGAAGAAAAATAATCAAACGCAGCCAAACCCAAGCCCCCCAACAAGATGAGGGTGATGTCCAGCTGGGGCAGCTTGAAAATATAGGGCAGCAGGAAAGCCGCCATCAAGGCAAGGCCCACGAGGCCAGTGAAGCGTTCAAGCGATTTCATGCCAGATTCCTTTTGACAAATTCGGCCACCAGCCAACGCGCAGAGCGCAGCAAGCGGGCATCGTTTTGGTGAGCACCAACGGCCTGCACACCCAATGGCAAGCCATTGGACAGGTTCATCAGCGGCAAGTTGAGACTGGGCAGACCGGCAAAACTCCAGGTGGTTTGCATGATCGGGTTGCCCGTCGATTCCAGCCCCAAAGGGGCCGTGCCCAGCGCGGCCGGGCACAAGATGGCGTCATAAGTGGCGAAGTATTCTTCGAAAGCATTCATAACGTGGAACTGGCGGTCTTTGGCCACCAGGTAATCGGTGACCGGGATGGTCATCGCTTTTTCGATGCGCGCTTGCAGGGGCTCGCTCAACTGCTCGCGGCTGTGCAGCCATTCTTTTTGCAGGCAAAACGCCAGCTCGGATTCGTTGAGGATGGCCAGCCATGGCGCGACATTGCGCACGATGTCGGGCAAGGACGCGTGGGTGACGCAGTCACCCAGGTGGTCCACAAAAGCTTCGTAGGCTTCGCGGGCCTCCGGGTCGACCTGGTCCCACCAAGGGGTTTTGACAAAGCAAAACTTGGGTGGCAGCGGTGGCTCCGAAACCGCCACATCGTACAAACGGCGTGGGGCCTGGCGTGCGGTCGCGGCGTCATGGCCGTCATCGCCCGTCAACACTTCGGCCACCCAGGCGATGTCTTCCAGATTGCGCGCAAACACGCCCACTTCGTCAAGTGAGGGGGACTGGTCAAGCACCCCAGTGCGCGGCACCAGCCCGCGTGAGGGCTTGTACGCATAGACCCCGCAATACGAGGCCGGGCGAATCACCGATCCGTTGGTTTGGGTGCCCAGGGCCACCGGCACCATGCCAGCGGCCACGGCAGCGGCCGAACCGCTGGACGAGCCGCCCGGCGTGTGCGCCGTGTTGTGCGGGTTGCAGGTCGGGCCCGCTTGGGTGGTTGCAAATTCCGTGCTGACAGTTTTGCCGAAGATCACGGCCCCCGCTGCGCGCAAGCGCGACACCACGGTGGCATCACCCACCGAGTAACGGCCTTGGTGGATGGCGCTGCCGTATTCGGTGGGAAAGTCCATCGTGTCGATGATGTCCTTGACCGCCACGGGTAAGCCATACAAAGGACCCGGCAAATGGCCCGCCGTGCGGTCGCGTTGCAGATTGTCGGCCTGCAGCGCCACCACCCTGTCATCGCGGTGCGCGAAGGCGTGGATGTTGGCATCTGCCGCATCCACAAACTGGCCCAGTTTGAAGGTGAACTCCTCCACCGTCTCCTGGCCGCTGAGCAGGTGCTCGCGGATTTGCAGGGCCGTGAGCTCCGAAACGCTGAGGGGATTGGCGCTCATCACTGCTGCTTGAAGAAGTCAGGGTTGACCACCGACTCGTCGTTGGGGTCGCGCTCCATCTCAACCGCTTGGTTGAAGAACTGGTCTGGCAAATAGGTCACCATGGCCGGGTACAAATAGGTCATGGCCAGCGTGAACAAGACCATTCCCACGAAGGGCATGCAGCCCTTGAAGATCGTGGTCAGTTGCAGACTTTTGGGTGCAACCCCTTTCAGATAATAGGCCGACATCGCCATCGGCGGGGTCAAGAAAGAGGTCTGCAAGTTGATGGCGATCAAGATGCCGAACAAGATCGGGTCGATGCCGTACAAAGGCAGCAGCGGCAAGAAGATCGGCACGAAGATGATGATGATCTCGCTCCACTCCAAAGGCCATCCGAGGATGAAGATCAGCAACTGTGACAGCAGCAAGAACTGCACAGGCGAGAGGTTCAACGCCAGCATGAAGTCTTTGACCACATGCTCACCGCCCAGGTAAGAGAACACCGAGGCAAAAGTGGCCGCGCCCACGAACAGGAAACACACCATGGCCGAGGTGCGGGCCGTGAGGTAAACCGATTCGCGCAGACGCTGCCAAGTGAAGGCACGGTAAACAATCGCCAAGATGATGCCGCCCAAAGCGCCCATGGCAGCCGCTTCGCTGGGCGTGGCCAAGCCAAACAAGATGGAGCCGAGCACCGCCATGATCAGCGCAGCCAAGGGCACAAAGGCCTTGAACACCAACACCAGGCTTTCCCAAACTGTGTACTGCTCCACATCTTTGGGCTTGGGGCACAAAGAGGGGTTCAAGGTGGCGCGCACGATGATGTAAATCAGGTACAGCAAGGCCAAAGTGAAGCCGGGGATGATGGCCGCAGCGTACAACTTGACCACCGACACGCTGGCTGTCGCCGCATAAACGATGAGCAAGATGGAAGGCGGAATCAAGATGCCCAAGGTGCCGCCAGCGGTGATCACGCCCGAGGCGAGTTTTTCGTCGTAACCGGCTTTGAGCATGGGCGGCAAGGCGATCAGGCCCATCAAGGTCACCACCGCACCCACAATGCCCGTGGCCGTGGCAAACAGTGCGCAAGTGACCAATGCAGCCACGGCCATGGAGCCGGGAACTGCACGCAAGCCAACCTGCAAGCTCAGGAACAATCTGTCCAAGATGTTGGCCCGCTCGATGATGTAACCCATGAACAGGAACAAGGGTATCGATATGAGCACATCGTTGTTCATCACACTGAACGTGTTCTGCGTGAACAGGTACAAGATGCGGTTGTCCCACATCAACTGGTCGGGCGTGAAGTAGGCGTAAAAACCAAAGCCGATGCCCATGGCCATCAAGGTGAAGGCGATCGGGAATCCAAGAAAAATAAAGACAATGAAGAGCCCCAGCATGACAAGGGCGATAAACGGATCACTCATGATGGTGCTTTCTCTGCATGCTGTTGAATCAGCACTTGTTCAAGTTCTTCGACGTCGCCACTGCGTGACAACCACTCCCCGGTGCGGATGCACACCAGGCAACGCATGACCTCGGCCGCACCTGCAATCAGCAGCGTGACACCGGCCACAAAAATAACGGACTTCAGGGGCCAGACCGGCACACCAGCGGGACTGTTCACGCTAGACTCCAAAATACGAGCGCTTTCGTAGGCGTACTGACCACCGGTGAACACCATGGCGAAAATAGCCGGAAAAAAGAACAAGATGTACAAAGTCAAATCCACTTTGGCTTGCGTCCGGTTGGACCACTTGCGGTAAATGAAGTCGCCACGCACATGCGAGTTGCGCGACACGGCGTAAGCGCCCGACATCATGAACAAGGCACCATAAAGCATGTAGCTCATGTCAAACGCCCACACGGTGGGGCTGTTGAGCACATAACGCATGAACACCTCAAAACAGGTGGATGCGGTCAATATCAGCACACACCAGGAGAAGGCGTGACCAATCGACTTGCTGAGGATGTCAATCCTTCGAATCCAGACTTCCATGCGATTTACCTCTAGACAAACAAAAACAAAGGCTGCCGGAACCTGTTCCGACAGCCTTCAAGTGGAGCCGATGATCAGACTGGCAGCTTGGTCTTTTGCACGTGCTCGTAGGCCATGCGGTAGTTGGCTTCGTTGGTGAAGTGGTAGAAGCCCACGCGGCGTGACCAGGCCTTGAACGAATCGTTCACTTCCTTGAACATGTCGACTTCTTTTTCCAACTTGGCTGTGACTTTGTCCCATGCCGCCAACTGGCCTTTGTACACATCAGCGCTGGTACGGGAGACCTGGACCTTGTGCTTGACGATCAACTCCTGCAAGTCTTTGGAGTAGTTTTCGTGTGCCAAGGCGGTCGATGCGGTCGATGCGGCTTCGGCGGCGTACTTCAGGATGGCCTTCAGGTCAGCAGGCAAGGCGTTGTACTTGTCCTTGTTGAAGATGATTTCGAAGAATTCCTGAGCCTGGTGGAAAGAGCCCATGGAGTAGAACTTCGCCACGTCTTGTGCACCAAAGCGCATGTCGGCGGTGGGGTTGTTGAATTCGAAAGCATCGATCACACCGCGCTGCATGGCGGGGACGATTTCGCCGCCTGGCAACTGTGCCACGGCCATGCCCATTTCTTGCAGCATGTCGGCAGCCAAACCGATGGTGCGGTACTTGAAGCCCTTCAAGTCGGCCGCCTTCTTGGGTGGGGACTTTTTGAACCAACCCAGGGGCTGCGAAGGCATGGGGAAGGAGAAGAAGCCGACGACGTTCAGGTTCATCTTGGCAACCAGTTTGTCCCACAGCTGCTGACCGCCACCGGCCTGAATCCAGCTCAAGCCGATTTCGGGGGTGGCACCGCTCACGGGGCCGGTGCCGAACAAGGAAGCCGATTTGTTTTTGCCGTACCAGTAGCCGGACACGTGGTGACCACCGTCGAGCACACCTTTGCTCACGGCGTCGATGATTTCGAAAGGCTTGACCACGGCACCTGCTGGCAGGTACTCGATTTTCAGGCGGCCACCGGACATTTCATTGACGCGTGTGACGTACTGCTGCGCCATCTCGCTGAAAATTTCGTTGGTACCCCAGGAACCTTGCATCTTGAACACGATGGGGGCCTGGGCCACAGCGATCATGGGCACACCAGCCAGCGGTACAGCCACGGCTGCAGTGGCGGCTTTGCCGAAGAAACGGCGGCGGCTGGCTTCAGGGGCATCGGTTTGGGTCGATGGAAGGTCTTGCTGGACTTGGGTCATGGATGGTCTCCTGTTTAAACGATCAAGCGCGAAAAGTTACCGCTCGGTTTTTGATTATGAAGCTCACTTAGGCTTTGCCCCTAAGTGAAAACCCTCAAATGGATCGTCATTTTTTTCAGGTCGAACTGCAAAAAAATTCAATTCACCAAATCAAAGCCCTGCGCTTCCACACCCATGAAGGCCGCAGTGAAGTCGGCCAGGCGTGCGTAAAACACAGCCTGCGGATGGGCCAGGATGGCCTGACACATGGGCAACACCCAAGGCTGCACATGTTGGCTGAAAAACGCCATTTGTTGTGTGAGGTTGGACACCGTGACATCGTCGCCCGCAATCAGGTAGCGCATCACCTCGAACACATAGGCCGCGTGGTCTTCGGTCTCGGACATGTCTTGGCTGCGGGCCAGGCCCAAGGCAGCCAAGTCGTCTCGCAGGCGCACCAAGGGCTTTTCGTTCAGGAAACCACTCAGGTAATGCGAGCCGAACAGGTAGACCTCGGGCTTGCCCACGCCCCCAAACAGCCGGGTGTATTCGTCGGCAATTTGCCTAGCGTTTAGGGTGCGGGCGCAGGCCACCAACTCGCGCCAAGGCTCCTCCAGAAAAGCCCCCGCATCGGGCGCTTCGGTCACGGCCACTTGCAGCTGGCCTAGCAATTCCTCGCTGGGCGCTGCGTAAAACAGCTGCGACAGCAAGCCGTAGATTTCAGCGCGGGCGGTTTCTTCGTCCAGCGCGTGGCTGCTGGTGGACAGGTTCAGGTCAGGGTTCATGGCAAGCATTTATCGGGTTTTGGGGGGCAGCTGGCCATCGGTGATGCGCACCTGGTTCTCGTCGGTGAACATGTCCACCACGCGGCAGTCTCCGCACATCTTCAGGCGCTCCAGGGCTGCGCCCTGGAACATGCTGTGGCCCGTCAGGCGCCCCAGCATGGTCTCGATGGCTTTGAGGGTACCAAAGGGTTTGGCGCAGCGGATACAGGCATATGGCGGGCTGCTGTGCACCACACGCGGTTGGGTCCGCTCGGCCTGCAGCGACAGGCGCGGCTGCAGCGTGATGGCGGTTTCGGGGCAGGTCTTGGCGCACAGGCCACACTGCACGCAGTTTTTCTCGACGAACTTCAGCTCCGGCTGCAGCGGGTTGTCTTGCAGCGCCGACGAGGGGCATGCGCCCACGCAGCTCATGCACAGCGTGCACTTGCTGCCATCCACCGTGATGCTGCCCAGGGGTGACCCCGCAGCGGGCAAATCGAGCGCCTTGGGGCGAGTGGCTTCGTCCATGGCCATCACAGGTGACTGGGCCATCAGGTGGTCGATGACCAGCTCCAAGTTGCTGCGCTTTTCGGCCTGCACCGCGTGGCGGGCTGCCACGGCCGGGCCTGTGGGCAGGCTGGCGGCCTTGAGGCTGCGGGCGCACAGGCGCTGCAAATCACCATCCAAAGATGTGGCGGTCTTGGCTTCGATCAGCTGGAAATGCACACCGGTGTATCCCAGACCATTGAGCAGGCTTTGGGCCACGGCCATTTGCTCCAAGAGCGCGGCGCGGTATTGCGGCGCTTCTTCGTGCGTCAGCAGCACCATGACCTGGCGCGCCCCATAGGCCACGGCCGACAACCACAGCTCCATGCCCACACTGGCGGTGTGCCACAGCGCCACAGGCATCACACGAGCAGGCACGCCCTGCATCACGCCCAGCTGCGCGCCCCGGCCCAGCTCGTCGATCAGGGCCTGGCCTTTTTCTTGGCTGTGCAAAAGCAAAGCAGCATCGCGCCCACCCGCGGCCTGGTAGGCCGAGAGCAATGCGCGGATCTTGGCGCCCTGCTCTGCCGGGCGCGGATAGGCGTAGGTCAGCGCGCCTGTGGGGCAAGCCGTGGTGCAGGCGCCGCAACCCACACACAGGTTGGGGTTGACCACGATTTGCTGGCGGCTTTTGTCGGAGCGCACAGCCTCGGCCGAGCAGATGTCGATGCAGGCGCTGCAGCCGACTTGCTCATTGCGGCTGTGGGCGCAAAGCTTTTGTTTGTAGGCAAAAAAGCGGGGCTTTTCAAACTCGCCCACCAGCTCACGCACCTTGAGCAAGGTGGGCAGGTCTTGCCCGTCCCAGCGGAAGTAGCCCTGCGGCAAGGCGTGCGATGTAAAAGTGGGCGAGGCTTTGTCGCCGCGCAGGTCCAGCACGACATCGAAGCGTTCGGTTTGTGGGCGCGCGTCACGGCCAAAGTCAATGGCGCCCGCGGCTTCGCACACCTT
>CAMDFT010000084.1 GCA_945897795.1 Limnohabitans sp. Rim8 | reverse complement strand
GCCCGAGCCGTTTGATGGGTATGTGGAGAATCCGGCCCGGGTGAGCAGCACCTGTTTGGTCAATGTGGCGCGCAACAAGTATTCGGTGCCCTGCGAGTGGGCTGGGCAGATGGTCAGTACAAGGCTGTATCCGGGCCGAGTCGATGTGGTGGCCCAAGACGCCATGGTGGCCAGCCACACGAGGCTGACCAATCGGGCGCAAATCAGCTATGACTGGCAGCATTACATTGATCTGGTGCAGCGCAAGCCGGGCGCACTGCGGAACGGCACGCCGTTTATGGACTTGCCGCCTGCGCTGCTGAGGCTGCGCCAGTCGTTGTTGCGCCATGCGGGCGGTGACCGGGTGATGGCCCAGGTGCTGGCCGTGGTGCCGCAAGCGGGGCTGGACGCTGTGCTGGTGGCGGTGGAGGTCTTGCTGGAAGGCGCCACACCCAATGGCGGCATCAGCGTGGAGCATGTGCGTAACGTGTTGGCGCGTTTGAGTAGCCCACCGATGCCGCAGCAAGCTGAGACATCGCTACAGCTCAGTGAGGTGCCGCTGGCCAACACCGCGCGCTATGACGGTCTGCGGTCCAGCGTGGAGGTGAGCCATGACTGAGCACAGGTCAACACAGCGGGACATCCACGCTGAACTCAAAAGTTTCAGACTTAGCGGCATGGCCATGGCATGGGCGGATCTGGTGGAGCAAGGCGGCCATGCCGAGCTGCAGGCATCGCGCTGGCTGATCGAGCACTTGTTGCAAGCCGAAGAGGTCAACCGTCACATGCGCTCGATTGCGCATCAAACCAAGGCTGCCCGCTTCCCAGTACATCGAGATCTGGCGGGCTTCAACTTTGAGGCGTCACAAGTGGACAGGGCATTGGTGCACAAACTGGCCGATCTGTCGTTCACACAGGATGCGCAAAACGTGGTGCTCATTGGGGGGCCGGGAACGGGCAAAACGCACCTGGCCACGGCGCTGGGCATCTCGGGGCTGACGCAACACGGGAAAAAGGTCAGGTTCTACTCGACGGTGGATCTGGTCAACGCGCTGGAACAGGAGAGGGCGCAAGGCAAGGCGGGGCGGCTAGCGCTGAGTTTGTCGCGCATGGACTTGGTGGTGCTCGATGAGTTGGGGTATTTGCCGTTCAGCCAAGCTGGAGGGGCCTTGTTGTTTCACTTGCTGTCCAAGTTGTATGAACGGGTCAGCGTGCTAATCACGACGAACCTGACGTTTGCCGAATGGTCGAGCGTGTTTGGGGATGCCAAGATGACGACGGCGCTACTGGACCGGTTGACGCACCACTGCCACATTGTGGAAACGGGCAATGAGTCTTATCGGTTCAGGCACAGCTCGAATGAGGCAAGGGGCCGAATCAAAGCGAGGGAGCAGGCAAGAAAAACGGAGAGAAAGGAGCTGCAGGACGACAATTGAACTTATAGTTATCCACAGCCAGCAGACATAAAAGCTGGCTCAAGCCCCTGGTCAAAATTCAATCGGCACAGGTGGTCAATATTGGATCGGCGTCAACATTCAAACAAGCTGGGATGAGCGAATTCGTATCGAAGACAACTCTTTTACGGGCGTAACTCATGGACAAGCTTGTTTAATTGTTCAAGTGTGAGATTTGGAGCGTCAGCATTGGCAGATGGCATGACATCCATGAACTGCACCAGTTTGCGGGCGTTGTAGTCGCGCAGAGCTTCGGTAGCGAGCAGATACGGAAGAATCATCATGGTTGGCGTGCCGTATTGGGTGACAGCCACAGGCTCACCGCTTTTCACGATGTTGGCAACCGACCCGAACCGGTTTTGCACTTCTACGGACGAGATCGTTTTCATGGTCATATCCTCTATTGGGTTAGGTAACGTAGACACGTTATCCATGTTGCACTAACGTCGGCCAAGCTTTTGTGGATGAAGTTTTCCGTGTCTTTGCCACCGCACACCCTCATGTGCGGCTCAAAACCATGGGCATGACGCCAGAGGTGGCCAAGCGCGTGAGCTTGTTTGGAGGGGCTTGATTTATCGGGCCTCGTGCCCGTGGCTCAATCCGTTGATTCAATCCCGCACCTTGCCCTCATTCGCCTTCTTGCGCAAGAACGACAAAATGATGGATTCGCGGATGTGGGTTTCATCCAGCTCACAGGACAACAGGGTCGGTCAAGCCTTTGCGCAGGTCGAGTCGGGGTGGTCATGGGGGGTACTTTGAGTCCATTCGCAACAAGAGCGCCTCATTTTTTTAATCGACAACCATCATCCAGACGCCACAATTGACTTGGCCATGCCCGCACAGATATGCCCGCCACGCCAGAAAACAGTACGCACAAGCACAGACCACCCACAAGGAGGCCCACCATGTCTCAAACCGCCAAACTCTTCACCAACGGCCGCAGCCAAGCGGTGCGGCTACCGGCCGCCTTCCGCTTCGACATCCCGGAAGTGTTCATCCGCAAAGACCCGGTCACAGGCGATGTCATCCTCTCGCGCCGACCCGATGACTGGAGCGGTTTTTTGGCCGCTGCAGAAAACGCAAATGCGCCCGAAAACTTTTTGAGCACCGCCGAGCGATTGACGCAAGGCCACACGGGCTCGGCTTAGCGCCTTAACAACCCACCGCACCCAGGCAAAGCCCTGGTACACAAAGCCCCGCCCCATTCGTAAGCTGAGCGCCTTTGCAACAAGGAGGCGATATGCCCAACAGCAAGCAACCCGGCGATGCACCCGTTTACGGCATACGGCCCCAAAAACCCGGCATGTATTTGGGTTTGTTCCATGGCCGTGACACGCCTGACCAAGCGATGAACGGCTGGGGTTTTGATGGCCCCGCCCTTGGCCCGCTCAAACACGTAGACACCACCTACGCTTGCAGCATGAATGTCGAGTTCACCAGCCTGAGCGATGCCCACTTGCTCACCGGCAGCAACGACACATTTTTGGAACTGCAACTCGACGGCGACCTTTTGTGCTTTGGCGGCAAGCTGTACGGCGATTGGACTGTCTACATGGTGAAACCCGAAGAATGCTTCCGGCCACCCGACACCTTCCGGCAGAACACCCGCCCCAACGACTTACGCAGGCAAGCCAAACTCAAGCCATGGCCCGACGACAAGTGAAAGAAATACAAAAAAGATAGTCTGCAAGCAGCACGCCAATTCAACGGGTCAGATCAGATGGCTTGGATCCCAATCGAAGTCAAATAACCATATATTGGGTCGTAGAAAGACGGGTCTCTGGTGGGGTCTTCTGGATCGCCGGGTGGGATAACGATGACCATGCCTTGGCGAGCGCGGGTAAGCAAAACCCGATAAGCATTTTTCAAATACATCTGGCGATGTGCCAGGTGTATTTTTTGCCATTTGTTACCCACAAACGAACGGTATTCCCAGTCGGCTTCGCCAAAGCGCAAGTCGGCATCCCAAACCACACAAGCCCAATCCAGTTCGAGCCCTTGAACGTGAAACTCGGTTGCAACGTCTTCCAAATAAAAAGACGAACGCACGTCATCGCGGCCGTCCAAAAACCAATGGATGGGGTCCATGGGTGAACGAACGTCAATGGCGTGGGGGCGCAGGCGAACGGCTTGCGAAGAGACCACCATGCCGAACCGCTCGCTGCCCCGGGCTTTGTCGCGCAGCCAGCGCTTGGCCTTGTCTAAATCGCGGGTCACCACGATCGGGTAGCGCGCCTGAACGTCTTGGAACATGGCTTGGGCCAAATCGGTACGACGGTCCAACAAGTGCTTTACGAAGGTGGACACATGCTCTGCGCGGAAGGAGCGCATGGACACCGACAAATGCAAATCGTCGTTGTGGTGAACGTTGGCCCGTGATTTCAGTTGCGACAGTGCTGAATCCGCACCGTATTCGGAGTCTTGCAGGTGAGGCGAAATGTGCACCGCCCAATCTGGGTAATGCTCGTGAATGGCCTTGAGCCACTCACCAATACCGGCTTCACCCGTGTTAATTTCTTGACCACCGCCCACCAAACATACGACCACAGCCCAGTCGGGGTGACGGTCAAGGCAAGAAATCAAGAAGTCAGGCTCGGAGCGGTTGAAGTCTGGGTAGCCCTTTTTCCGGGCCATGAATTGGGTGGTTTGCTCTAGCGTCCAAGCGCGTTGTGCTTCGTCAAAGATCACCACGTGATCCACAGGCGGCCGCTCGTCCGACAAATACGCATCGCGGAAATGGTGGACGTTTTGAATGAATGCTTCAACGGATTTTCTGGCTTCGCCCTTGCGCAACTTTTGGCCGATGGCTTTTTTACGCGCCACCTCATCGCGCACCAAGGCTTCACGCAGGATGGCAACCAAAGGGCCATTGCCCGACAGGTACACGCTGTGCAAATCGCTCTCGGCGTCCATGTGCTTGGTAGCGACGTCCAAGCCCACCAAGGTTTTGCCCGCACCTGGAACACCCGTCACAAAACAGATGGCCTTTTGCTTACGCTGCTTTGAATCTTGGATCAGCTGCGCAATCGCAACCGAGGTTTGTGCCAAGTTCTTTTCACCCGCATCGTTGCGCGAGAGTTCGGCCACCGAGTGATTACCGTAAAGCGCTGATGCGGCTTCGATGATGGTGGGGGTGGGACGGTAACGCCCGTTGGCCCAAACGGCGGCATCGAGTTGCTCGCCACAAGAAAAGGCCAACACATCTTCGATGGTTGTAGCCAACAACGCTGGCGAGGTGTTGATGGGGAAAAGCACACCATCGTTGTGATGGCTGGTGACGATCTGACCGCTGATGCCATGTGTTTGCGTGGCGATCAAGATGGGTGCGATCACACAGTGATGGCTCGTTTCGTGGAAGTTTTTGAGGTCGAGTGCGTAGTCCCAAACCTGATCGACCGCAGCACGGTTAAAAAGCGATTCACCGACCTTGAACTCGATGACAAAAATGGCGTGGTCGATCAAAACCAACACGTCGATGCGTTTGCCCAAACGGGGCACGATGAACTCAAAGAAAACTGTGCCGCGACCTGTGAACGATTTAAGTTCTTTCTGAAGAATTTGTATCTGTGAACGCCATGCATCTCGCTGGGTCGTTTCGATGGAAAAACCGCTGTTTTCAGTCAAGACACCAAGCACCAAGTTGGGGTCTGATGTCACAAATTGCTTGATGTGTGCCGAATAGAAGGAACGATTGGAATATTGCACGCGTTACCTAAAGTATTTATTTTTGAATTGAGATGATCTTAAACGGATTGATGATGATTTAGGGATGCCAGCTTGATGCTCAATCACCTGATTTAGCAACACAATTTTCTCAGTCATCCATGTGGTGCTGGCCCAGAAAAAGGCGCACATCCTGCTAGTCACCATCAACAAGCAAGGCCGGGCCGACGAACACAAGTACATGGACCACTGGATCGATGACAGCCACTTTCATTGGCAAAGCCAAAACGCCACCGACCCAAGCAGCAAGCGCGGCCAAGAGATCATCCGCCACGCCGCTTTGGGCATCGACATCCATTTGTTTGTGCGCGAAAACAAACTGGCCGCAGGCAAAGCGGCCCCCTTCACCTACAACGGCCGCGTGCTCTACCAATCACACCAGGGCAGCCAGCCGATGAGTGTGGTGTTTGGGTTGCAAAGTGGGGGGGAGTTGATGGGCTGAGCGCTGGCGGTGCTGCGCCTGACCTACGGCAGCGACTTGCGCAGTTCGGGTGTCGACACGTCCTCCAAATGCCGGAACGCTGGCGCGATCTTGCCGATTTCCGGGTCAGTGACGCCGAATTGCTCAAAATAGACTTTCCATGCCCTGACGGTCTGCCAGACCTGCGCCATCATCAGCAAGGCTTCGGCCTTGGAGAGGGTGAAACGTGCATGCGCAGCCAGTGCGTTGTCCAGGGTGGCCAGTCGCCCTTGCGGGCCCACGCCCAGATGCAGGAAGCGTTCGGTAGCGTGGCTTGCTCGGGGCAAGACGTCATACAACGGGCTCAAGCGCCAGCCGTGCAGCCTGGGGTCCCACAAAAAGCCGTGGTTACGCAGGTGGTCATCGTCGTTGCTCACCAAGATATTGAAGACCATGCGTTTGAAAAGCTCTGCGTTGTCTGCACGGATAACGCTGGGGTGGCAGTGGTCACGGACAGCTTGGGCGAGGTCGGTATAAGCCTTGGTGCGCGACTCGGTTTCGTCGCAGGCGACCATGGTCAAGCCACTGACAAACCCCAAGCGGTGCTCTATTCGGCCTTCTCCCGGTTGTGTTTGAAACAAGTTGTCTGACGCGCCGACGACACCATCCGGTGCTAGCCAGTAGCGGTCGAAGCGCCGAATGAGCATGATCTTGCGTTCACCGATGGTGCACATGTCGAGTGCGGGAACATTCAAGCCAGCCTCTGCGGCCAACCGGAGTGCAGCACTTTCCACGCCGGGCACATCGAAGCTGTCTTTTTGACTGGAAAACTTGGCGAGCCACAGCACGCCTTGTGCATCACGCACTGAGGCTTTGGGCCGCGCACCACCAAGTCCTGTGCCATCCACAAAAATGGCTTCGAGGTGCGCAGGTACGGGCAGCCCTTCCTCGATGCGGTCTGCTGCCTCCATGAGGTGCGATAGGTCGTGCGAAACATGGGGGCCATAACGGGGGCCATCGTGGATGCTGGTTCTGATGTCGAGCGCCCCCACACGGTCGCTGCCTGCGTGCAACAAATACTGAGACTCTGGCAGGCTGTTGGCGGGTACTTTGAGCTTGGCTTCGATGACGCGACGACCCCATGAGTCAGGTGCCGCGTCGCGAACACCGCCGAACATGGGCAATTGGTTGGCAGGCAGGAGCCGCTTGCCCAACACGTCATCGCGCTTTTTCAGGCTCAGGCTCACGGGATCAATTTCCAGTGCATCTGGCCGACGTGCGTAGTTCATGCCGTAAGCAAAACTCGAAGCAAGTACCTCGGTGTTTTCTTCTGTCATGAGCAGTTGCCCACAAGGGTTCCAGTTCTGTCCCAGGTGGGCAAAGACCATCAGTTTCAAGGCTTTAGCGGTCAATTTTGTACCCCCTTAAAAGTCCAGTTCTTCGCGCTCAGCCGCGCTCAGGTCGCGGACCCGCTGGGTTTTTTCACGCGCACTGAGCGCCAGCAACGCCGGGTCTTTTTCAGACAACAAGTCCAACAGCGTGCTGCCTGGCGAGATGGCTTGCAGATATCGCAAAACTTGCCCAAGCGCGATGCCGGGCTCTCCCTTTTCAAGGCGATAGGCCGTGTTGCGAGACAGCCCTGCACGCAGCGCAGCGTCAGCCTGCTTGACTTGACGCGCCAACCGCAGGCGCGCCAGAAGTTGCCCCAAGCGGGCGCACTCTTCTTGCTGTGACGGCATGAGCATGGCAGATTGATTGATTTTCATGTTCGTTAAATCGATATTTATTAACTGAATGATCGATTAAACGAACATGTTACCTCAAATTTCATTTACAAGCTCGGGCTGACGAGCACAAGTACATGGACCACTGGATCGATGACAGCCACTTTCACTGGCAAAGCCAAAACGCCACCGACCCAAGCAGCAAGCGAGGCCAAGAGATCATCCGCCACGCCGCTTTGGGCATCGACATCCATTTGTTTGTGCGCGAAAACAAACTGGCCGCAGGCAAAGCCGCCCCCTTCACCTACCACGGCCGCGTGCTCTACGAATCACACCAGGGCAGCCAGCCGATGAGTGTGGTGTTTGGGTTGCAAAGTGGGGCGGGTTGATGGACACCACCTTGGCAACGACGGATTTCAGGCCGCAGAAGTTGCAGCTGTACTGGCATATACTGCATCACCAAGTCATTGACTTTATTGAATATTTTTATAAAATCAGTGACAAGTGACATCTGCTTATGCGAGGTTGTATGAAGATCATTGACAGGCTGAAAAGATCGCTCAGTCAGCGTCGTGACCGGGTGATTCTTCGTTCGGAGTGGGCGGGCATGTGCAGCCCATCCCAGCTGACCAACGCCTTGAATCAACTGATCAAGGAAGGCTTGTTGGCTCGGGTGAGTTCCGGGGTTTACACGAAAGCACGGGCGGGGGCCAACGATGCGCCCCTGTCTGGTACAGAGGTTCAGGCATTGACTTCCGAGGCCTTCAAAAAACTGGGCCGAACCATCCAAAGCGCAAGTACCCAGTCCGATCAAAACCAGAACGTGTTGCTGGTTGACGGGGGACGTCATCGCCTGAGTCGTCAATTTCAGTGGGGGCAAGCCTCTGTTGAATACGCAGGTCAAAAGAAAGCACTAACGATACCCATCAAGCCCATCAGCTTGCCCGAAGACTTGAATGCCTTGCCGCTGAAAAATGTGAGTGCATTTGTCCAGCGTTTTGCCATGTCACGCGATGTTCATTTCAAGCGCACTGGATTGGACCAATGGGCAGAGGCGGTCACGCGGGCATCGGGTGACGATGTCACGCTGGACGAAACCGGCAAGCTCTTGGTCGCGCTGAAAAAGAAAAACTTGATCAATGGCCGTCAGATGGCGCGCCTGATGTCCAACCACTTGAGTGAGCAGCGCGGTGTTTGATCCTTTTGGCGACTTCGAAACCCGGGGCTATTTGCAAAATTTTGAGAGCCTCAAAAGAATGGACGAGGTGAAGGTGTTGGAACACACCTTTTTCGAGGCCAACCTTGAGGATGCGTTTGAATTTTTAGGAACGGTCAAAGGGGCGCTGACCTACAAGCACTTTCTCAAGGTGCACCATGTTTTGTTCAGCGACTTTTACCCATGGGCTGGTCAAGACAGATGGCAACTTGGCGTGGGGCAATTTGTCGAAAAAGGGAACTTCCAGTTTGAAGTGTCTTCTCTGGCACAACGCGCTGTGGAGTGGGGTTTGGAAATGGGCAACGAACCTGTCGTTTTGGCCAAAAAACCCGGCGTGGTGATGGGGCAGTTTGCGTGGGGACATCCATTTCTGGATGGCAATGGCCGGACCATGTTGATTGTCCACACAGAGCTTTGTTCGCGTGCCAACTTTTCGATTGACTGGTCCAGCTCCAAAAAAATGGACTACCTCCAAGCTTTGACCCAAGAGCTGAAAACGCCTGACCGTGGTTTGCTGGATGGCTATTTCAAACCACTGATTCGGAAGTTGCCTGCCCGGAAGGTATGGATGGACCACATCAAAGCACTACCCGGACTCGATGGCGCACATACAGAAGACGACAACATGGCCTATGCCGCCGATGATGTTCAGGCCATGCAGCGCTATGAAGAAGCCAGTCAACTCAGAAAACGCAGCCAACAGGGATGAGCTGCGCCATCATCAGAAAGGCTTCGGCCTTGGAGAGGGTGAAACGTGCATGCGCGGCCAAGAAATCATCCGCCACGCCGCTTTGGGCATCGACATCCATTTGTTTGTGCGCGAAAACAAACTGGCCGCAGGCAAAGCCGCCCCCTTCACCTACCACGGCCGCGTGCTCTACCAATCACACCAGGGCAGCCAGCCTATGAGTGTGGTGTTTGGGTTGACCGCCTAGTACGCTTGAAAAGCGTTGCTGTCCCGGCTGAGCAATTGCATCAGTTTGGGGTGGATGAAGAGCTTTTCTTTCCCATACGTCATTTCGCGCAGCACCCCCAAGGCCACGAGCTCTTTCAAATACCGCGATGCGGCTTGCCGTTGCCCGATCTGCTTGTCCACGAGGTTGCCAATTCGGCAGTAGGGCTGTTCAAAGATCACATCCACCAGCTCGCGGCTGTAGATTTTGGGCAAGCTCAGCCGTACGTGTTCGGTGGTGTGTTCGGCCAACTGCCGGATGGCCGCAATCTTTCCGGTGGTCCATCGCGATGTTTCTTCCACCGCCTTGAGCATGAACAAAACCCAAGGCTCCCAAGCCTGGTCGCGCGTGACCTCCAGCAAAAGGCGGTAATAGTCGGCTTTGTTCGCGATGATGTGCCGACTCAAATAGAGGATGGGCAGGTTCAGCAGCTCTTGCTGGATCAGAAACAGGATGTTGATGACACGGCCTGTGCGTCCGTTGCCGTCCGTGAAAGGGTGAATGGCTTCAAATTGGTAATGCCCAACGGCCATTCGTATCAATGGGTCCAGTTCGGTTTCGTTGTGCAGGAACCGTTCCCAGTTGGCCAGCAGGGTCCGCAACCGGTCTTCCCCTTCCGGCGGTGTGTAGATCACTTCGCCCGTTCGGTCGTTGGCCAGTTGGGTACCGGGTGTACGCCGGATGTCCATGTCTGCACCTTTGAGGGTGCGACACACTTCAACCGCAGTGGCCGTGCACAGTGGCCTGGATTGGAGTGACCGATAGCCATGGTGCAGTGCGGTTCGGTAACGCAAGGCTTCTTTGGTGGCGTGATCCGCTTGCCCATCACCATCCACGTGTTGAAACAGCTGGTCGGTGGTGGTGACGATATTTTCGATTTCCGAGCTGTCTTTGGCCTCCAACAGCGGAATTGTGTTGATGAGCATCGTTTGGTTGGGGATCAGCTCGGCGGCTTGTTTCAGCTCGGCCAATGCAGCGCGGGCCGCAATGCAGGCACGCAGCACAACTTTGCTTTCCAGTTCGTGCCCCGGAGGCAGTGTCGGTAACTGGTTGTGCGCCCGGTCTGGCTGCCAAACGGTTTCGATGTCGTACATGTACTTAAAATTGAATTATTGAAACATGTTCGAAGAATATGTTCTCAAGAGCGACACGTCAAGTAAACGTGTCGCAATAATTCAATTTTTCGAACATGAAAGCGCAGTCATGTTCCTGGCGAGTACACGTCACCACTGTCATGTTGCCAAAACGGCGTTTTGACGACATGAGAATTAGAATCTGTAGGGCGGGATTCACTCGCCCAGCCCTTTGTAGCGCTGGCGGCAGGTGGATCTGCCATGGTTTCAAAGTGCAGCTCGCAGGGCCGCTGCATTTTGAGGAAGCGTTTAGGTTGGTTGTGGCGTACCAAAAGTCGATATTCCACTATCGAAACGGCGTTACTTGGCCTTGTTGGTGCAAGATCGCAAAACGATACGCGAAGTGGTGGCGGCCATGCATATGGCGACACAGATACGAGACAGGCCCTGAATTCAGGCCAGCCAAGCGGCACAATCAGGCTATGCCAGACAAAGCCCCCTCGCCTGCCGCCAAAACGCTCAGCGCCCCCCAAAAGGCGCTGATCAAGCTTGGCCTCAAGCGCGACATCGATCTGGCGCTGCATTTGCCGCTGCGCTACGAGGACGAGACCCGGATCGTGAAGCTACGCGATGCGCGCGAGGGCGACACGGCGCAGATTGAGGCCACCGTCACGGCCTGCGAGATCACGCAGCGCCCGCGCAGGCAGCTGCTGGTGACGGTGGACGATGGCTCCGACACCTGCGTGATGCGGTTTTTCAGCTTTTACCCCTCGCACCAAAAGGCGCTGGCGGTGGGTAACCGCATTCGGGCGCGGGGCGAGGTCAAGGGCGGCTTCATGGGGCTGACCATGATGCACCCGACCTTCAAGGCAGCGGGCGGCAACTTGGCCGAGGCGCTGACGCCGGTGTATTCCACCGTGGCGGGGCTGGCCCAAGCGTATTTGCGCCGCGCCGTGATCACCGGTTTGAACCATGCTGATTTGAGCGAGACCCTGCCTCCGGGTGTGCCCTGGCCGGACCCGCGTGGCGCTTGGACGCTGCGCGATGCGCTGCAGTTTTTGCACCACCCCACGCCCGATGTGTCGCTGGCTGCTTTGGAGGACCGCAGCCACCCGGCCTGGGTGCGCCTGAAGTGCGAGGAATTGCTGGCGCAACAGTTGTCGCAACTCACCGCCAAGCGCG
>CAMDFT010000083.1 GCA_945897795.1 Limnohabitans sp. Rim8 | reverse complement strand
CGCTGGCCCAACTTGTCGCCGGTCCGCAGCGTCATGATCATGCGGTGGTAGCTTTCGGGCTCGCCAATGCCGTAAATAGCCGACACAGTAGCCACGATCACCACATCGCGCCGCTCCATGATGCTTTTGGTGCACGACAGGCGCATCTGCTCGATGTGCTCATTGATCGCCGAGTCTTTCTCGATGAACAAATCACGCTGCGGCACATAGGCCTCTGGCTGGTAGTAGTCGTAATAACTGACGAAATACTCGACCGCGTTCTTGGGGAAGAACTCGCGGAACTCGCTGTACAGCTGCGCAGCCAAGGTTTTGTTGGGCGCAAACACAATGGCGGGCTTGCCAATTTGTGCGATCACATTGGCCATGGTGAAAGTCTTGCCCGAGCCGGTCACACCCAGCAGGGTCTGAAACACCTCGCCGTCGTGCACGCCTTCGACCAGCTGCTCAATGGCCACGGGCTGGTCGCCTGCGGGCGGGTAAGGCTGGTAAAGCTCAAAGGGGGAGCCCGGGTAGCTGATGAACTTCCCCTCAGCGTACTTGTCAGCATCAGACACGGCTTCAACAACAGGGGTTTCAGACACGGTGGACATCTTTTTGTTAAGAGCGCCTGGCCAAACCAGACGGCGGGGGCCGTTAAAATCAGGGACAACCCTAAAGCCTAACCGAGGAACGGGTTTCCTGCCACCACTGAACACAATCCAAGGACTTTCCATGTCTCTGTTCTCCGCCGTCGAAATGGCCCCCCGCGACCCGATCCTGGGTCTGAATGAGCAATTCAATGCCGACAACAACCCCAACAAAGTGAATTTGGGCGTAGGCGTGTACTTCGACGACAACGGCAAATTGCCCCTGCTACAGTGCGTGCAATCGGCCGAAAAGACCATGATGGCCACACCCACAGCACGAGGTTACTTGCCCATTGACGGCATCGTGGCCTATGACAACGCCGTCAAAGCGCTGGTGTTTGGTGCTGAATCCGACGTGGTCAAGTCGGGCCGCGTGTCCACCGTGCAGGCCATTGGCGGCACAGGTGGCCTGAAAATTGGTGCCGACTTCCTGAAAAAAGTCAGCCCCAAGGCCAAAGTGCTAATTTCTGACCCCAGCTGGGAAAACCACCGTGCCATCTTCGTGAACGCCGGTTTTGAAGTCGAGAGCTACACCTATTACGACGCGGTCAATCGGGGCGTGAACTTTGAAGGCATGCTGGCCAGCCTGAACGCCGCGGCCGCGGGCACCATCGTCGTGCTGCACGCTTGCTGCCACAACCCGACCGGCTACGACATCACTGCAGCCCAGTGGGACCAGGTCATTGCCGCCGTCAAGGCGAAAAACCTGACCGCCTTTTTGGACATGGCTTACCAAGGCTTTGGCCACGGCATCGCCGAAGACGGCGCGGTGATCGGCAAGTTTGTGGCTGCGGGCCTGAACATTTTTGTATCCACCTCGTTCTCCAAGAGCTTCAGCCTGTACGGTGAACGCGTGGGCGCCTTGTCGGTGGTGGCCACTGACAAAGAAGAAGCCTCGCGCGTGTTGTCGCAACTGAAAATCGCGATCCGCACCAACTACTCCAACCCACCCATCCACGGTGGTGCGGTCGTGGCGGCGGTGTTGAACAACCCCGAGCTGCGCGCCCAATGGGAAAGCGAGCTGGCCGAAATGCGCGTGCGCATCAAGGCCATGCGCCAAAAACTGGTGGACAGCCTCAAATCAGCCGGTGTGCAGCAAGACATGAGCTTCATCACCACCCAAATTGGCATGTTCAGCTATTCGGGTCTGACCAAAGACCAGATGGTGCGTCTGCGCACCGAGTTTGGTGTGTATGGCACCGACACCGGCCGCATGTGCGTGGCGGCGCTCAACAGCAAAAACATCGATTACGTCTGCGCGTCGATCGCCAAAGTCGTCTGACGGGACTGACATCCGGCTTGCAACCGCCCCCGACGGGGCGGTTTCTTTTTGGACGGTCCGGAAGGTGACTGTCAATTAGGGGGCAAACTCAAAAAATACTGGCTGGTCTCCTGTACTATTGCTGCAGTGCACCATTTTGTTGCAAGGGAAACTGTCACATGCTTTATCAGATTTTTGAAACCCAACGCTCGATCATGGAGCCTTTTTCCGATCTGGCCCAAGCAGCTGCCAAGTTGTACAGCAACCCCCTGAACCCCATGGCGCAAACGCCGTTGGCTCAGCGTGCATCGGCCGGTTATGCGCTGATGCACCGGTTGGGCAAAGACTACGAAAAGCCCGAGTTCGGCATCCGCACCGTGAAGGTCAACAAAGTCGATGTCGCGATCCACGAGCGCATCGAAATCGACAAGCCCTTTTGCGAGCTGCGCCGCTTCAAGCGTTTCTCAGACGACCCCGCCACCCTGACCCAGCTCAAGGCCCAGCCCGTGGTTCTGATCGTGGCCCCCTTGTCGGGCCACTACGCCACCTTGCTGCGCGACACCGTCAAGACCATGCTGCAAGACCACAAGGTCTACATCACCGATTGGAAGAACGCACGCCTGGTGCCTTTGTCGGATGGCGAGTTCCACCTGGACGACTACATCAACTACGTGCAGGAATTCATCCGACACCTGCAAGCCATTTATGGCCACTGCCATGTGGTGAGCGTGTGCCAGCCGACCGTGCCAGTGCTGGCTGCGGTATCGCTCATGTCCAGCCGTGGTGAAAAGACCCCGCTGACCATGACGATGATGGGCGGCCCCATCGATGCGCGCAAATCACCCACAGCGGTGAACAACTTGGCGACCAACAAGAGTTTTGATTGGTTTGAAAACAATGTGATCTACCGCGTACCCGCCAATTTCCCAGGGGCAGGTCGCCGTGTCTACCCCGGGTTTTTGCAGTACACCGGCTTTGTGGCCATGAACCCAGACCGCCACGCCACCAGTTATTACGACTACTTCAAGGACCTGATCAAGGGTGACGACGCCAGCACCGAGGCACACCGCAAGTTCTACGACGAGTACAACGCCGTGCTGGACATGGACGCTGATTACTACCTTGAAACCATCGCAACCGTGTTCCAGGACTTCAAGCTGGTCAAGGGCACTTGGGACGTCAAGGGTGTGGACGGCAAAGTGGAGCGCGTTCGCCCTCAGGACATCAAAGGTACGGCCTTGATGACCGTTGAAGGCGAGCTGGACGACATCTCCGGATCTGGCCAGACCCGAGCTGCGCAAGACCTGTGCAGCGGCGTACCCGCCAGCGAACGCCAGCACCTGGAAGTGCCTGGCGCAGGCCATTACGGCATCTTCAGTGGCCGCCGCTGGCGCGACATCGTGTACCCACAGGTGGTCAAGTTCATCCAGGGCCATGCACCCAAGACCAAGGCGTCAGCGCCCAAGGCCGTTGCTGCAGCGCCCACCGTGATCGCCGCTGCAGCGCCTGCTGTGATCGCCGCTGCAGCGCCTGTGGCGACCAAAGCCGCGAAAGCCGCGGTCAAGGCACCCACCAAGACCCCCGTCAAGCCAGCGATCAAGCCAGCAGTAACAAACGTGGCCAAGCCTGTGGCCAAAGCTGCCGTCAAAGTCGTGGCAGCACCAGCAGCCAAGCCTGCAGCCAAAGCCGCAGCGCCTGTCAAAGCTGCAGCCAAAACACCGGCCAAGGCCGTGGCCAAAGCGCCTGCCAAAAACGGCAAAGCGTCAGCCCAGCCAAAAGGCACAGTCAAAACCACCTGGGTCGCCCCCAAAGCCTGAGGCCCATGCCCCTGAAGCCCACAGCGCCTGAGACCCAGGCGCTTTTTCTTGCCCTCAACGATGCCCTGCCGCAAACGCAGTGCACACGTTGCGGCTTTCCCGATTGCGCCAGCTATGCCCGCGCCATGGCCGAAGGGCAAGCGGCGATCAACCAGTGCCCGCCGGGTGGGCAGGCCGGTATTGAGCGTCTGGCTGCACTGACTGGCCAGCCCTTGGTCCCGCTGAATCCTGAGCATGGCATCGAAGGACCACGGCATGTGGCCATCATTGACGAGGCATGGTGCATCGGCTGCACGCTGTGCATCAAGGCTTGCCCGACCGATGCGATTTTGGGGGCGAACAAGTTGATGCACACCGTGATTGAGCCTTGGTGCACGGGGTGTGAGCTGTGCATTCCGGTGTGTCCGGTGGACTGCATTGCACTGGAAAACGTGACGGGCACAGAGACTGGCTGGGCTGCCTGGTCTGCTGATCAGGCCCACACTGCACGCGAGCGCTACACCTCACGCCAGCAGCGTCTGGTGCGCGAAGAAGCAGCCCACCAACAGCAACAAATAGCCAAAGCCGAGCACAAGCTGGCCGACTTGGCCACTCACACCAAGGGCACCGATAACGCGCCCGAAGTGGACCGCAAACGCGCCATCATCGAAGCGGCGCTGGCCAAAGCCCGTGCCAAACAAAATCAAGGCTGACTGCCCGACATCAGCCTTGATCGCGGTCGGAGACCGCTCCTACAAGGGGACTTTTTTAGGCGGCTGCTGCCAATTTCTCGAAAGCTCTGACCACCTCGGCCGGCGCCTGCACCAACTCGATCAACACGCCCTCGCCACCAATCGGGAACTCCTCGTTCGCCTTGGGGTGCAAAAACGTGATGTCAAAACCAGCGGCCCCCTTGCGGATGCCGCCGGGCGCAAAGCGCACGCCTTGCCCCGTGAGCCACGCCACCGCCACAGGCAGGTCGTCGATCCACAGACCGATGTGGTTGAGCGGCGTGGTGTGCACGGCGGGCTTTTTCTCGGGGTCCAGCGGCTGCATTAGATCGACCTCGACCTTGAAGGGGCCGGTGCCGATGGCGCAGATGTCTTCGTCCACATTCTCGCGCTCGCTTTTGTAGGTGCCGGTCACCTCCAGACCGAACATATCGACCCAGAGCTTTTGCAACCGACTTTTGTCAGGTCCACCGATGGCGATTTGCTGGACACCCAGCACTTTGAATGGGCGTGTCATTTATTCGAACTCCACGATCATCTGGTCCACCGTGAGCGACTCGCCTTTGGCGGCCACCACTTTCTTCACCACACCGTCTTGCGCCGCAAACAGCACGTTTTCCATTTTCATGGCTTCGATCACGGCCACGCGTTCGCCCGCTTGCACCTTTTGGCCCAACGACACAGCCACGTCGACCAAGAGGCCTGGCATGGGTGACAAGACAAAGCGGCTGAGGTCTGGCGGCGCCTTGTAAGGCATGAGCTGGTGCAGCTCGGCCATGCGGGGCGACATGACCAGCGCTTCAATGCGGGTGCCGTTGTGCTGAACTTGCAAAGCCAACGGGTTCTTCAAGGTACCACGCTCGATTTGCGCGACAAACGGCTTGCCGTTGCACGTACCTTCGATTCGGATATCGTTCAAACGCGAGTTGCTGGCGATGGCGTAGGTTTTGCCATTCACGGTGATCTGCGCTTCGCCGTGCTTGCCCGCAAACTCGTCCACATGCACGGGCACATAACGGTTGTTGCCCGCTTTGCCCAGTTCCACCACGGCATAGTCTTGACCCACTTGCACGTCGTAACCCGGCAACTGTCCGCTCAAACCCGCGGCGCGTTCGCGCGACTTGCGACGAACGAAGGCCGCCAGGGCGGCCAAGAAGTCGTGGTCTTCGTGGGGCACATCTTCGGCGCGAAAACCTTGGCTGTATTGCTCGGCAATGAAGCCGGTGTTGAAGTCACCCGACACAAAACGCGGGTGCGCCAGCAAAGCCGCCTGAAAAGGGATGTTGGTGCTGATGCCTCGAATCACAAAACCATTGAGGGCTTCGCGCATTTTGTGAATGGCGTCGTTGCGGTCTTTGCCGTGCACGATCAACTTGGCGATCATCGAGTCGTATAACATCGGAATCTCGCCGCCGTCTTGTACGCCCGTGTCCACACGCACGCCGTAAAGCTTGGCGGTGTTGCCTTGGAACATGGTTTGTTTGGGCGTCTGAAAGCGCACCAAACGGCCCGTGGACGGCAAGAAGTTGCGGAATGGGTCTTCGGCGTTGATGCGGCACTCGATGGACCAACCGTTGCGCTGAACATCTTTTTGTTCCAAAGGCAGCTTCTCCCCCGCAGCCACGCGGATCATCAACTCCACCAAGTCGAGCCCAGTGATGGCTTCGGTCACGGGATGCTCCACCTGCAAACGGGTGTTCATCTCCAAAAAGTAAAAGCTCTGGTCTTTGCCGACCACAAACTCGACCGTACCGGCCGATTGGTATTTCACCGCTTTGGCCAGTTGCACCGCCTGCTCGCCCATGGCTTTGCGGGTGGCATCAGAGATAAAGGGTGACGGCGCTTCTTCGATCACTTTTTGGTGACGGCGCTGAATCGAACACTCGCGCTCGTTCAAATAAATCACGTTACCGTGGCTGTCGCCCAGCACTTGGATTTCGATGTGGCGGGGTTCCTCGACAAACTTCTCTATGAACACACGGTCGTCGCCAAAGCTGTTGCGCGCTTCGTTGCGGCAGGACGTGAAGCCTTCAAACGCTTCCTTGTCGTTGAAGGCCACGCGCAGGCCTTTGCCACCGCCGCCAGCCGAGGCTTTGATCATCACCGGGTAGCCGATGTCCTTGGCAATTTCGACGGCTTTTTCAGCCGTCTCAATGGCATGGTTCACGCCGGGAATGCAGTTCACGCCGGCAGCGCCCGCCAATTTCTTGGACTCGATTTTGTCGCCCATGGCGGCAATTGAGAAGTGACGCGGCCCAATGAAGGCAATGCCTTCGTCTTCGCAGCGCTTGGAGAACTCGGCGTTCTCGCTTAAAAAGCCGTAGCCGGGGTGAATCGCTTGTGCGCCTGTGGCTTTGGCTGCTGCGATGATTTTGTCAGCCACGAGGTACGACTCGCGCGAGGCTGCTGGGCCAATCAGCACGGCCTCATCGGCCAGTTGAACATGGCGCGCTTCTTTGTCGGCTTCAGAGTAAACCGCCACGGTTTGGATGCCCATTTTTTGAGCGGTGGCGATGACGCGGCAAGCAATTTCGCCGCGGTTGGCAATCAGTATTTTGGTAAACATGTTCTTCTTCTCCTGCGGGATTACAACGGAATATTCCCGTGCCTGCGCCATGGGTTTTCAATCTTCTTGTCTTTGAGCATCACCAGCGAACGGGCGATGCGTTTGCGGGTGTTGTGCGGCATGATGACGTCGTCGATGTAACCCCGGTTCGCCGCCACAAACGGGTTGGCGAAGCGGGCTTTGTATTCAGCTTCTTTGGCGGCCAGTTTTTCGGGGTCGCCTTTGTCTTCGCGGAAGATGATTTCAACAGCGCCCTTGGCACCCATCACCGCGATCTCGGCATTGGGCCAGGCAAAGTTCACGTCGCCACGCAAGTGCTTGGAGGCCATCACGTCGTACGCGCCGCCGTAAGCCTTGCGGGTAATGACCGTGATTTTCGGCACGGTGCACTCGGCATACGCGTAGAGCAACTTGGCACCATGCTTGATGATGCCGCCGTATTCTTGGCTGGTACCGGGCATGAAGCCGGGCACGTCCACAAAGGTGATGACGGGGATGTTAAAAGCATCGCAAAAGCGCACAAAGCGCGCCGCCTTGATCGAGCTTTTGATGTCCAAACAACCCGCCAGCACCAAAGGCTGGTTGGCCACAATGCCCACGGTTTGGCCATCGATGCGGGCAAAGCCAATCAGGATGTTCTTGGCGTAATCAGGCTGCAGCTCAAAGAAGTCGCCGTCATCCACGGTTTTGAGGATGAGCTCCTTCATGTCATAGGCTTTGTTGGGATTCTCGGGCACCAAAGTGTCCAGGCTCATGTCGATGCGGTCGATGGTGTCGCCGCTCTTGCGAACGGGTGCTTTTTCGCGGTTGTTCAGCGGCAAGTAGTTGTAAAGGCGGCGCACCATGAGCAGCGCTTCCACATCGTTTTCAAACGCCATGTCGGCCACGCCGCTCTTGGTGGTGTGGGTCAATGCACCGCCCAATTCTTCGGCCGTGACTTCTTCGTGGGTCACGGTCTTCACTACTTCAGGGCCCGTCACAAACATGTACGACGTGTCCTTGACCATGAAGATAAAGTCGGTGAGCGCTGGCGAGTACACCGCGCCACCAGCCGATGGGCCCATGATCATGCTGATCTGGGGCACCACGCCCGAGGCCATGACGTTGCGCTGAAACACATCGGCATAACCGCCGAGCGATGCAACACCTTCTTGAATGCGGGCACCACCCGAATCGTTCAAGCCGATCACGGGCGCGCCGACCTTCATGGCCTGGTCCATGACCTTGCAAATCTTCTCAGCGTGCGTCTCAGACAATGCGCCGCCATACACGGTGAAGTCCTGGCTGTACACAAAGACCAAACGGCCGTTGATCATGCCGTAGCCGGTGACCACGCCGTCGCCGGGGATCTTGTTGTTTTCCATGCCGAAGTCGGTGCAGCGGTGCTCCACGAACATGTCCCACTCTTCGAAGGTGCCTTCGTCCAGCAAGACTTCGATGCGCTCTCGGGCTGTGAGTTTGCCTTTGGTGTGCTGCGCATCAATGCGCTTTTGCCCACCGCCCAAGCGGGCCGCAGCGCGCTTATTTTCCAATTGTTCAATGATGTCTTGCATGCTTACTCTCTCTCAAAAATCAGGTAGGGCGCTCATCAGCGCGAACGGGTTGGGAATGCGCGTGCGCGGCCAGCAACTGGCGCGCAGCCGTCGATGCGGCCAACTGGCCAGAAGCGACTTGTTGGCTGAGTTGGGGCAACAGCGTTTGAACGGCTGGCTGAGCCCGAAATTTTTGTTTAAGCCCCGCGTCGATGCGCTCCCACATCCACGACAGCGCTTGGTGCTGGCGGCGCAGGGGCAGTCGGCCATTGGCTGTTTGCAGGCTTCGGAACTCGCTGACTGCCACCCAAAAACTGTCCACTCCCTGGCCGAGCAAAGCGCTCAGCTGCACCACCTTGGGGTGCCACTGCGTGGTGTCGGCATGTGCATGGCCCGAGCCGCCGTGCATGCCCAGCAACTGCAAGGCGCTGGTGATCTGTAACTCGGCACGGGTGGCTGCGATGGCATCGATGTCAGCCTTGTTGATGACCACCAAATCAGCGATCTCCATCACGCCTTTTTTGATGGCCTGCAAATCGTCGCCCGCGTTGGGCAGCTGCATCAGCACAAACATGTCGGTCATGTTGGCCACAGCGGTTTCGCTTTGGCCCACGCCCACCGTCTCGACGATCACCACGTCGTAGCCAGCAGCTTCGCAGACCAACATGGACTCGCGGGTTTTTTCGGCCACGCCGCCCAAGGTGCCGCTGCTGGGACTGGGGCGGATGTAGGCACGCTCGTGCACGCTGAGCAATTCCATGCGGGTCTTGTCGCCCAAGATGGAGCCGCCCGAGACGGTGGAAGACGGATCGATGGTCAACACCGCCACGCGGTGGCCCTGCTTGATCAGGTACAGCCCCAATGCCTCAATGAAAGTGGACTTGCCCACGCCTGGCACGCCACTTATTCCTAAGCGAAAGGATTGGCCCGTGTGCGGCAGCATGGCCGTGAGCAACTCATCGGCTTGGGCGCGGTGGTCGGAGCGGGTGGATTCGAGCAGCGTGATGGCTTTGGCCATGGCGCGGCGTTGGGCGGCAGCGTTGCCATCCAGCATGGTCTTCAACAAATGATCTGCGCTTGGCATGCTCATAAGATCTCGAAGCTGCGCCCATCGGGCAGGCGATAACGCGAGAAATCACGGACATCCATGGTCATCACGTTGAGCGTGTTCGTGTCTTGCGCCAACCACACCAAAGAGGCATCGGCCAAGTCCATTTCTGTGCGAGGCTCAGCGGTATAACGCGCCATCAGCTCCGCCAAGTCGGGGAGGTTCGATACATCAAACGGGAACACGATGACGCCACCTTCGGACACCCATCTCAAAAATCGCTGGACGGCATTGGCACCCAGAAAATGGCACACCTCCACCACACACGGCCAGGTGGTCGTCAACCGCCAGTTTTCAGCCAACAAACTGGAGTAGTGCCGATGCGCCACATCACTGGCGTCAAACAGCGCCACCATGGGGCCGGTGTCGATCAAAGCCACCTTCACGGTTTGTCCGTTTCCTGGTCTGAACCAGACCACACTTTGCCCTGCTTTTTGGCCTCTTGAAAAGCCAACCAATCGGCTTGATGGGCATCCCGTTTGGTTTTGAGTTTGGACCGAATGGCCGCCTTGGTTGGCGATAGAAATTCATTGCCCTCAGGCAAAGGCTCCCGCACCTCCGCTTGCACCTTGAGTAGCAGGTCATAGGGGTTCTTGCGCCCCAACGCTCTCTCCAGCGCAGAAACGATGAACTGAGACTTGGTCACGCCCATGCGTTTGGCGGTCAACTCCAGCTCTTTTTCAAGCAGAGGTTCCAGTCGAACGGATACAGCCATGGCAGACTCCTTGAAGATGTTTGCAATACGGTATTACTGTATCACAAACATTCAACCCAAAGCCTTCTTGATCTGCTCCAGCACATCCTTGGCGCTGACCGGGATCGGGGTGCCAGGGCCGTAGATGCCTTTGACGCCCGCTTCGTACAGCATGTCGTAGTCCTGGCGGGGAATCACACCGCCCACGAACACGATGATGTCGTCAGCACCCTGCTTTTTGAGCTCGGCGATGATGGCAGGCACCAAAGTTTTGTGGCCAGCGGCTAGAGTGGACACGCCCACGGCATGCACGTCGTTTTCAATCGCTTGGCGAGCGCATTCTTCGGGGGTCTGGAAGAGCGGGCCCATGTCCACGTCGTAGCCCAAATCAGCGAACGCAGTGGCCACCACTTTGGCCCCTCGGTCGTGGCCGTCTTGGCCCAACTTGGAAATCATCACGCGGGGGCGGCGGCCTTGGGCGTCGGCAAAGGCGGCGATGTCGGCTTTGAGTGCATTCCAGTATTCCATGGTGTCTCCCACGTTTTCGCCGTCGTCATAAGCCGCGGCGTAGACGCCTGTCACTTTTTGTGTGTCGGCGCGGTGGCGGCCGAAGGATTTTTCCAGCGCATCCGAAATCTCACCCACCGTGGCACGCAGGCGCACGGCCTGAATCGACAAGTCCAGCAAGTTACCTTGACCGGATTCGGCCGAAGCGGACAAAGCGTCCAAAGCGGCTTGCACCTTGGCGCTGTCGCGGGTGGCGCGGATTTTGGCCAGGCGTTCGATCTGACCGTCGCGCACACGCACGTTGTCAATCGACAAGGTCTCGATTGGGTCTTCTTTGGCCAGCTTGTATTTGTTCACGCCCACGATCACGTCTTTGCCCGAATCGATGCGCGCTTGCTTTTCTGCGGCAGCCGCTTCGATCTTGAGCTTGGCCCAGCCACTGCCCACGGCCTTGGTCATGCCGCCCATGGCTTCAACTTCTTCGATGATGGCCCAGGCCTTGTCGGCCATTTCTTGCGTCAGACTCTCCATCATGTAGCTGCCTGCCCAAGGGTCGATCACGTTGGTGATGTGCGTTTCTTCTTGGATGATGAGCTGGGTGTTGCGGGCAATGCGCGAGCTGAATTCGGTGGGCAAGGCGATAGCCTCGTCAAACGAGTTGGTGTGCAGTGACTGGGTGCCGCCAAACACGGCCGCCATGGCTTCGATGGTGGTGCGCACCACGTTGTTGTAAGGATCTTGCTCGGTGAGCGACCAGCCCGAGGTCTGGCTGTGCGTGCGCAACATGAGGCTCTTAGGGTTCTTGGCGTCAAAGCCCTTCATGATGCGGCACCACAGCAGACGGGCCGCACGCATCTTGGCGATCTCCAAATAGAAGTTCATGCCCACGGCCCAGAAGAAGGACAGGCGACCGGCAAACTCGTCCACGTCCATGCCTTTGGCGAT
>CAMDFT010000082.1 GCA_945897795.1 Limnohabitans sp. Rim8 | reverse complement strand
CACACCCACCACGACACGTTAATAGCCAATGCTGCGCCTCGCGGTCTGCCGCTCCCCGCCGTGCACAGCGACATGCCGCTGCTGCTGGTCTACACCTCGGGCACAACAGGCGTGCCCAAGGGCGCGGTGCACACACAAGCTGCGCTGCTGGCCAACGCCCGTGCCAGCGCATGGGCACACGACTTAGTGCCGGGCGACAAGGTTCTGTCCACGCTGCCCATGTTCCATGTGGGCGGCCTGTGCATCCAGACCTTGCCTGCGCTGTTGGCTGGCGTGGAGGTGGTGCTGCACCCGCGCTTTGACCCGACGGCTTGGCTTGATGAAATGAACACGAGTCGCCCCAGCTTGTCGCTGCTGGTGCCCGCCACCATGCGCGCCGTGTTCGAGCACCCGCACTGGGCCGAGACGTCGCTGGCCTGCCTGCGAGGCATCATGACCGGGTCGTCCACCGTGCCTGTGGCGTATTTGGAGACGCTGCACGCACGCGGTGTGCCGGTGGGTCAGGTGTATGGCACCACCGAAACCGGCCCCGTGTCCATCGTGCTGCGCTTGCCTGAGGCCATGGCCCGCGTGGGCGCTTCGGGCTGGCCGCACCCGCAAGCGCAAGTCAAGCTGATCGACGCAGACGGCCAAGAGATCGGCCATGGCGCGACAGGCGAAGTCTGCATCCGCGCCGACAACCTGATGCGTGGTTACTGGAGCGCGCAAGGACAAGGGCAAGGGCAAGAACAAGGGCAAAGCGGTTTGGGCCTGCAAGACGGCTGGTTCCACTCAGGCGACTTGGGTCAACGTGCCGAAGACGGCTGCATCACCATCGTGGGCCGAAGCAAAGACATGATCATCTCGGGCGGCGAAAACATCTACCCGGCCGAAATCGAAAACCAGTTGGTGACGCTGCCGGGTGTAGCTGAGAGCGCTGTGATCGGCATGGCCGATGCCCGCTGGGGCGAAGTGCCCGTGGCGGTGTTGGTACGCAGCCCCGACGCCGCAGGGCAAGCGTTGAGCGCCGAAGCCGTTTTGGCGCACCTGCACCCACGCATCGCCCGCTTCAAGCTGCCGCGCCGCGTGGTGTTCATGGGCAGCCTGCCCAAAAGCGCTTTGGGCAAGGTGCAAAAGCCCGCTTTGCAGGCCCTTTTGACCGGGACAAACCCTTAAAAACGCCTTCTTTCTTCGCTTGTGCGACAGGGTTTGCGGGCCTGCGTGGCATCATCATTTGATCCATCAAAACAAGGAGATACGCATGAGTCAAATCACCCGCACACTTTCAAGTTCACTCACCCGCCGCCCCGTCTTAGGGTTGGCTGCCGCTGTTCTTTTGTCGACCACGTCTGCCGCCTGGGCGCAAAGCGCCTGGCCTGGCAAACCCGTCAAAATCGTCGTGCCCTTCGCAGCCGGTGGCACCACCGACATCCTGGCCCGCGCCATTGCGCCAGATCTGAGCAAAGCGTTTGGTCAATCCTTCGTGATCGAAAACAAGGGCGGCGCAGGCGGCAACTTGGGTGCCGATCAAGTGTCCAAGTCACCCGGTGACGGCTACACCCTGCTCATGGGCACGGTGGGCACACACGGCATCAACCGCGCCCTTTACAGCAAGCTGCCCTACGACCCGATCAAGGACTTCGTGCCGATCACCTTGGTGGCGGGCGTGCCCAACGTGATGGTGATCAACGCCGAAAAAGCGGCGGCCAACAAGATCAACACCGTGAACGACTTCATCAAGTACGCCAAAGCCAACCCGGGCAAGCTGAACATGGCCTCCAGCGGCAATGGCACCTCCATCCATTTGGCCGGTGAGTTGTTCAAGTCCCAGACCGGCACTTTCATGGCGCACATTCCTTACCGGGGTTCTGCCCCAGCGCTGCTGGATTTGTCAGGGGGCAACATGGACGTGATGTTCGACAACCTGCCCTCAGCCATTCCGCTGATCAAAGGGGGCAAGCTCAAAGCCCTGGCCGTGACCAGCAGCCAGCGCTCTGCGGCCATGCCCGAACTGCCGACGGTGGAAGAGGCTGCCGGGCTCAAAGGGTTTGAGGCCAGCAGTTGGTTTGGTTTGTTGGCCCCTGCCGGGACGCCTGCCGATGTGGTCAGCCGTATCCAGCAAGAGGTTGCCAAATCGTTGGCGAGCCCTGCCATGAAAGAGCGCTTGGCCACCTTGGGTGCGATTCCCAGCGGCAACACGCCCGCGCAATTTGCCGAGCACATTGATCGCGAGCACAAGAAGTGGGCCGACGTCGTGAAGGCCTCGGGCGCCAAGGTGGACTGATGGCCTGGTTTGACGGCTTTGAGCGGCAAACGCTCACCGTAGCGGGCTTGCCCGTGTGCTTCAGGCGCTCGGCCGATTGGGCGGCGCATGCGCATTTGCCAGTGCTCGTGTTGTTGCACGGTTTTCCGCAAACCCATGTCATGTGGCACCGCGTCGCGCAAAACTTGCGCGGCCGTTACCGCCTGGTCATGCCCGACCTGCGCGGTTACGGTGATTCGTCGCATGCGATGGGTGATGCGCAGCACCTGCACTACAGCAAACGCGCCATGGCGCAAGAAGTGGTGGGCCTGCTTGATGCCCTGGGTGTCGATGATTTCTTTTTGTGTGGCCATGACCGAGGCGGCCGAGTGGCGCATCGGCTGGCGCTGGACCACGCCAAGCGGGTCAAGAAGTTGTGCGTGATCGACATCGCGCCCACGTTGGACATGTACAGCGGCAACTGGGGCAAAACACCCGAGGTGTCAGGCCCGGTGGCCGACCCGTACTTTGCGTTTGCGCAGGCTTACTACCACTGGTTCCACCTGACGCAAGCCGCGCCCTTGCCGGAGTTCATGATCGGCGGCAACCCCAAGGCCTATCTGCACGCCAAGCTCGGCGGCTGGGGCAGTCAGGGGTTGGCCTACATTGAAGCCGAGGCCTTGGCAGAATACGAACGCGCTTTTTGCAACCCGGAGCTCAATGACAAGGGCTGGTCCGCCGCCATTCACAGTGCTGCAGAAGATTACCGCGCGAGCGCAGGCATTGACCTGGAGCACGACCGCGAGGGCCGTGCGCGTGGCGACAAAATCGTTTGCGACACCATGGTCTTGTGGGGAGATCGCGGCGTGGTCAACCGCATGTTCAAGCCTGTTGAGTTGTGGCAGGCGCAATGCGCAGGCCATGTGGCCGGTCAGGTGATGCCTTCAGGCCACTTCATCCCAGAAGAATTACCTGACGCCACCAGTGACGCGTTGGCGAAGTGGATGGTTTGAGTCTGGTGATCTGCGGCGGCCTCAAGCCCCGCAACACTTCTTGTACTTTTTACCGCTCCCGCAGCTGCAAGCATCGTTGCGGCCCGGTGTGGCTTCCTTGATGACCTGCGCCACACGCGGGCCGATGTTGCGCCAGATCTCACGCAGGTCGTACACCGCCCACAGGGCTTCGCCGTAGGCGTTCAGGCGTTCTTCGCTCACGCTGGGTGGGCCGTCCTCAGACAAGGCCGAGAGCGTAGGCACTGCATCGTCGTCTTCGGTCAAGGCCACGATGGCTTCGAGCGACAGGTCGTACCATTTGGCGGCTTCCTTGTCCTTGGGTGTGGCCCATTCTTCGGGCCAGTTTTCCACAGCGAACATGAAGCCCAGCGCCCACACCTGCGCAAAAGACGGTATCTCGCTGTCTTCGATTTCTTCTCGTTCTTCTGGTGGCAGCGAAGCGATCGCGCCGCGCACGTCCATCACTTCGGGGGCGTAGGCTTTGTCGTCGTCCAGCGCTTCCACGGGGGTGTCCAGGGCCAGCTTGATTTCGTCAAAGCGGCGCTGCCACAAAGCCATGAACTGCTGGCGCTGGGCGTCGTCGGCAAAGCTGCCGCCATCCTCCCCCTCATCCACACCCAGCAGCATGGGCAGCCACTCGCTGTCGGGAATGGCGCGGCGGCAGCACACCAGCGCGGCCATGAAGCCCTCGCAAAACTCCCATTGCGGCGTTTCTTCAAAACGCTCGCGCAGGTCGTCCAGGATGTTGTCCAGGGTGTCAAAGTCTTCGGCTTCCAAGCCAGCGGTGGTGTTCATGGTGTTCTTCTTAAAAATCAGGCCGCATGCATAGCGACCATCGAGGAAATGGTTGGGTTCATCGCCACGCCGCAGCGCTCCAAGCGTTTTTTCATGCACAGCACCTGCGCGTCCTTGCTGTGCAAGGCGGCGGTATGCTGCACAGCCAGGTCGATGAATTTTTGGTCGTCGGCGTCTTTGCAGACATAGGGCGCTTTGGGCGCGTCGGGCTGCAGCTGCGCATGGCGGTCGAAGTGCGCCAGCACGGTATCGGCGGGCAGGGCGCGGGCGGTCAAGCGCTTCACGATTTGAGGGTAGGCCAGCACGCGGGCCAGCTCTTCCCGCATGGCGGCGGTGGCGATCCACCCGCTGGCGCCCGTCTCGACACTGGTGCGCAGGGCTGCTGCCTTGGGTTCGTCAAACACCCACAGGTCGAGCACGATGTTGGTGTCCAGCACGCGCCGCACCGGGGCTTGCGCATCCGGGGTTGTGCTCATGAGGCAGGCGTTTCGTCAGCCCCCGGTGTGTCGGCGCTGGGGGTGGCATTGCGCTTCAAGCTGCCCTTGATCATGTCAAAGCGGAACAAGCGGCATTCGATAGGGCCGTTCCACATGGGCACGCGGCGCGATTCTTTCAGGCGCATCTTGCTGGGCAGCTTCAGGTCGGGCGTGAGCATCCAGGCGCTCCAGCCGCTGTAGTTTTTCTTCCAGTGGCTGGCCAGTTGGGCGAAGAAGTCGACGCTGTCGTCGCCGTCTTGAGTTTGGGCGGTTTCGCGGTGGTGGCTTTGGTCGGCGGCTCGGGAGCTGGCACGAGCATCCGAAAGAGCACCAGGCTGGAAGCTGTCACGCCCACGCCCCGCCACACCGGCTGCCGCAATGCGCTCGCCATAGGGCGGGTTGAGCAGCATCACGCCAGGTGTTTCGCTCGGCGGCATGCGCTGCAGGGCGTCGCCACCCCGGAACTCGATCACACCGGACACGCCCGCGCGTTCGGCATTGCGCTCCGAAAAGTCCACCATTCGGAAGGCCACATCGCTGCCAAAGATCGGTGCGGTGGGTTCGTGCTCCAGGTCACGGGCTTCTTCGATCAGGCCTTGCCAAACGTGGTTCTGGAAGGGCAGCAATTTCTCAAAACCAAAGCGCCGCTGCAAACCGGGGGCAATGTCGCAAGCGATTTGCGCCGCTTCGATCGGGAGGGTGCCGCTGCCGCAGCAGGGGTCGTACAGCGGCACGGTGGCGTCCCAGCCACTGGCGGCGATCATGGCCGCGGCCAGGGTTTCCTTCAAAGGCGCGTCGCCTTTGTCGGTGCGCCAGCCGCGCTTGAACAAGGGTTCGCCCGAGGTGTCGATGTACAGCGTGAGCGTTTCGGGCGTGACGTGGGCGTAAATGCGCACGTCGGGCCAGGTGGTGTCCACGTTGGGGCGCTCACCGCGCTTGTTGCGAAAGCGGTCCGCCACCGCGTCTTTGATTTTGAGGGCCGCAAAGTTCAGGCTGGTCAGTGGGCTGTGCTGGGCCGTGATGTCGATTTTGAAAGTCTGCTTGGGCGTGAACCAGATTTCCCAGGCCACTTCGCTGGCGGCGTTGTAGAGGTCGTTTTCGTTGCGGTAATCGGTGACCGACAGCTGCACCAGCACGCGCTGGGTCAGGCGGCTGTGCAGGTTGATGCGCATCGCATCGCGCCACGAGGCGCGGGCCATCACGCCGCCGCGGCCCGTCATCAGGTCTTGGCCCGTGAGGCCCGTGATGGCGTGCACCTCGTCGGCCAAAAAGCCTTCAACGCCAGCGGCGCAGGGCATGAACAGGTTCAATGAATTCACTCAATTACTCTCAAAGGGTTTTGCGCAGGTTCGCAGGCGCGATCTTCAGGGCTTCGCGGTATTTGGCCACCGTGCGGCGCGCGCAGTCGATGCCTTGCTCTTTCAGCATTTCAGAAATCTGGTTGTCTGACAGCGGTTTGGCGGGCTTTTCGGCAGCCACAAATTGTTTGATGAGCGCCCGCACCGCCGTGCTCGAAGCCGCGCTGCCGCTGTCTGTGCCCAAGCCTGAGCCAAAGAAATACTTCAACTCAAAGGTGCCTTGCGGCGTGGACATGTACTTGGCCGTGGTCACGCGGCTGATGGTGGATTCGTGCATGCCCAGCTCGTCGGCGATCTCGCGCAACACCAGCGGGCGCATGGCCAGTGCGCCGTGCGTGAAAAAGTTTTTCTGTCGCTCCACGATGGCGGTAGACACGCGCAAGATGGTGTCAAAGCGCTGCTGGATGTTCTTGATGAACCAGCGCGCTTCTTGCAGGCGCTGCTGCAAACCCGCATGGTTGTCGCCTTTGCCGCCGCGCAAGGCGTTGGCATAGATGTCATGTACACGCAGCTTGGGCATCACATCGGGGTTGAGCTGGATGCGGAACCTGGGAGTCGCCGTCTTGCTGGTGTTCACCACCAGCACATCGGGGATGATGATGTTTTGCTCGGCCTGAACAAAGGGGCGGCCGGGTTTGGGCTCGAGCCGGGCAATGAAGGGGATGGCGGCTTTGACCACGGCTTCGCTCAACCCGCAGGCCACCGCCAAACGCTTGTAGTCGCGTTTGGCCAGCATTTCCAGCGGCTGGGCGCAGATGGCCAGTGCGGCTTGGGCCACCGCATCTTCGGGCTCGTCTTTCAGCCAGGCCTTGATCTGGATGCGCAGGCACTCGGCCAGATCGCGCGCGCCCACGCCCACGGGTTCGAGCGATTGCAGCAAGCCCAGCGCCACGGTGAAGCGGTGCACCAGTTCGTCGAGTTGTTCAAAGTCGTCGCTGCCCGCCAGGCTGGCCGCCAGCTCGGGCAGGGTGTCGGTCAGGTAGCCGTCGTCGTTGAGCGACTCGATCAAAAAGCGCAGCGCAGCGCGGTCGATCTCGGACAGGCGCAGCGACAAAGCTTGTCGGTGCAAAAAGTCGGTGAGTGAGCCACTGCTGCGGGCCAGGTCGATGGCGTCGGCGGTCTCTTCGCCGTTGTTTTGTCGCGGTGTGGCGTCGCCGCCCCACTCGCTGTCGTCGGGGCGCATGTCCACGCTGCCGTCGCCGTCCCAACTTTCGGCCACGTCGGTCACGGCTTCGTCGCGGGTTTCGCTGGGGCTGTCGTCGCTGCTGCTGGAGGTGCTGGCGCTTTCACTCACCCGGTCGCCCAAGCTGACATGGGCATCGGCTTGGTCCAGGCCAAAGGCTTCAGCGGGCGCTTCTTCTTCGGCGCGCTCCAAAAACGGGTTGTCGTCCAGCATCTGGTCGACCTCTTGCGACAGCTCCAGCGTGGACAGTTGCAGCAGGCGGATCGATTGTTGCAACTGGGGCGTGAGCGCCAGGTGCTGTGACATGCGCAGCGACAGGCCGGGTCTCATGGCTGCACTTTCATGGCGTGGACGCGTGTTGTCTTCATCACATTCGGAAGTGTTCGCCCAGGTACACCCGGCGCACATCGGCGTTGGCCACGATCTCGTCGGGTGTGCCCTCGGCCAGCACGCGGCCTTCGCTGATGATGTAGGCGTGGTCGCAAATGCCCAGCGTCTCGCGCACGTTGTGGTCGGTGATCAGCACGCCAATGCCGCGTTGCTTGAGGAAGGCGATGATGCGCTGGATCTCGATGACGGCGATCGGGTCAATGCCGGCAAAGGGCTCGTCCAGCAAAATGAAGCGCGGGTCGGTGGCCAGCGCTCGGGCAATCTCCACGCGTCGGCGCTCTCCGCCCGACAGAGCCACCGAGGGCGAGTCGCGCAGGTGCTCCACGCGCAAATCGGCCAGCAGTTCGCCTAGGCGTTTTTCCACTTCGTTGCCGCTCAGGGCGCGGCCTTGTGCATCGGTCTGCAGTTCCAAAATGGCGCGCACGTTGTCGGCCACCGAGAGCTTACGGAAGATGGACGCTTCTTGCGGCAAATAAGACAAGCCCATGCGTGAGCGCTTGTGGATGGGCATGCGGGTGACGTCTTCGCCATCAATCAGGATCTGCCCGCCATCGGCCCGGACCAAGCCCACGATCATGTAAAACGAAGTGGTTTTTCCAGCGCCGTTGGGGCCCAGCAGACCCACCACTTCGCCTTTGCCCACCTGCACCGACACGTCGTGCACCACCTTTCTGCTGCCGTAGGCTTTCTTCAGGTGACGCGCTTGCAGGCGGCTGTCGGGGGCAGCGGCAGTGCTCATGGCTTTGACGTGGGCGACAGGCCTGGGCTGGTGCGCAAGGCGGGTGCGGTCGGTGTATTGGAGGTGGGTGCAGGCGGGGTGTTTCTGGGCGTCAGGATGGCGCGCACGCGTTGCCCGGCACCGCTGGTAGGCTGGCCGTCGACCGTCATGACTTCGCTGGTGTTGTTGAACACAATGGTGTGGCCATTGAGCTGGTCGGCCACCTGGTTGCCACGCAAGATGCGCACCTCGGCTCGTTGGTTCAGGGTGACGACATCGGCCTGGTTGTCGTAAGTGAGCTGTTCGGCCTCGCCCTCGGTGAATTCGTTCACGCCCTCGCGCTTTTGCCTGAAAAACACCCGCTCGGAGGGGGCAGCCCACAAACGTGCCACCTGCCGGCCTTGGGCGTCTTGCTGCACCTCCATGCGGGCGGCGCGCAAGACCAGTGTGCCCTTGGTCGCCAGTACCTTGCCGGTGAACTGGGTCAACTGACGCGCCTGGTCATGGCGCATGCTGTCGGCTTCGATGTTCATGGGTTGATCCCGATCGGCTTTTTCGGCATGGCTGGGCATGGCGAGCAAGCTGGCGCACAGCCCCAGCAAGGCCCAATGGGGCAGGCGAAAGAGGGAATGTGTTTTTAAGGGCATGAATCTTGCTGTTAGTCCCGATCATTGTAGGTGCAAGCACCCCGGATCTTGTCCGCGGTATTGCAAAAATCAAAGGTCGGCCACAAAAAAGCCCGCTCGGGGCAGCGGCGGGCTTTAGAGAGCACCCATCGAGTGAGGGCATCCGGGCGGGATGCTCGGGGCTCAGCGGCTCTGGCGGCTCTGGGCAATCAGCGCATCGGCCACTTGCAGGGCGCGCGGCATGCTGCCGGCCAGGGTGCCGTCGATGTAGAAGCGGCCCGCCACGCCCAGCGAAGGCACGCCTTCGATCTTGAAGTCGTTTTGCAGTTGCACGGCCCGCTTGGCCTTGGTGGCCACACCAAAGGACTTGTAGGCCTGTTCGAACTTGGTTTTGTCGATGCCTTGCTTTTCGGCCCATGCCAGCACAGCCGCATCGGAATTGAGCATCAACTTTTCGCCATGGATGGCGGTGAACACACGGATGTGCATTTTCTCGACCAGGTTCATGGCTTCGAGCGTGTAGTAAAGGCGCTGCTGTGGCACAAAGTCATCCCGGAAGGCCACGGGCACGCGGCGCACCACCACGTCTTTGGGGGCGTTTTTGGCCCATTGCTCGAACGCGGGTTCAAATTGATTGCAGTGGGGGCAGCTGTACCAGAAGAACTCCAACACTTCAATTTTGCCGTTGCCCGCTTCGGTCGCCACGGGGCGCTCGAGGGTGATGTAGTCCTTGCCCGAGCGAAAAGCTTGTTGGGCCCAAGCCGATGTGTGGCCCAGCCAAGCGGTGACGGACAGCATGGCGGTTGAAAAAAGGCGGCGTTTCATTTGAACTCCTGTAATCGGTGCACCTCGGGGTGCGAAGTGGGTGGTTCAGCGTTGCATGCGAACCAAGGTGTTGTCAATGCCATTGCTTTCGAGCTGTGCGCGAACGCGCTCAGCGGCGTTTTTGTCACTGAAGGGCCCCAAGCGTACGCGGTAAATCACGCGTCCGGCTTGATCCCGCTCAGAAACCTTGGCGTCCAGTCCCAATAGCGCGAGTTTGGCTTTTTGGGCATCCGCGTCAGCGCTGGTGCGGTACGCGCCGACTTGCACCACGTAGTCAAACGGATCGCTGGCATCGGCGGGGGCTGCAGGTGTGTTCAGTCCCGATTTGGATTTGGCCAGATCGCCCAATGGGTCGGCCGTTACGGCGGGGCGTGGCGGAGCGGTGGCTTTGTCGGCAGCTTGGGGTGTCGTTGCCGCCGCACTGGCGTCAGGTGGAGTGGGGGGCTCTGCGGGCGCCTTCGGTTGCAACACGTTGTTGGGGTTCCAGTCTTTGTTCTTTTCAGTTTCCTGCACGTCTTGCGCATTAGAGCGTGGCTGGTTCTTGTTGGAAAAAGGCGTGGGCACCTTGGTCACATAAATGGCCACGGCCAAGGCCACGCCCATGCCCAGCACCAGGCCGATGATGAAGCCCAGAAAAGTACCGCCGCGTTGGCTGTGGATGTTCATGACAGATCCGTTCACATTTTTTGCGGGGCCGACACGCCCAGCACTTTGAGGCCGTTGCGCAGCACCTGCGCGGTGGCGGCCACCAGGGCCAGGCGGGCTTGTTTGACGGCTTCGTCGTCCACCAAAATTCGCTCGGCGTCGTAGTAGCTGTGGTACTGCGAGGCCAGGTCGCGCAGGTAAAAGGTCACATCGTGCGGCGCAAAGTCGGTGGCGGCCGATGTCAGCATCTCGGGGTATTTGGCCAAAGCCAGCATGAGCGCGTGGGCCTGCGGGCTTTGCAGGGGCGACAAGTCGACGTGGGTCAGTGAGGCGGTGTTGCCACCCCAAGCCGCCAGCACCGAGCAGATGCGTGCGTGCGCATACTGCACGTAATACACCGGGTTGTCGTTGTTCTGGGCAAGCGCCAAATCGATGTCGAAGATGTATTCGGTATCGGGCTTGCGCGACAGCAAGAAGAAACGCACCGCATCCTTGCTGGTCCACTCGATCAGGTCGCGCAGCGTGACATAGCTGCCCGCGCGCTTGGAGATCTTGACCTCTTCGCCGCCACGCATCACGCGCACCATGGTGTGCAGCACGTAGTCGGGGTAGCCTTCGGGAATGCCGACATTGGCCGCTTGCAAACCTGCGCGCACACGGGCAATCGTGCCGTGGTGGTCGGTGCCCTGGATGTTCACCACACGGCCAAAGCCGCGCGCCCATTTGGTGATGTGGTACGCCACATCGGGCACAAAGTAGGTGTAAGTGCCGTCGCCCTTGCGCATGACGCGGTCTTTGTCGTCGCCGTAGTCGGTGGATTGGAGCCACAGCGCGCCGTCTTGTTCGTAGGTCTTGCCTGCGTCTTTGAGCTTTTGCACGGCGGCATCGACCTTGCCGCTGGTATAAAGGCTCGACTCCAGGTAGTAGTTGTCAAAGCGAACGTCAAAGGCTTTGAGGTCCAAGTCTTGCTCTCGACGCAAATAGGCCACGGCGAACTCACGCATGCCGTCCAGGTCATTCACATCGCCGCTGGCCGTGCAGCTGCGGTCGTCAGACTGAACGGTTTTGCCTGCCAGAAAGTCGCCCGCAATATCCTGGATGTAGTCGCCGTTGTAGAAGGCTTTGCTTTCGGGGTTCTCGGGGTCGGTGGGCCAGCTGGCATCCCCCGGCTTGATGCCTTGCGCCCGCATGTGCGTGCTCTTGGCCAGTGTGCCGATCTGCACGCCCGCATCGTTGTAATAAAACTCGCGGTAGACCTGCTGGCCTTGTGTGGCCAGCAAGTTGCAAATCGCGTCACCCAAAGCCGCTTGGCGGCCATGGCCCACATGCAAAGGGCCGGTGGGGTTGGCCGAGACGAACTCGACCAGCACCTTGTCGGGTTTTGCGGGTTGATCGCCAAAGCACTCGGCCGCTTGCAACACTTCGTGCACCACGGCCTGCTTGGCTACGTCTTTGAGGCGGATGTTGATGAAACCGGGCCCAGCGATCTCGATGGCGTCGACCCAGCGCTCGAAGGCGGGGGTGGCCAGCAAGGCACTGCGCAGGGTTTCGGACAGTTGCCGGGGGTTTTGCTTGAGGGATTTGGCCAGCTGCATGGCGGCGGTGCAGGCCAGGTCGCCATGGGCGGCCACTTTGGGCGATTCGAAGGCCGCGCGCGCTCCCGCGCCGGTTTGGAGTTTTTCAAGCTCGGCGGCCAGGGCCGTGAGCAAATGTTGTTTGGCAGAAAGCATAGGGGGCGATTTTACGGG
>CAMDFT010000081.1 GCA_945897795.1 Limnohabitans sp. Rim8 | reverse complement strand
ACGGTCGCTAGAGGATTTCAAAGCAACTTTGAATTGAACCCACATTCGTTCAGGCCTTGCGCTCGACGCCATGCTGATAGGCACCTCTTTCAGGCGGTCACGATCCACCCCTCCAGCGGATCGCAGGGCGGCAAGCCGTATTGCGGGTGCCCGTCTTCGTGCTGTTGCTGCGCCCAGGCCGCTTGCATCAGGCACAGGGTGGCGTCGAGCGCGTCGCCGCTCGCGTCGTCGACCAAGCGACCCAGCAGCGCGTTGCTGGCCACCAGGCGCAGGCCCAAGCGGGTCTGGCCGCGCTCCAGCGCGCTCAGCAGTTCGCGCCGGGCCAGCAGGCGTTCAGGCGTTTGTTTGGCTTTGTCGTCGCTTTTGTAGCTTTGGTTGCCCAGCACCTCACGCGCCAGCAGGCCGGGGTAAGCCTCTAGCGCCACGCGACGGGTATCACCCAGGTGCAAGCCGGGCAGGTGCACACCCGCTTGGCGCAGCAGCGGCACGCCCGCGTGCAGCATGTAGGCCACGGGTGGGTTGACCCATTTCATGGATGGGCTGGAACCTGCGGGTTTGTCTGCGGCGCGGTGGGCAAACTTGCCGCCCACGGGGCGGGCGTTGCAAAAGGCTGCAAACTGCTCGCGAATTTGGACACGTTCCAAGGCGCAGTAATGGTCCATGCAGGCGGCCCAGTTGTTGGGCCAGCCCAAGGTTTCGACCAATTCACGCGGCAGGCCAAAGGGCAAATCAAAGCCGCCCACCCAGTCGGCAGGCTGCGCCAGCCAGTCGCCAAAGGCGGTCAGCGTGTCAAAGGTTTGCAACCCCTGCAGTTGCACCCTGCCCTGCCGGGCTTGGCCCAGCGCCAGCACGATGGGTTTGCGTTTGGACGGACTGCTGGAGAAGTCGCAGCCGATCAATGACACAGGATTCATTTCACCACCCCAAGGCCATCACACCAGCAGCGATCAGCACGGCACCTGCAATGCGCGCGCCACGGTCTTTTTCGCCCAGCAGGTGTCCGCCCAACAAGGCGGCAAACAGCATGGACACCTCTCGCGCTGGGGCCACATGCGACAGCGGTGCCACCTGCAGGGCATACAACACCAACACATAGGACACAGGACTGAAGATGCCAACAACCAAAGCGTAACGTCTTTGCTCTAACCACAGCGCCCACACAGCCGGACGATCACGCAACAAGGTGGGCGTCAAAAAAACCAGGCGCACCAAGTTGCCAAAGTACTCCACCAAAATGGGCGACATCAGCGCCACCTTGATGGCATAGCCATCGACCACGGTGTAACTGGCGATGAAGAGGCCGGTGATGACGCCATAAAAAATACCTGTGCGCACCCGCGCTTGTTGCTGCGGGTCTTGCGCGGCTTGCCAAAGCCCCGGGCCGCCCGCGATCAGAAACACACCGCCCACCACGCCCAGGATGCCCAACAGGCCCAGCGCCGAAATCTGCTCGCCCAAGAAAAAAATCGCCACCATGGACGACAGCAGCGGCCCCGAACCTCGCGCCAGCGGGTACACCACCGTCAGGTCTGCCTTGCGGTAGCCGCGCAGCAACACGATGAAATAAACAATGTGCAGCAAGGCGCTGGCCAGCACCAGGCCCCACTCCAGCAGACCCCAGGCCGGCACATGCGCCCAGCCCACCCACAGGCCCACGGGTGCCCAAAACACCATGAGCACCCACGAAGTGAAGGCGATAAAGCGCACGTCGCCACCGGCTTTTTTGGCCGCAATGTTCCAACAGGCATGGATGAAACCCGCCAGAACGACCAGGGCTAGCGCACTCAGGGGCATGAACGTAAAAAAGCCCCTTGCGGGGCTTGAAGTGAAGCGGGTTTAAGCCCGACCAATGATGGACGCGGTGGCCATGAGCTCTTCCAGCAGGGCGAGGGACACTTTGCCCGACACGTTGTAGGGGTCGAGCTCTGCCCGCTCGGAGTATTTGAGCAAGATGTTGGTGTTCACCCGCGAGGCGTCGACCAAGCCCATGGTCCAACCGCCGAAGCGGCGCTCAGAGATTTCTTCGTAGTGCAACAGCACCACATCCTTGTGACGCGCATCTTTCTGAATGTGACCGTAGAGCTCGCTCACCGCATTGCGCCCACCTTCGATGGCTTGCAAAAAGATGCCGCCGCCGTAACACAAGATGCCTGTGATGCCAGATGCGGGGTTGAATTGGCGAGATTGGGCCAGGATGGCATCGATGGTCTCGGCACTGGGATCGACCGTGCGGCTGGCGTAAAGCAAACGGACCAACATGGTGTCAACTCCTTCCGGGAATCAGTGACAAAAATTCGCGGCGCAGATTCACGTCTTTGAGGAAGGCACCGCGCATGACCGAGTTGATCATCTTGCTGTCCATATCCTTCACGCCGCGCCAGCCCATGCAGTAGTGGCTGGCTTCCATGACGATCGCCAATCCATCGGGCTGGGTTTTGCGCTGAATCAAGTCAGCCAGTTGCACCACGGCTTCTTCTTGAATTTGGGGACGCCCCATGATCCACTCGGCCAGGCGGGCGTACTTGGACAGACCAATCACGTTGGTGTGTTCGTTGGGCAACACACCGATCCAGATCTTGCCAATCACAGGGCAAAAGTGGTGGCTGCAAGCGCTGCGCACGGTGATGGGGCCGACGATCATCAACTCATTCAGGTGCTCGGCGTTGGGGAATTCGGTGATCTCGGGGGCTTCGACATAGCGGCCCTTGAACACTTCTTTCAGGTACATCTTGGCCACACGGCGGGCGGTGTCGCCGGTGTTGTGGTCATTCACCATGTCAATCACCAAGCTGTCGAGAACGCCCGCCATCTTGTCGGTGACTTCATCGAGCAGCTTCTCCAGCTCGCCGGGTTCAATGAATTCAGCAATGTTGTCGTTGGCATGGAAGCGTTTGCGGGCAGCCTGGATGCGCTCGCGGATCTTCACCGATACAGGTACACCCTCGTCTTCGGGCGTGGCGGCAGAAGCAGTCATGGCGTCTGTAGATTTCATTAACATGGGCGTTGATCGTAACAGCGATTGATCGGCGCACAGCGATCAGGGGGTTTGGCCCCTTTTCTTCTCTTTCTGCTTTCTCCCCACCCCTCAATATCGGTGCCCTGTGAGGAAAAGCGCCAAGCGCATGAGGCCAAAAGCCAGGCGATCACGCAGTCGCTGACGCCAATGCCTTTGACCGATTGTGGCCGCAACAGGCGTGCTTTGTGACGCAATCACCTCGCTCAAACGAGCGTGCAGTTGTTGCGCAAACTGGCGGTCGGCCACCACCACATTGGCCTCTCGCGCCAGCAACAGGCTTAAGGGGTCCAGGTTGGATGAGCCCACAGTGGCCCAGGGACGCTCGTTGTCGGGGTCCACCACAGCCACTTTGGCGTGCAAAAAACTCGCGTTGTATTCGTAGATTTCGACCCCAGCGTCCAGCAAGGTGCCATAGACCGGACGGGCTGCGTGGTATTGCATGAAGTATTCATAACGCCCTTGCAGCAGCAAGCGCACGCGCACCCCTCGCCGGGCTGCGTGGACCAAGGCCTGACGCAACCTGCGTCCCGGCAAAAAGTAGGCATTGGCGATCAGCACTTCGTGTCGGGCCAGACCAATGGCCTTGCGGTAGGCGCGCTCGATCTGGGTGCGGTGCAGCACGTTGTCGCGCAGCAGCAAGGCGGCTCGGCTGGGTGGCGGTGAGCCATCGGGCAAGGGCAGCGGCTGCTTCCAGGGCAGCGGCATGCCCGCTGTTTTGAACGCGTGCAGCGCCTGCGGAAGCTTGCGTTCGCGGGCGTGCTTTGCACCTTGCAAACGCCACCAAAGCTGGGACATGCTGTCTTGGATGTGACCCACCAGTTCCCCCTGCACACTGACGGCAAAGTCCAGCCGGGGCCGGGCCAGGCTGCCGTGGTGTAGGTCGTACCAATCGTCCAGGATGTTGATGCCGCCACAAAAAGCGGTGTGCCCATCCACCACGCACAGTTTGCGGTGCAGCCGACGCCAGCGGCTGGGGATGAGCAAGCCCAAGGTGCCTAAAGGGGCATAAATTCGCCAATCCACCCCCGCGTGGGCAAAGCGCGTGCGCCAGACCTCGGGCAGCTGGGGCGTGCCCACACCGTCGACCACCAGCCACACACGCACGCCTCGCAAGGCCGCGCGCTCCAGCGCCTCGGCCACCCGCACGGCAGCGCCATGGAGGTCAAAAATATAGGTCTCCAGCAGCACATGCGAGCGGGCTTGGTCGAGCGCTGCGACCAGGGCTTCAAAGTAATCCTGCCCCCCTTCAATCAGGCGGATTTGGTGCCCGTCACGCAGCGCTGGGTTGTGCCGCATGTTCAGTCGTTCCAGGCAAATTCGGCCACCAGTGGCAAATGGTCAGACATGCGCTGCCAGATGCGCCCCGATGGCACCATGGCATGCAAAGGCGTCAGGCCCCGGGCGTACACATGGTCGAGCTGGTTCAAGGGCAAGCGCGAGGGGTAGGTGGGTGTGGGCTTTTCGCGCCACTCTCGAAACCCGGCCTGCGCCATTCGCCGCCCCAGGCCCGTGCCCCAGTCGTTGAAGTCACCCGCCACCAGCACCGGCTCGTGGTCCGGGATGTCTTTCGAAATGTGGGTCAGCAGCAAGGCCACTTGGCGCACGCGGCTGGCGGGCACCAGCCCCAAGTGCACCACCAAGACATGCACCACACGGTCCACCACCTCCACCTGAGTGTGCAAAAACCCGCGTTGCTCAAAGCGGTGGTCCGAGATGTCGCGGTGCTGGTGCGAAAGCACAGGCCAGCGCGAGAGCAAGGCGTTGCCGTGTTCGCCGTGCCGCGTGATGGCGTTGGTGCGGTAGACAACCTCGTAACCCTCGGGGGCCAAATACTCGGCTTGCGGCAGGCTGGGCCAATGCCTGAAATGCGCCGCCTCGCGGCGGTGCTCGCGGCGCACCTCTTGCAGACAAACGATGTCGGCGTCAAGCTGCTCCACCGCGTGGCCCAGGTTGTGAATCTCCAGCCGCCGCGCGGGCCCCAGGCCTTGCACGCCTTTATGGATGTTGTAAGTGGCCACCCGCAAAACCGGGTGTTCGTGGCGTTCGGGCTTCATGGCGGGGTGTTCGGTACAAAACGCGGCAGCATCAGGATGGCTTCGGCATTGGAGGGGGAAAAGCACTGGTCGGCCGCTGCCTGCCAGGGCAGCCATTGCGCTTCGGTGTGCTCGCGCGGGCTGAGCACCACAGGCATGCGTTGCGGCACACACAGGCCAAACACCCGCTCGGTGTTGCGGCTGACTTCGGGCGCATAGCGCCAGCGCCAAGCGGGGTAAATGTCGTACACGTTCTCAAGTTGCCAGTCTTGCAGGTGACAACTCGGGTGGCGGGCGTCGATGCCGGTTTCCTCATGCACTTCGCGCACGGCCGTCTCCAGCCAACTTTCTTCGGGGTGGTCTTTGCTGCCCGTGACCGATTGCCAGGTGCCCCAATCGGCACGCCGGATCAGCAAGACCTCTTGCTCGGGCGTGTAAATGACGACCAGCACCGACTCCGGAATTTTGAAAGCAGCAGGCGATGGGGGGAGCGGTTGCAACATGGACGGGGCAGACGCCGAATGAATGACCAGAAGATCAATTCATTGTAGTCAGCCCCTTTGTTGAAAAAGAGAAAGTGCGCCTTTCAGCGCATCAAGCCTGCCGCCGCTTGAGCGGCATGACCGCCTGCAGCTGTGTTTTTTGCAAAGGTTTGGACAAAAACGCATTCATGCCTGCAGCCATCGCCTGGTCAGCCGCATCGCTCATCACATCGGCCGTGAGCGCCACAATGGGCACCCGGCCCCGCTCGCCCGGCAGTGCCCGGATGTGGCGCGTACTGCTCAGGCCATCCATCACCGGCATGTGGATGTCCATCAGCACCAGATCAAAATCGCTCTGACTGGCTTGCGTGAGCGCTTGTTGGCCGTCCTCTGCGAAGCTGACCTGATGGCCCATGCTTTGCAATAACAGCCCCACCACTTTGCGATTGACCGGATGGTCTTCAGCCACCAGAACGCGCAAGGCCTCGTTGGCCAAACCTGGCTCAAGCGGGTCAGGGCTCGCGCTGTCGCCCGAGCCGGGTGCTGGCGCAGCGCCTGCAGCCACAGTTACCCAAGGGGTTTTCAAGCTCAGCGTGAACACTGAACCTTGCCCCAACTGGCTGCGCGCCGTCAATTCACCGCCCATCAGGCGGACCAAAGATCTGGATATCTCCAGACCTAAACCGGATCCCGATTGCTTGCGCGTGAGAGAGGCATCGCCCCATTGAAAGCGCTCAAACAAACCTTTTTGGGTGGCCTCGCTCATGCCGACGCCGGTGTCGACGATGTCAATCTCCCAGCGCACGCTATCGATAAGTGACTCACTCCGAACCCGGATGTCAACCTGCCCTTTATCGGTGTACTTGATGGCATTGCCAAGCACATTGAAAAGGATTTGCCGCAAACGCAGTGGGTCGAGCATCACGACACGCGGCTTGTGCAGGTCGCCCGTCAACTGCAGTTGCAAGCCCTTGTTGTGCGCTTGCACCCGCAGAAATCGGTGCACTTCCTGCAAAAAATCGCCCATATTTGTGGGCTCTGGGCGCACTTGAATTTTGCCGGCCTCCAGGGCTGAGGCCTCCAGCACATCGTTGAGCACGGCCAACAAGTGCGATGCACTGCCCTTGGCGGTCTGAATCAAATCGGCTTGCTCTGAGCCGTTCTGGGTTTTTTCCAGCAAACCCAGCATCCCCAATATGCCATTGAAAGGTGTACGCAACTCGTGGCTCATGTTGGCCAAAAAGCGACTTTTACCCTGGTTGGCACTTTCGGCCTGTTCCTTGGCTTGCATCAACTGCGCATGCAAGCGTTGCTGCTCACTTTGTGACTGATATTGCTTGCGCTCGTGCGCATACAAACCCACAGCGCCCAAAACCAAACCCAGGATCTGCGCCAGCGTAAGCCAGGCAATCCATTGGCTTTGCTCGCGCACCGTGGCCACTTGTTTTTGCACCCATTCGCCCATGACAATGTCAGAGGCCGAGTTCAGGGCCTGAACCTCAGGCGCCATTTGCTGAAGCTCCGTCATGAGCAAAGACCACGCAGGTGATGCCCAGTCTTGCCCATCGGCCAACCGGGTGGATCTGGCCACCCAGCTGACCAAGCGAGGGGCCAACGCGGTGTATTCCTCACGGTGGTGTACCCGTTCACGACTGGAGCTGTTGAGCAACAAATCGATGCGGCTGACCAAAATATCAAAACGCAAAGACCGCTCTGCGGCAAAGTCCGGCAGGGTCATGCCCTGCCGAGCGAGGTCTGCACGCGTCATGGCCGCATCGAAACGCCACAACTCACGCTCCAGATTCATGGTGATGGCCGTGAACGAGTCGTCGTGCAGTCGCGCGGCAGCCTCCAGCGCCTGTGCTTGACGCCATTGCACGGTGGTGGCCACCACCAATGCAGAAATCACAAGGACCATCACGAAGGCCAGGCCCCAAAAGAATCGAGACGGTGCAAGACCTTTCAGCCCTGGGGTCTCAGGCATGGTGTCGCGCGTTTGCATCACTCCACCTCAATGGCCTTGAGTTGCCAGATGGAGCGCTCGTAATAGGTCTTTTGCTGAAGTTCCTTTTTGGCATCGAAGGGATAAACGATGAACAAAGGCCCCTTGGTACGGACCGGTATCGCCTGTCCATTCATTTGCACGGCCACCACCACATCGTGCTCACGCGCATCGGACTGGGGCAGCTTCACACGGTAATCGTTGAGCGCCACCGCCCGGATGTGCTGGCCTTTGGCCTTGACCAGCTGCAAGACATCGCGCAACAAGGGACCGCTGAAGGTCACGGGCTTTTGATCCCATGGGGTCTGCGTGGTGAAACTTTTTTGCGGCAAAGCCTGCAAAGCCTTCATGTCCAAAGCCGCCACTTTGCCCTGGTTATGTGCCTCGATCAGACCCGACACCTTCAGAACCACAGGCCCTTGGGGTGCATCCAGGGCCCAAACGGCAGCGCCAGCGAACATGGACAACATGACACAGAGCACGCCCATTTTGCGGCCCAAATTCGGCAAGACTATTTTTGTCTTTTCGCTGACTTCCAACAAATTTCTTCTGCACATGATCATTTTTTCTTAATTAGACAATTGAGCTATTAAGAATTGTATTTACTAATATAAACCATTAAAAATAATTTGTTTCAAAGTGTAAAAGTTCGGTTCCATTGCTGCCAAATTTCAAACACGCGGTCTCCGTTGGACCTGCTGCTAGCATGCAGGTCATGCTGAAACAGACTGCTAACCCCGTCCCAAAGGCCACGAACACTGTGCTGAGCGTCACCGGCCTCAGCGGTGGGCCGGTCGAACTGCCGCTTTTCTGCGATTTCAACCTGCAACTGCCCGCAGGTCTTTCCGCCTTGCTGGGCGACGAGGGCTCGGGCAAGACCAGCTTGATGCGCTTGCTCAGCGGCGATTTGGCACCCATTGCAGGGCAGCTGCGCCTGATGTGCAAGGCCACCCCTTTGGCCCTGCCCCGGCATTCAGCGGTTTTTTGGACCGACCTGCGTTTGCCGCTGCACGACAGCGATACGCCCGCTCAATGCTGGGCGCACTTTCGCTTGTCTTTACCCGCCTGGTCCGACGCCACGCAAAACGAGCTGCTCGAGACCTTGCAGTTGGCCCCACACTTGGACAAAAGGCTCAACATGCTGTCGACGGGGAGTCGCCGCAAAGTGGGCCTGGTGGCAGCGCTGGCCAGCGGCGCCACGGTCACTCTGCTGGACCAGCCTTTCGTCTCGTTGGACCAGGCCTCCATCCGCAGCCTTCAGGTGTATTTAGCGCGAGTGGGTCAAAACACCGAGCGGGCTTGGCTGATCGCCGACTACGAAAAGCCCGCCTTTCTGCCACTGGCATCGGTGCACCAACTCTGAGGCCTGGTAATGGGTCCGCCTGCCCGACCGGCGGGCTTGGGGCTCAAGAGAGCAGTCGCACTGCCGATGCTCAACCATGAGCCGGTTTACCCGATCTTCACGAACCTTGAGTGCCCCCTACCTTGTTGCGCTTTGACTTTCAGCATCCTGCGGCCTTTTGCATGTGTGTGATGGCATGGGCGCTCGCCCCAGCCCATGCCCAAACCCCGACCGAGGCCAAGCCGGTTCCAAGCCCGGCGGCAGACCCATGCCTCATGCCGGCCGCACAACGTCATGGTGTCAACCCACACATCCTGCGGGCTATCTTGCAAGTCGAGTCGGGCATGCGCCCCCAAGTGGTGAACCGCAACCGCAATGGCAGCATCGATGTGGGCATGGCCCAAATCAACTCGATTCACTTTCGTGAACTGTCGCAATGGGGCATCACGCCCGAGCGGCTGCTGGACCCCTGCGTGGCCACGCATGTGGCAGCCTGGCATCTCAAACGCGTCATGCTTCGCCACGGCAACACTTGGTTTGGCGTGGCCGCCTACCACTCGGTAACGCCTGTCCACAACCTGCGGTATCAGGGTCTGGTGCAACAAGAGTTGGTGCGCACAGGTGTTTGGCGCTGAAATCGGTCAGGCCTGGCTAAGGTTCTGGCGCTGGGGCTTGACCTCGCTTGCATCACACTCGTAGTGTTAAATGACACAAGAGAGCTCTTATTAACAAGGTTAATCACGAAACATTGACGAAATTTTGTGCTGTTTGGACGCTATGCCCCATAATCTGCTAGTGCGCGTTAATAAAACGTCACATTTGAGGTGATCGGTCAGTTTCGCGCGCTACGGCGGCACTTTTCAGGTTTGTTGTGCTTTCGGGACCCCATCGCTTTTGTTTTCATGTGTTTTTCAGGAGTCCCCATGGGCAATAAACTTTACGTCGGCAACCTGCCGTACACCGTTCGCGACGAAGACCTGCAACAGGCTTTCGGCGAATTCGGCGCCATCACCAGCGCCAAAGTCATGATGGAGCGCGACACAGGCCGCTCTAAAGGTTTCGGTTTTGTGGAAATGGGCAGCGATGCCGAAGCCCAAGCCGCTATCGCTGGCATGAACGGTCAATCTTTGGGTGGTCGCAGCATCACTGTGAACGAAGCCCGTCCGATGGAGGCACGTCCTCCTCGCACCGGTGGTTTCGGTGGTGGTGGCGGCTACGGTGGTGGTGGCGGCGGTGGCGGTGACCGCTCCGGCGGCGGCGGCTACGGCGGCGGTGGTGGTGGTCGCTCCGGCGGCGGCGGCTACGGCGGTGGTGGCGATCGCTCCGGCGGTGGCGGCTACGGCGGTGGCGGCGGCGGTCGCGGCGGCTACTAAGCCCTGCAAACCCCTCAACGGCAGCAATGCCGTTACAAAATTTCTGAACCAGCCTGGTGCTGGTTTAAGACATCTAAGGCTTCAAGACTTCGGTTTTGGAGCCTTTTTTGTGAGCCGAATCCGACTAAGCCCACGGGCGATGCGTCTGCGGCCCCGCCTGAACTGGTCAATAGGAGTGAATCAAAAAAGCCAACGCCACCCGAAGGTGGCGTTGGCTTTTGGCAGGTCTTAGGGCAGATTATGCTGTTTTGACCGCATCCAGATTGCGCAAGCGGATGTGCAATTCGCGCAATTGCTTCTCGTCCACTGGGCTTGGCGCTTGCGTGAGCAGGCACTGAGCACGCTGTGTTTTGGGGAAGGCGATCACATCACGGATCGATTCGGCACCGGTCATCAACGTGACGATGCGGTCCAAACCGAAGGCCAAGCCGCCATGCGGAGGCGCGCCGTATTGCAAGGCATCAAGCAAGAAGCCGAACTTGAGCTGCGCTTCTTCGGGCGTGATCTTCAAAGCATCAAACACTTTTTGCTGGACGTCGGCGCGGTGGATACGGACTGAGCCGCCGCCCATCTCCCATCCATTCAACACCATGTCGTAACCCTTGGAGATGCACTTCTCAGGGGCGGTGACCATCCAGTCTTCGTGGCCGTCTTTGGGCGCAGTGAAGGGGTGGTGCACAGCGGTGTAGCGCTGGTTTTCGTCGTCGTATTCGAACATCGGAAAGTCGACCACCCACAACGGGGCCCAACGGTTTTCGAACAAACCGTTGGCTTTGCCGAACACGCTGTGGCCGATCTTGATGCGCAGCGCGCCGATGGCGTCGTTGACGATTTTTTCCTTATCGGCACCAAAGAAAATCAAGTCGCCGTTTTGTGCACCCGAACGCTCCAAGACGGCGTTGAGCGCTGTGTCGTGGATGTTTTTGACAATGGGCGATTGCAGACCTTCACGGCCCTTGGACAGGTCGTTGACACGGATATAGGCCAGGCCCTTGGCACCGTAGATTTTGACGAACTCGGTGTAGGCGTCGATCTCGCCGCGGCTGATCCCGCCGCCTTCGACAGAGCCACCCGGCACGCGCAGGGCCACCACGCGGCCGCCCTTCATGTTGGCCGCGCCCGAGAACACTTTGAAGTCCACATCGCCCATGACGTCGGTGACTTCGGTGAACTGGAGCTTGACGCGCAGGTCGGGCTTGTCAGAGCCATAAATGTGCATGGCGTCCTGGTAGGTCATGACGGGGAACTCGCCCAAGTCCACGTCAATGGTTTTTTGGAATACGCGTTCGATCATGCTTTGGAACATGTCGCGGATTTCTTCTTCGGTCAGGAACGATGTTTCGATATCGATCTGGGTGAATTCGGGCTGGCGGTCAGCACGCAAGTCTTCGTCGCGGAAGCACTTGGTGATTTGGTAATAGCGGTCGTAGCCCGCCACCATGAGCAATTGCTTGAACAACTGGGGCGACTGGGGCAAGGCAAAGAATTGACCGTCATGCACGCGGCTGGGCACCAGATAATCACGCGCACCTTCGGGCGTGCTCTTGGTGAGCATGGGGGTTTCGATGTCGACAAAGCCGTTTTCATCGAGGTACTTGCGCACTTCCATGGCCACTTTGTAGCGCAGCATCAGGTTGTTTTGCATGTACGGGCGGCGCAGGTCCAGCACGCGGTGCGTCAGGCGGGTCGTCTCAGACAAGTTGTCTTCGTCGATCTGGAACGGGGGCGTGACCGACTCGTTCAGGACGATCAGCTCATGGCACAACACCTCGATCTTGCCGCTTTTGAGGCCTTCGTTGGTGGTGCCATCAGGCCGCGCACGCACGATGCCTTTGATCTGCACGCAGTATTCATTGCGCACCTCTTCGGCCACCTTGAACATGTCGGGGCGGTCCGGGTCGCACACCACCTGCACATAACCTTCGCGGTCGCGCAGGTCGATGAAGATCACACCGCCGTGGTCACGGCGGCGGTTGACCCAGCCGCACAGGCTCACGGCTTGACCGGTCAGGGCTTCGGTCACCAGACCGCAATAGTGGGAACGCATGGACATGTTGTGGGACTTTCAGGATTC
>CAMDFT010000080.1 GCA_945897795.1 Limnohabitans sp. Rim8 | reverse complement strand
TGTGGATCACAAAACCCGCCGGGTTGACCGGAAAGGGGCTGTCGTGCAGCTTGTTGCACTGCATGTCCACCTTGACCAGGCTGGACGCGGTGATTTCGTCAAACATCAGGCCATAGGGATTGATCAGAAACTGATGGTCCTGACCCGCGACCGACTCGGGCAGCTTGGCGCTGATGTGGGTGAACACCAGATCGCTCCAGCCGTAAAGCGCCACCAGCCGGTAACACGCGGCCAAGTCCAGCCGCAGCTGCCATTCATCGGGGTGAACGCTGTCTTTTAAAGAAGGAATCTCAAACGCCATGGCCGTGCTCCGAGGGGTCAGCAAAAGGGCTTCAGCTTAGCGGCAAGCGGGGAGGGGGGATGACTTGTTGGTGACTGGGCGTGGAGGTTAAGCCCTAATGGGGTCATACATCACCCCGGCCGCGTCAATTCCTCCAGGCGCATCAACCAAGCCCGGGCATGCGACCCGCCGTCTTCCACAACCCCACACATCTCCACCGCCGCTTGCAGCTGCCCGCACACCGCAGGCCGTTCGGGCTGCCCGAAAATTTTGCAGCGCAGTTGTTCGTCAAGTTGCACGCAAGGCACCCCCGCGGGTTTGCCGTTGGGCATGCCGGGGATAGGCGAGGAGATGGACGGTGCGGTGCAGCAAGCGGCGCAGCCGGGGCGGCAGGTCAAAGTCATCAGGTTTTGGGGATCCGGGTCAGCGTTGCAACAGGGCCCACATTTGCAGGGGTTGCTTCAGGCGTCCGGCCAAGTCGCCCGCTGCCGGGCCATAGCCCGCGTAATAGTCGGCCCGCACGGCGCCCACGATGGCGGTGCCGGTGTCTTGGGCCATGACCAGCCGATCCAAATTGGTTTGGGGGCCGGTGGACTTCATCCACACCGGGGTGCCGTAGGGGATGCTGCGGCGGTCCACCGCAATCGAGCGCTCGGCCGTGAGCGGCACGCCTTGCGCGCCCTTGGGGCCTGGCGGTACGCTGCCCACAGGCAAGGCCTCTTCGCGGAAGAACACCACACGCGGGTTTTGCCACAGCAACTCGTTCACCCGCGACGGGTTGCGGTCGATCCAGGCCTTGATGCCGGGCCAGCTCGCGTCGGTGATCAGGCGGCGGTCGAGCAGCCAGCGGCCAATGCTTTTGTAGGGCTGGTCGTTGGTGGCGGCGTAGGCCATGCGCACCCAACGCTGGCGGCCGTCGGGCTCGGTCACATTCACCAGGCCCGAGCCTTGGATGTGCAGCACCATCGCGTCCACCGGGTCGGCCAAGTAAAGCAGTTCTTTGCCGCGCAGGGCAGCGCGGGCGGCGGGCAGGGTTTCGATTTCTTGTCGGCTGAACCAGGGCTTGCGCTGAGCAAGTTGGGCGGGTGGCGCGTAAAGCGGCACACGGAAGTCGCCTTGTGCCCTGCGCGAGCCCGTCAAGGTGGGTTCGTAATAACCGGTCAGCAGCCCTTCGTTGCGTTGGTCATGCGCTTCGACACGGTAGGGCTGAAGTTTCTCGCGCATCCAGCGGCGCTGCACGTCGGCGCTGGCGCTGGCCAGTTGGGCGATCTCGGGGCACAGCGCCCGCCAGTCGGGGGCTGGGCGCTGGCAGCTTTGCAGCCAGGCGGGCCAAGCTTCATTGACCGCGTCGCGGTCCATGCCGGGCAGATCGGCCCAGCGCACGGGCACCCAGCGGCTTTGCTCGCGCACCAGGGCGGGCGGCAAGGGCCGTGAGTCTTCCATCGGCAGGATGTCTGTGACGCCAGGCTGCGGCGATGGGCTTGAGGCTGTCGGGGCTTGCACCACGGGGGCAACCGAGCAGGCGGCCAGCATGCCTACAATCGCGGCCATCAAGAAGCCAGCCCGCAACGGGCGGTGGGACAAGAAACGGGGTTTTTGCATGGGTCTGATTTTGCTGGAAGCTTTGCTGGCCTTGTGTATCTTCATCGCGATTGTCTGGTGGACCATGTTTTCCGGCCGCAGCAAAGGTGAATTGCGCCAGGCTCAGCCGACGTCAGAACAGCCGCCGAAGGAGGCCAGCGAGACTGCACCGGGTCATGCCTTAAGCCAAGCGGCGGCAAAAGAAACTTCAACAGTTCAGTCAGCACCTGACGAAACCCGCCGCTGAGGCTTTTCAGTCCAGCAGGCTGTGAGCGCCTTCAAAGCGCTGGGCGTAATAGCGGTTGCTCATGGCGTCGATGCGCACCCCGGTTCGGGGGTTGCTGGCGTGCACAAAGCGGCCGTCGCCCACGTACACGCCCACATGCGAGTGGCGTGCGCCCAGGGTATTGAAAAACACCAGATCGCCCGGCTGCACGTTGGAGGTGTCGATGGGGCGGGACATGCGGCCCAGGTCGGCCGCCGAGCCCTTCACCCGCAAGCCCCCTCCTTCACGCAACACATGGGCCACCAGGCCCGAGCAGTCAAAACCCGTGGCCGGGCCTCGTCCGCCCCAGGCATAGGGCGTGTCCAGCAAGGACAGCGCCACCATGGCCACATCGTTGCGCAAGGTGTTGTAGGGGCCAGAAGGCCGTGGACGCGAGGCTGCAGGGTTGGCCGGCTCTGAGTTATCGGGCGCCGTGCGGCGAGCTGGGGGCGATGCGCAGCCCGCCAGCAGAACGGCGGCACCCCAACCCAGACCTGTGAGCAAGCCCATGCGACGCTTTGGGTCATGCGCTGCACGCGTCGGGCAGGGTGCAGCCAGCGCTTGGAACAAAGGGGTGGCCAGCTTGTTCATGCCAATTGCCGCATCAGATTGGCCAACTCCACCGCTGACTTGACTTCCATCTTGTCGAACACCCGGGCGCGGTGAACCTCTACCGTGCGCACGCTGATGTCGAGCTGGTCGGCGATCAGTTTGTTGGGCAGGCCCTCCACCACCAAGTGCATGACGTCGCGTTCACGTTCGGTCAGCTCCAGCAGGCGCGATTGCAGGCGTTGCTGGGTTTGCCTAGCCGCCAAACGCTCTTGCGACAAAGCCAACGCCTGCTCCACCCGATCCACCAAGGCGTTGTCCGAAAAGGGTTTTTCGCAAAAATCAAAGGCCCCACGCTTGACGCTGTCCACCGCCGTGGGCACATCGGCGTGGCCCGTTAAAAAAATCACGGGCCAAGCCTGTGCCATGCCCTTGGACAACAGCTGTTCGAACAAAGCCAGGCCACTCATGCCGGGCATGCGCACGTCCAGCAGGATGCAAGCCGATTGCTGCAATCTGGCCGGGTCCGGTTGCCAAGCGCTATCGGAGTTGGGTTTGGAGTTGGGGCCTTGCAGCATGGCCAAGAAAGCCTCGGCACTGTCAAAAGACTCACTGAACAAGCGCCGCGTGCGCAGCAACCAGGCCATGCCCTCGCGCACGCTGACGTCGTCATCCACAATGAAAACGGTGGGCGTGTCGGTGAAATTCATGCGGCGATCTTATCCAATAGCACAGCGGGCAAGGTGAAGCGAAAGACCGTACCCCGGGGGACCAAGGGCTCGAAACTGAGGTGTCCGCCGTGTTGCTCGACCACGGTGCGGCACAGGCTCAGGCCCAAGCCCATGCCCTCGGCCTTGGTGGTGAAAAAGGGCGTGAACAGCTGGCCGGCCACGTCTTCGGCAATGCCCACGCCCACATCGCTGACCGAGAACTCCACCCAGCCGTGTTCGGCGCTTGATGCCGCGCGCCGCGCCTGCAGCACCAGCACCCGCTCCATGCTGCCGGGCTGGTCCATCGCTTGCATGCCGTTGCGTGCCAGGTTCAGCAGCACTTGCTCGACCATGGTGCGGTCGCACAGGACCTGCGGCAGCTTGGGCTCGAAGCGGGTGTGCACCTTGACCTGCAGTTTGCGCGCCTGAAGGTTGACCAGCGGGGCAATGGCGTCAAGCAAGGCCTGAGGTGCCACAGCTTCACGCGCCTGGTCACGGCGACGCACAAAATCGTGCACGCTGTTGATGACCTTGCCCGCCCGCCCGGCCTGCTCGGCAATGCGCCGCAAGGCCATGTGCACATCGTCCAGGGTTTGCGGCGCAGCGTTGGGGTCTTTCAGCAGGTTGAGCGAGCCATTGGCATAACTGGCGATGGCGGCCAGTGGTTGGTTCAGCTCGTGGCTGAGCAAGGAGGCCATTTCGCCTACGGTGGCCAGTCGGGCGGTGGCTTGCAGGCGCTCCTGGCTGGCCCGCGAGAGCTCTTCGATGCGCCGTTGCTCGCTGATGTCGATCACTGCGCCCATCCAGCCGGTTTGCTGGCCTTGCCCGCTGATGAGAGGTGCTTCGATGATCAACACCTCAAAGCGTGTGCCATCGGCCCGCATGAAGACCGACTCGAAGCCTTCGCGTGGTGGGGCGTTGCCCGCCAGCCGAACGGCATGACGCTGCTGGTATTCGTCCACCATTTCGGGGGGCCAATACGGCATGGGGGCCAACTGGCCGGTCAGTTGTTCGGCCGCCAACCCCACCATTTGGCAAAAGGCCGGGTTCACGTAGGTGATGCGCCCTTCCAAGTCGCGTGCGCGCAGGCCCGTCACCAGGGAGTCCTCCATGGCTTTGCGAAAGGCCAGCGCCTCTGCCAGATCGTTCTCGGCTTTCAGGCGTCGGCGCGAATCCTTGGCCAGCAAGACCATCACCGTGACCAGGGCAATCGACATGGCGGTGACCAGCGCCGTGAGCACGTTGGGGAACAAGTCCGGTTCGCCCCTGCGGCCGTCCAAGCGCAAGACCAGGGTGTTGCCTGGCAAGTCCACCAGTTGTTGGGCGGTGAACACGCGCAAGCCCCGGACTTGGTTGCCCGCAATGGCCAGTCGTGTGCCATCGGGCTCGGTGAAGGACAGTTCGTTGCGGCGGCCGTAGCCAGCGCCCAGCCGCGCATTGATGATTTCTTGCAGACCATAGGTCAAGACGGTGAAGCCCACCAGCACACCGTCTTGGGTGTTGGGCAAGCACATGTCCATGACCTCCATGCCCAAACCGTCGGTTTGAGGCAGGTAATAAGAGCGGGAATAACTGGGGCCGCTGCTGCGCTTGGCCTGTGAGCAAGCTTGCAGGGTATCGCTCAGGGTTTCGGCGCGGCGCACGCGTTCAAACACCGGACTGCGCAGGGGCGAGTCGGCGGATTGGTTCAGGTTCAGCGCGGTGTCGCGCCACTCGATGCGCAGCATGTCGCGGTTTTCGCGCAAGAGCGCTTGCGCCGCCAGGGTCCAGAAGGCTTCGGACGGGTGGCTCGATTGCAGACCCTGTAGCGCCTGCACATGGCGCGACAGTTGGGTGCGCAGGTCACTGACCGCGTTGGCGGTGTCGCGCTCCAGTTCGGCTTGCAGTTGGCTGGCCTCGTAACGCCCGGCCAGCCACACCAAGGTCACCAGCAGCGCCATGACCAGCGCGATCAAGGCGCTCCACAGGCTGCGGCGACCCCGCCCTCCGGGTAAAGCGTCTTCTACGGCCTGCCACCAGGCCAGGGTGCGTGTTTTGAGTGTGGGGATCAGGCGCTGCAGCGCTTGGGGTGTCATGCCTGCATTGTCCTGCACCCATGAGCCCGTCAGTTCAGTCAGGGTAGGGTGGTTTGTGCGGGTGGTGGGGCCGGGCGCTTTTCTAGCCGGGTGACCCGGGGTTCGGCCCAGCTGCCGTCGACCAAAAATTCTTGGGCAGAGGCGCGCGACAAGGGGTTTTGCAAAAGCCATTGGGCAATGAACGCGGTCAGGCCCACAGCCGGGTTAACTGCCAGTCCTGCCACCAAAGAAGCTGTGCCCGCATCCAAGTTTGGCAGGATTTGGACATGCAAATTCTGGGTTTCGCGGGCGATGTCGACCGAGCCATCCAGTTGCACCAAGGCATTGACGCCCTTGATTTGCAAGTTGCGGGTGTTGGCCATGCCGTGCACGATGGTCACGTCCCCTTGGACCGAGTCAAAAGCAAAACCCTGTGCAAACACATCCCGGAAATCGAGCAGCAAGCGCCTGGGCAAGGCCTGCAGGCTCAGCACCCCCAGCAGCTTGGCGATTCCAGGATCGGCCTTGAGGAACTGACCTTGCCCCATCCGCACATCTAGGTGACCGTTTAGGCTGGGGTAATGCAGGCTCAGTGGCGAGCCTTGCCAACTGACCATGCCTTCGAGTTGGCCAGTTCCGCCCCGCAAGGCTTCGGGCGTGCCCAGCCGGGTCAGCAAGGCCCCGGCGTCTCGCACATCCAGCACGAAGTTCATTTCGCTTTTGCGTAAGGGGCTGCCCTCGCGGGCCGCCAACCAGCGGCCCGTGCTGCGCAGCGTGCCTTCGGGCAGATCGATGTTGAGCTTTTTCAGTTGCCATTCACGCGCCGCCGGCGTTTGGGCGCGCGCCTTGTCGGTGTTGACCGCTTCGATCTCGACGCGGCCGAGTTTTTTGCCGCGCAGCTCCAGCGCGTCCACCACGATGTCCAGCGCGGGCAGGCTGACCGGGGGGGCTTCGAGCAGGCTTTCTACCTCGCGGGCGCTGGAGGGCGGTAAATTCAGGTGGCTCAGTCGGGCAAACAGCTGGCCGGCTTGGTCTGTCTGGCCGGGTCTTGCGGGCTCAAAAGCCACATGGCCGCTGAGTTCCGCGGCGTTGATGTTGACCCGCCAGCGCCCTGCTTCGTAAGTGCCGCCTGCTTGCACTTGGTGCAGGTGGCGGCCGTTGGCCATCAGGCTGTTGGCCTTCAGGCCCATGCGTGAGGGCAGGTAGTCTTGCCATGCCGGGGGTTGCGGCGCCTTGCCCGCTGCAGGCTTGGGCGGTGGTGCGGGCAGCAAGGCCAGCCACTCGTCCACCACCAGCCGGTCCACCGCCACATTGGCCGTGACGCCGGTGTCCGGCAAAGCCGGCATGTTGTCGGGCATCACGCCCAGCCCCAACCGGCCGCGCAGTACGCGCGGTGTGTCAGTGCTCAAGTCGCGCACGTACATCAGCTGCGCTGTGTCGCCCAAGCTCAGCTCGATCTCATCTTGCGGCCCGGTTGGGGTCTGTCGCGAGCGGATCTGTAAGGCCAGGGGTTTTTCTGTGTCTGGGGGTTTGCCCAGTGGGGACGGCAGTTGCAAGCCCAGGCCACCCAGCCGACTGTTCACCGTCAGCTCGGGCAGGCCTTGGTGCCAGGCCAGGCGGGCGGTGTAGTCGGCGGCGCCGCTGGCGTGCCGGGCCAGCAGGTTCAGCGGCGCGACATCCTGCGCCGCCTGCAGGCCCGATGCGCTCACGCGGCCCCGGGCCTCAAACACCGTGCGGCTGGCGGTTTGGGCTGGGGCACTGGCGTGAGAGCCGGGTACGTACATCCCGCCGTCGATCAGCGTGGGTCCACCCAGCAGCGTGGCTTGTAATTGGCGCACTTCAAAGCCGTTTTCACTGAACTGCAGCGTGCCTTGCAGCTTGTTCAACCAGGGTGTGCCAGGCACCATGCGCAGGTCGTTGCCATTGAACTGCACGCTGCCTTGCACCCGAGTGCTGGGCAGGTCCAGCAGCGGCAGTTGCAAAGCAAACCGTGTGAGCAAGGGGCCGCTGGCCTGGGCGGGTTGCAGCGCGCCCGAGAGCAGCGCGTTCAGCGGCGACTCACGCACCAGGTTCAATACCTGCGGGGCGTCGGCCAGACTTTGGGCCTGAACATTCAGTACCGGATGGTGGGCCATATCGGGGATGTCCGCTGAGGCGGTCTTCAGCTCGATCGCCTGAGCCCCCTCGCCCACACGGGCGCTGGCCTTGCGCAGCTGCATGCCCAAGCGATCAAAAGTCAATTCGCCTTGCAGCGAACGCAGGCGTGGCCAAGGTATCTCGCCGGGACGCATCAAAAAGGCGGGCACCATGTCGAGTTCGGCGCCTTTCAACTGGCCAGAAAAAAAGAATTGGCCGTCCTCCGGCTTGGCAAAGGGCAGTTTGTCCAGATCCCCCTTGATCTGGACCTGTACATCTTCGCAGTGGCCTTGCACCAGTGCATCGCGCAAGTATTGACGCACTTGGGGCGAAAGGCTCAGGGGCAAATAGCGGTGTACGGCGGCCGCTTGCATGCGCTGGATGCGCCCTTGCAACGTCAAAACCCCGGGGCCCTGGCCATTCAAGGTTGGTCGCCATTGGCCCTGCCATTGGCCTTGCAGGTCGGCGTTGGCCAGGCGCAGTGACCATTGCGGAACATGCCAGCCACCCGCAGGGTTGCGACGGCCTGTGTCGTGGGCCCAGCGCACACTGGCTTTCAGTTCGTGCAAAGGCACTTCAGCCGTCTCCAGAACGCCCGGTAACCACAAGGTGCTGCCCTTGCCCATTTGCACCTCCAGGTGACCGGTACTGGCATTGAGCACCAGTGTCAACTGAGCGCCACGCAGGCCAGGAACGTCGACGCCGGGCAGCGCGCCCCAGGCCGCCGCCAGCTGAGAGCCGGGTGGCCAGCTCAAGTCCGCTACGCTGGCACGGACTTCCTGGATGTCGGGTTGGGCCCAGTCGCCTTGCCAGTGAAGGTTCAAGGACGTGACGCGGCCCTTCAGATCGCGCGCCTGCAAAGCGGTGTGCAGTCGGGGTGACAGCGCTGACCCCAAGGGCAGGCGCAAGGCCAGGGCCTGCAGCGCCCCCAAATCCAATTGCGTCGCCTGCAGTTGGCCACGGGCTGGGCGAGCGCCTTGGGCGTGCGTGTAGTCCAGCGACAACTTGCCCTCTGGCCAGTGAAGGCCCTGTTCGCTGACAAAGCGCAGTTCATGGGCTTCGGCCACAAAGCCTTCTGCATTGACCTGCAGTCCCAGCCGACCCGACAGGCTTTGTAAAGCCAAGGGCGGCTGGTTCGGGCTGAGCCGGGCCTGTAGGTCTTTTAAGTCCACATCGGCCAGACCGCCGCGCCACTGACCCTGCTTGACATCGGCCCACAAGCGCAAGCGCCCCTGACCTTGCATTGGCCTGGTTTCTGGGGGCAAGCCGGTGGGCATTTGCAGGGCATGTTTGGACCAGGGGGCCATGTCCAGTTGTGGAAAATGAGCAAAGGCCTGGCCCGACCAATCGGCGATTCGCCCCGGGTGCAGGGACAGCAGGCCGCGCTTGAACTGGCCCATCAGCACAAAGCGCTCGCCCCATTCCGGGGGTGGCGTGGCGTCCAGGCGCAGCATGTGCTGCCGGGCGGTGTTGCGGATCACCAGGTCCACTTCGCGCAGGATCAATGGGGCGGGCGTGGCGTTGTCCTTGCCTGGCGGGGTATTGACTCCGGTGTCCGGACCGTGCCAGTTCACCTGTGCGCCCCGCACCACCACCTCGCGCTGGCCAAACAACCAGTCGGCCGCAGCCGAGTGTTCTGTGGACGGCGTCCCCCATGTCATTCCGGCGATCTGCCACTGGCCATCGGTTGTCAGGCGCAGCGTCAGCTCGGGGGCATCCAGTATCAGTTGGTCCAGCTGTCCCAGCGCAACAGAGCGCAGGCTGAGCGCCACCCGCACCTTGGGCAGGTGCAGCCCGGTTCGGCCTTGGTCGTCCAGCAGCTCGATGTCGCGCAGCTCAAAAGAGGGCACCCAGCCGGTGCTTTTCGCCGACAGGCCGCCGATGCGTACCGGTACACCCAGCGATTGGCGGGCAAGGTTTTCAAGCGTCGGGCGAAACTCTGCGATTCGCGGCACAATCCAAAAATGCAGCGTGGCCCAAGCCAGACCCAATACCAGCCCGGCGACCAGCAGCCCCCATAAAACAAGCCGAACAGCCCGCGATAACCAGGGGCTCAGCAGGACTTCGGTGGGGGGCCAAGTGGGTGAAGACGACACAAACGTATGAATTAGAAAGTCAGCAGGAATTATGACCCGCAGCCCGTCCCTAGACGACCGTTCTGATCTCAACCTCCCGATTGTTTCGCTCGCTGGTGTGCCCGGCCCTGTGAATTTGCCAATTTATTCGCGCTTTGTGCAGCGCCTGCACCGCCGCTACGCCGATGAACTGCCGTTGCTGCCGCCCGGCCCCGCGACCCGCGACAGCCTGAGCGCCGCTTACGCCGCCTTGCAGTCCCGGGGCCTGGACACCAGCGCGGCCTTGCGCGTTTTGCGCCAACTCACACTCGAGCGCCTGGCCCAGCTGGACTGCACGGGTCAGGCCGATCTGGCCACCGTCACGCATGGCATGACCTGGCTGGCCGAAGTGACCCTCGACATCGCTTGGCAACAGGTCATGGCCGACCTGGACACCCTGCACGGCGTTCCCACCAAGGCCGATGGCCAACGTGCCGAAATGTGGATCATCGGCATGGGCAAGTTGGGTGCACGCGAGTTGAATGTGTCGAGTGACATTGACCTGATTTATGTCTACGACGAAGACGGCGAAACCGGGGGCAACAGCGAAGGCCGCAACAAGGTCTCGTGCCAAGAGTACTTCACCCGCGCCGTCAAGCGCATGTACGCCTTGATTGGCGACACCACCGAACACGGCTTTGTGTTCCGGGTCGATTTGGCGCTGCGCCCCAATGGCAACTCGGGCCCCAGCGTGGTTTCGCTGGGCGCCCTGGAAGAGTATTTGTTGGTGCAAGGCCGCGAGTGGGAGCGCTTTGCCTGGATGAAAAGCCGCGTGGTGGCGCCCCACAGTGCCATGGTCAACGGCTCGGCCCAGGCGCTGCGCTCCGTGGTGCTGCCCTTTGTGTTTCGCCGATATCTCGATTACAACGTGTTCGAGTCGCTGCGCACCTTGCACCAGCAAATCCGTGACCATGCGGCCAAACGCAGCGCTGGACACCCCGAACGCGCCAATGATGTGAAGCTGTCACGCGGCGGCATCCGCGAGATCGAGTTCACCGTGCAACTGCTCCAGGTGGTGCGCGGGGGGCAATTCCCCGAAATGCGCACCCGCCCCACTTTGGACGCGTTGCAGCGTGTGGCCAAAGCCGGGCTTATGCCGCATGCCACGGCAGATGCCCTGAGCGCGGCTTATGTGTTCTTGCGCCAGGTGGAGCACCGCATTCAGTACCTGGACGACCAGCAAACCCATGTGCTACCGACCCGCGACGATGACCTGGACTGGATTGCGCAGACGCTGGGGCATGTCAGCACCTGCAGTTTCCTGAGTGCGCTGGATGCGCACCGCGAAGTGGTGGCGCAAGAGTTCGACACCTTGCTTGGCGGCGACCGTGACTGCAAAACCTGCAATGGTAAAAGTGGCAAGAACGGCAATGGCCGCGAGCATGCCGAGCTGGATGCGGTGCTGACCGACTTCAAAGGGCGGGTGCGAGAGCGCCTGGCGCAGTGGACCGACAACCCGCGCGTGCTGGCCCTGCGCGACGACGCACGCGGGCGACTCATGCGCTTGCTGCAGCGCACCGCCCAATGGCTGGGCGAGGGCCGCATCAGTGAAGTGGCCGTGCTGCGCATGGCCGACTGGATCGAACCCCTGCTGCGCCGTGAAAGTTATTTGGCCCTGATGCTCGAGCGCCCCGCGGTGTATGAACGCCTGCTCCGCCTGCTGGGTGCGGCCAAGTGGCCAGCGCGGTATTTGTTGCAGCACCCGGGCGTGATCGACGAGCTGGCGGGAGGCAACTTGTTTAATGCCCGCTTTGACGCGGCCGAGTTTGAAGCCGAGCTGCAAGCGAGGCGGGCTGCCCTGCAGCGCACGGGCGAAGACGACGAAGAAAGCCTGATGAACCTGCTGCGCCGCGCCCACCACGCAGAGCAGTTCCGCACGCTGGCCCGCGATGTGGAGGGCGTGCTCACGGTGGAGCAAGTGGCCGACGACCTGAGCGCCCTGGCTGACGCTGTGCTGCGCGTGACCGCACACTGGTGCTGGGACCGACTCAAAACCCGCCACCGCGACGAACCGGCGATGGCCATCATCGGCTACGGCAAATTGGGCGGCAAAGAGCTGGGCTATGGCAGCGACCTGGACATTGTGTTTGTGTATGACGACGAAGATGAACGCGCCCAGGAAATCTACGCCGCTTACGTGCGCAAAATGATCAACTGGATGACGGTTAAAACTGCCGAAGGTGATGTGTACGAAATCGACACCGCACTGCGCCCCAACGGCAACTCGGGCCTGCTGGTCACTCGCTTCGAGGCCTATGCCGACTACCAACAACAACGCGGCAGCAACACCGCCTGGACCTGGGAACACCAGGCCATGACGCGCGCCCGCTTTGTCATGGGTTGGCTCAGCCTGGTCCCGCGTTTTGACGCCGTGCGCCACGCCGTCATCAGCGCCCCGCGCGATGCGGGCAGCCTGAAGGCCGAAATCGTGGCCATGCGCGAACGCGTGCGCCAGGGCCACCCGGTCAAGCCCGACCACTTTGATGTGAAACACAGCCCCGGCGGCATGGTGGATGCCGAGTTTGCCGTGCAATATTTGGTGCTCTTGCACACGGCCGCACATCCCGAGTTGGCCGACAACGTGGGCAACATTGCCTTGCTGCAGCGGGCAGAAAAAGCGGGCCTGCTGCCCGCC